>CANKHC010000001.1 GCA_947481595.1 Fidelibacterota bacterium
AATCGCCGCCTCCGTGGCGCTCGTCTTCATCGCGCAGCGGGCGTCGGTGCCCGTTGAAACCTATGTCACCAAGATCGGCGAAACCCGCGACGTCACCCTGGCCGATGGCTCGGTGGTGCATCTCAATACCGACACCAAACTGACCGTGGATCTCGGCACGTATCGGCGCGACGTCATCCTCGACAAGGGCGAGGCGCTGTTCGAAGTGTCCGCCGATGCCCAGCGGCCCTTCATCGTGGCCATGGGCCCCAAGCGCGTGCGCGTGGTCGGCACGGCTTTCAACGTGCTGCGCCACGAAGGCCGGATTGTCGTCTCGGTTGAACACGGCAAAGTGCAGGTTTCACACCAGAATGCAGCCGATGAAGGCGTCGCCCTGTCGCCGGGCGACCGTTACATTGGCAGCGAAAGCGTCGCCGCCTATCAGCTCGTCCACGTCGATCCGGCCGTCATCAGCGCCTGGCGCGACGGGCGTCTGGTATTTGACGATGCGCCGCTGTCTCAGGTTGTAACTGAGCTCAATCGCTACTTTGCGCAGCCGGTTGTCGTCCCGGACGCCGACGTCCAGAACCTGCGGTTCTCGGGCATCCTCAGGATGGACGAGGAATCCGCGGTCCTGCGCCGCCTCGCGGCCTTTCTGCCGATTACTGTGCAGTCCGAAACCGATCGGGTAATATTGCTGCGGGGTTCCAATAAATGACCTTGCAGCGCGGGGGCGATGGGGCGAACGGCCTGCTCAGCATGGACGGCGGCTTTGTATGTGGGCTGCGGCTTAGCCATTGCCGCCGGCCCGCGCGCGCTTGCCTCGCCAGCCCCAGCCTCCGCCGCCGCTGAGGCGCACCTCTACAACATCCCGGCGCAGTCCTTAAGCGCCGCCCTCCTGTCCTTCGCCACCCAAGCCGACATCTCCATCGGCCTTGCCAGCGTCTCCCTCACCAACCGCGTCAGCCGCCCGCTCGCCGGCACCGAAACCGTCGAAAGTGCTTTGCGCCGCCTGCTCGCCGGGACGGGACTGAGTTTCGAGAGGATCGATGCTGCGACCTGGCGCATCTTCGAGGCGCAGAGCATCCCCTCATCCGCGCCGCCGGTCCGCGAAGCCTTGGTGCCACTAACCTTGCCGGCGCTCGAAGAGATCACCGTCACGGCGGCCAAGCGCGCGCTGTCCCTGCAGACCACGGCGATCTCGGTGGCCGCCGTCACCGGCACCACCGCCATGAATTACGGGTTGCGGTCCTCGCGCGACGTGACGTCGTTGGTCGCGGGGCTTGCCACCACCAACCAGGCACCGGGCAAAAACAAATTCATCGTGCGCGGATTGTCGGACGGCCCGTTCACCGGCAACACCCAGTCCACGGTCGGCGTCTACATCGACGAGACCCGCGCCATCTTCAACGCCCCCGATCCCAATCTCGCGCTGGTGGACATCGACCGCGTCGAGGTCATTCGCGGACCCCAATCGACGCTGTATGGTGCCGGCTCGATCGGCGGCCTCGTGCGCCTCATCACCCGTCAGCCCGTCTTCGGCGTAACGCAGCTCGAAGCCGCCACCGACGGCAGCGCCTCGGGCCGGTCAGGCGCATCGGGGGCATTCGCCGCCGTCGCCAATGTGCCCATGCTCGGCGACCGCATGGCAATGCGCGCGGTGGCCTATGCGCGTCACGACGGCGGCTACATCAACGACACTTTGCGCGGCGCGCGCCATATCAACCAAAGCGACACCTCCGGCGGTCGTGCCGTCGCGCGCCTGGCTCTGTCGCAAGAATGGACGCTGCGCGCCGGCGTGCTCTATCAAAAGACCGACAACGACGACACGCAGTATGCCGACGCGTCCATGCCGCGCTACGCGCGCGCGACATTCCACGCCGAGCCTTCGAACAGCTCCTTCTTCGAGGGCAATATCGCGGTCGAAGGCGAACTCAGTTGGGCCGATCTGATCTCCTCCACGGCCTGGATCGACCACCACGCCAACGCCACCTACGATGCCTCGCAAGCGCTGCCGGTGCTGCTCATGGAGCCGCCGCAGCCCACCGCCTTCACCCAGATCAACCGCTACGAAACCTTCAGCCACGAAACACGCCTGGTCTCCCTGCCGGGCGGGCGCTGGCAGTGGCTGGGCGGGATCTTTGTCTCTCACCGCAATAACACTTCAGACTTGGCCCTCACGCGCCTCGACCGCACGCCCCGCTTTATCTTCTATTCCAAGAACCGCGCCGATCGCGGCACTGAACTCGCCGGCTTCGGCGAGGCGACCTATACGTTCGCCTCGCGCATAGCACTCACCGCCGGCTTGCGCTCCTACCGCAGCACCGAGCGCACCTCAGCCAACAACGCCGAGCTGATCGACGTCGGCCCGGCTCAGGCTTTCGGCGAGAACCAGAAGACTGGCGTGACGCCTAAGGTCGGCATCTCCTATCAGCTCAATTCCAGCCAGCTGCTGTACGCCCAGATGACCCAAGGCTTCCGCATGGGCGGCATCAACATCGCCGCGGCCATTGCGCCGCGCGTGACCTCCGGCGGACGGCCGCTGACGGTCTCCAACTTCGACTCAGACCGCTTGTGGAATTTCGAGATCGGCTCCAAGAACGTCGTGCTGGGCGAGCACGCCACACTGAATGGCACGATCTTCTACCAGCATTGGGAAAATGCCCAAGCCGACTTGATCCGCCCCAGCGGCATCTTCTTTACCGCCAACGTCGGCGACGTGCGAAATTTCGGTTTTGAAGCCGATCTGACCTATGTCCCACTGCCGCACGTCCAGGTGATCGCCAACGTCTCCTGGAACCGGCCCAAGCTTTCGACCACCGCCGGTGCGCTGGCGGGCTCGGTGATCAACGGCTTGCCGGCGCCGCCGCAGCTGTCGGGGACCGTCGCTGCGCAATACGAAGTTCCGTTGGCCGGCGACAACACCGCCGTCTTCAATCTCAAGTACGGCTTCGTCGGCAAGGCGCGTCTTGCGCGCGGTGTCATGGCGAATGCCGCCGTGTCCGCTTATCACGTCATCGATCTGCGGGCCGCGCTGCAGCGTCCGCACTGGAAATTCTCGGCCTATGTCGAGAACGTCACCGACAACGCCACCAACGCCTATGCTTTTGGTAATCCCTTTTCGCTGAGCCAGGTCCCCCAGAAGATCCCCATGCGTCCGCGCACCTTCGGTGCCACGGTCGCTTGGGCGTATTAGCGGGACTTACGGACCGGCTTTGGGCGGCGACGTCACGCGCTTCGATAAGTCGATCACGCGGTCGGCCAGCTGGTTGATCCAGAACTGCAGCAACGGATCGGCGTCCTCCAGCTTCTTCTTGAAGACATCCTGGCTGATCACCAGAACCTCGCAATCCTCGCCGGCGCGGGCACTGGCGGTGCGTTTGGAATCGGCCATGAGGGCGAGTTCGCCGAACATCTTACCCTTGCTCAGCGTGGTCAGCACCACGGTCTGTCCGGCCTTGTTGCGCGAGACGATCTCGACTTCGCCGCGCAGGATGACAAAAGCATCGCGCGCGTGCTGGCCTTCCTCGAAAATCAGCACGCCTTTCACAAAAGGCCGGCGATCGAGAACCTTGTTGAGGCCTCGTTCGCCGAGAGAAAAATCGATGCCCTTTTTTGTCACGTCAAACTCCGCGCGAACTTTCGCAGAGTCTCACGCCATCCGCCCTTGCGCAAGTCTAGGGGCGGAGAGCATCAGTCGGCGAGCGCGCAAACGGCGCTCATATCGCTGATCACGCCCGAGCGCCGGTTGTTGACCAGGTGCTGCAGGATGCCGGTGAACGTGCCTTCCAGCCTGAGGTCGTAGTGGAACATCGCCGCGTCGGGGTGCAAACCAATGGCGGCTTCGACGGCAGCGATCGGCAGGGCGATCTGGCCGTGGGCGGGAAGGACCGATGTGGTGAACCCGCCAAGCGACCGCCCATCACGCGCATCGAGCAGCCGCAGGCTTGCAGGCGCGGCAGCGTTCCCAGAGTTCACCAGCACAACGGTGCTGGGATAGTTGCTGTCCAGCAGCGAGGAATGCACGTTAGCCAGCGTGCGGCGGCTTGCCGGCGGAGCGCTGTCGCAGGTCGAGAGGTTGGTCAGCGTGCCGTCGAGGCTGCGGAACAGCGCATGCTGGAAGGTCCCCTCCATATCGGTCTCGATGCTGAGGGTGTAGGACGCCGGGCGCGCCAAGCCCGCACCGGCGGCTTCTTCGATCGTGCCGATGGAAAACTGCGGCGCGGCGCCGGGCGCGATCGCCGGGCTGGTCCAGGCCGCCACTTGCTTGCCGGTGCCGCCGTCGAACAGCTTCACGGTCACGCGCGCCGCCTCCGATCCGCCGTTGAAGAAGCGCAGGAACGACAGCGAGTCTGTTCCTGCCGCGAAAACCGCGCCGGCGTTGATGACGGCGGCGGGGGCTTCGGTCTTCGAAACCTCGCCAGGTCCGCGCAGAACCTGGCCCACGTTCTGGAAGGTGTTGTTGATCAGTTCGGCTGCCGTAGAGGTGAAGTTGTAGATGCCGGTGCTGTTGGCGGCGGTGTTGACCAGCGTGCTGTTCTTCACCGTCAAGCGGCTGGGGGCGTGCAAACTGCCTTCGGCCCCGAAGGCGACCATCGTCGTATTGCTGGTCTTCGACCCTTGCGTGATGACCAGGCCGTCGAGCACCGCCTCACCGCCGTTAGGCAGATCGACGGCATAGCTCGGCGTACCGTTGACGCCGTCATCCAATATCGTATCGGTGATCTCGGTCTTCTTCGCGCGGCTCTTGATGTCGTGGCCGGCGCGCGTGCCGGCGAAGGTGCTATCGCTGATGATCAGGCGCGCGATGACGTTGGCGTAAACGCCGTGCGTATACCCATCCCCCGCGCCGTTGCCGGAAAAGACCGAGCGGCGGATGGTCAAGGTCGCTGTGTCGCTGGAATTGGTCAGGATGCCGTTCTGATTGTCATTGAACGTGCAGTCTTCGACCGTCAACTGCCCGGCCTGGTGGCGGATGCCGGCGGCGTTGTTGCCATCGCTCTTGGAAATCTCCGCACCGTCGAACGTCAGCCCGCGCACCGTGACGTCGGTGTTGGTGATCAGAAAACCTTTGCGGTTGGCGAGCGGCGTGGTCGCCCGCAGGATCACACCTGCGCCGGCAGCCTCAATGGTCACCGACGCATTCACTGTTGCGGTGTCGTTCAGATAAATCCCGGGATCGACAATGATGCGGTCGCCGGCCTTGGCGGCATTGACCGCGGCGGCAAGGGTCTTGGTGCCACGCAAGGCGCCGACGCGAATCTCGGCGGCCGATGCCTGCACCGATAAGAGCACTGCACTCGTCAGAGCCGCTACGCGCCAGATCGCCGTGGAAACCGACATCACATCAACCCAACGATCTCACGCATCTTCCCGCGCCGCCGGTCGAAGCCGTGTGGCTTCGACCGGGTGGATCAAATCATCTTCGCGCGCGGTTTTCTAGAACGCCGCTTTTTTACGAAGCCCGCTTACGACGCAGGTCCGCGTTCAGCGCGGCGAAAATGCTCGCCCAGCTTGCGCGGAGAGTTGCTCGCGGTTTCCTCATCCATGTCGTCGTAGAAATACGACACAGGACATTCGAGCACGCGGCTCAAATCCCACAAGCGGCTGGCACCGATGCGGTTTGCACCGCGTTCGTATTTCTGCACTTGCTGGAAGGTGACGCCGAGTGCGACGCCAAGTTGTTCCTGGCTCATGCTCAGCGCCATGCGGCGGTGTTTGACGCGGTTGCCGACATAGACGTCAACGGGATTGGGTTTACCCGACGGCATACGGCCGCGGACCGAACGGTGGGGCATACGGTTGTCGCTTTCTTTCATATCGTGAACAAATTCCATCAAAGGGATCCTCTTGAAACGGCGGCATTAGAACGCCTCTGATGATCAGTTATGCAAAACACGGGCCACCCGTAACACGCCTACAACCGGCGTATTCCGCGCAGGTCCTGTAAGAAAACCTAGAAATACCCGCAAAGACTGTCGCGCTGCCTTACAACGAAAGGCAGCGAAGGGTCCGGCGCACACTTATTGCCCGCACGCAAAAATTGTGCCGTGGAACAATATCGGCGCACGCCGATTGTGATTCCGTCTCCCGCAAAAACGGAATCCAAACATGGCGAAGATCATCTACGAAGTTGTCGAGCACGACGGTGGCTGGGCTTACCGCGCCAGCGGCGCCTACTCCGAAACCTACCGCACGCGTGAGCAGGCGCGCGCCGCCGCCGAACAGGCCGCTGCGCGCCAGAGGCTCGGCGGCATGACCACCGGCATCACATGGGAAGACCGCGACGGTGAGTGGCACCAGGAAGTCGCCAAGGGCGACGACCGGCCAGATACCGAAGTTGCCGGCTGACGCCGGACGAATCGCGGGCTAAAAAATCCGCGCCAATAAAGAAGGGGCCTCCGGCGGATTGCCGAAGGCCCCTGATCTTTAGAGTATTTCGCTATTTCTGGTTGGAGTCGTTCTGGCTGGACTTGTTGCGGTTCTGACGATTCTGCTCATCTGAATCGCTCTGGTTAGCGCCCTGCTGCGATTGGTTCTTTGAGCCCTGCTGGTTCTGCTGGCTGTCCTGATCATCGCGGTCGGACTGATTGCCCTGCTGCTTTTGATTCTGGCCCTGCTGACCCTGCTGCGCGCGGTTCTGTGAACCCTGTTGGTTCTGCTGGCTGTCTTGATCGTCGCGATCGTTGCGGTCGGACTGATTGCCCTGCTGCTTCTGGCCCTGCTGACCCTGTTGGTTCTGCTGGCGATTCTGGTTTTGGTCGCCTTTCTGCTGGCTTTGGTCGCCCTGTTGCGTGCGATTTTCGTTGGCCACTGGATGCGCTCCTTGATTTTAATGCTGCGCACGGAATGAGGAATTCATGCGTGCGGATTCAGACAACGGGATTTTCCAGGCCAGGGTTCCAAAAAAAGTGAAGCGGATGGAAAAGTCCGTCTCTGCGTTGCTCTGGCGATGAACCCTGACGTTTCGCTCATACATGTGAATGACACCGTGCCGGGACTTGCGCGCAAGCGTAATGGATCGGGTTTCATTTATCTCGACACCAAGGGCCGTCGCGTAAACGCCGCGGCGACGCTCGCACGCATCCGTGCGCTGGCGATCCCGCCGGCCTGGCGTCATGTCTGGATCAGCACCAGTGCGCGCGCTCATTTGCAAGCCACCGGCCGTGATGCACGCGGGCGCAAACAATTCCGCTATCACGCGGCGTTCCGTGCGGCGCAAGACGAGCACAAGTTCGCCCACCTCGCGGCCTTCGCGGACGTGCTGCCGAAGATTCGCCGTGCGGTCGCGCGCGATCTGCGCCTCCCCGGCCTGCCGCGCGCGAAGGTATTGGCGACGGTCGTGCATCTGCTCGAGACCACTTTGATCCGTGTCGGCAACGCCGACTACGCCCGCGCCAATAAAAGCTTCGGCCTCACGACATTGCGTGACGCCCATGTCGCGGTGAACGGCAGCGCGCTCAAATTTCATTTCAAGGGAAAGAGCGGCAAGGTCTGGCGTCTGGCCGTCACCGACCGGCGTGTCGCGAAAACCGTGCGGGCCTGCCAGGAGTTGCCCGGCCAGCATCTCTTTCAATACCGCGACGACGATGGCGTGCGCCACGCCATCAGCTCAAACGACGTCAACGCTTACTTGCGCGCGGTCAGCGGACGCGACATCACCGCCAAGGAATTCCGCACCTGGGCGGGAACGGTTCTGTGTGCCGCTGCGCTCAAGGCAGGCGCGCCGCCGGCCAGCGAAGCCGCCGCCAATCGCACGATCAAAGCCGCGGTGGCCGCCGTCGCCGAACGCCTCGGCAATACCGTGGCGATCTGCCGAAAATGCTACGTGCACCCGGCAGTGATCGACGCTTACAGCGCCAGCCGGCGCCTTCCCCGCCGCCGCATCCCGGGCCTGCGCGCCGACGAGGCCGCGGTCCTCACCCTTCTGCGCGCCGCGTAGCCCTCCACATTCTTGTGATCACGTTTTGTACGTGACAATGTCCGGCCAAATGTTCTACATTTGTTCTGTAACAGAATCTCATGATTTCAATAGGTTGTTACATGACACCCCCATCTTTCGGGCGCGCCGGCAGCGCTGATTTGCCCCTTCACGGCGGCTTTGTCCCCAAGTGGCTGGCCGAGCGCATGGCCAGGCTGGGCGGGGTCATGACCCAGGCCATCATCCACCACTACGGCCGCGACGAGTTCCTGCGCCGGCTTTCCCACCCCTTCTGGTTCCAGTCCTTCGGCGCCGTCATGGGCATGGACTGGCACTCCTCGGGCATCACCACATCCGTCATCGGCGCGCTCAAACGCGGACTGGCGCCGCTCAAGGACGAACTCGGCCTGCATGTCTGCGGCGGGCGCGGCAGTCATTCGCGCAGCACGCCGGCTGAACTCATCACCCTCGGCGAGCGCAAGGGCCTCGACGGCGCCGGCCTCGCGCGCACCAGCCGCTTGGTGGCCAAAGTCGACAGCGCCGCCGTGCAGGACGGCTTCCAGCTTTATATCCACGGCTTCATCGTCACCGATGACGGTAAATGGTGTGTCGTCCAGCAGGGCATGAACGCCGACGCGCGCCAGGCGCGGCGCTATCACTGGCTCAGCGAAGGCATCCGCGATTTTGTTGATCAGCCGCACCAAGCCATCGAAGGCCGCGCGGGTGCCGACATCCTCAACCTCACCGATGCCCGCGCGGCCGTCTCGCGCGCGCGGCAATTGGAACTGCTTACCAGCGAAGGCCCCGACCGCATCGTTGCCGAGATCGCACTGATCGATAAACACGGCGCCCAGCAGCCGACCCTGCCGCACCTCATGCTGCCCGATCATCACGACGTGCATGCGGGCGACGTGGTGCTGCGCCGCCTGCACGCCAACCTTGCTGCTGCGGCGGAGCAAGGCCCAAAAGATTTCGCCGATCTTCTGCTGGTGCCCGGCGTGGGCCCGCGCACGGTGCGTGCGTTGTCGCTCGTCACCGAAGTGCTGCACGGCGCCCCCTGCCGCTTCTCCGATCCCGCGCGCTTCTCACTGGCGCATGGCGGCAAGGACGGCCATCCGTACCCCGTGCCGGTGAAGATCATGGACGAAACCATCCGCGTGTTGAAGACCGCCGTGCGCAAAGCCAAACTCGGGCGCGAAGAAGTCCTGGCCGCGCTAAAACGTCTCGACGATCAGGCCCGCGCCCTCGAAGCGCACGCCAGCGGCCCATCGTTCGAAGCTTTCATCGCCACGGAGCGCGCGCAATCACATCTTTATGGTGGACGGACGGTAACGGGATGGGCCGCGCCGCCCTTAGCCCGCAGCGCTTAACGCCGCATCCGACGTCATCAAGTGATGCAGGGCCGGCCCAAAGCGCAAAGGATCGAACAGCGCTGCCCAGGGATTGTCGCGGCCTTCGATCATGTCGCGGATGATCATGGCGCCCACTGTCGCATGGGTGAATCCGACACCGCTGTCGCCGTCCACGATATAGACATTCGAGTCCGGCGCACTGCGTCCCAACAGACCAAGGTTGTCGCGGGTTTCCTTCAGGCCGCCGATCCAGCGCGCACGCATCTCGCCTACCAGCGGAAACCGCGCCCGCGTCCATGACTCCAGGCGCGCGAAGCGCCGCTCGGCATCGGCCGGCGCGCCTGTATCTTGGTCCTCACCGCCGACAATCAGCACATCGCGTTCCGTGCCCGGTGTGATCCGCACATAGTGATAAGGTTCGTCGAGGTCCCAGCTCACGGCGTCTTCGGCGCTGCCCTTGGGAATCTCCCCGGCGATCACATAGCTGCGCACACTGCGCTCCACATTGGCGGCGGGCGCGAAACCTAGTCCCGATCGCGTTGCCAGGATCACCGCTTTGCGGGCGTGGATGCGCTGTCCACCTTTGCTCGTCAGCGTGACGCCGGCGTCGTCTTCATGGGCGTGTGCGATTTCCGCCGCGTGAAACATGCCGCCGTCGCGCGCGATGCAGGCCGCAAGGCCCTGGGTATATTTCACCGGATCCAGCCGCGCCTGGCCGGGAAAGCGCAAGGCGACACCGTCGATCACGCGCGGGAAGGGGGCTCCCGCCCACTCGACGCCGGTGAGGCCCGCCTGACAGGCCGCGGCTTTCTCAGCAGCCAACACACCTACGTCACTGCGCGTGCCCACCAGATAGCCGTCGATCTCGGCATAATCGCAGGTGATGCTTTCATCGGCTTGCGTGCGCCCGATCAGATCCAGCGCCGCGAGATAGGCGCGCGCCACCAGCCGCGTCTTGGCCGGGCCCAGCGTCTTGACCAAATTGCGCCAGCCCTCATCCACCGCCGTCGCAATATGCGCCGTCGAGCGCGCGGTCATGCCGCCGCCGGCACCTTTTTTATCGATCACATGCACATGATAGCCGCAGCGCGTGAGCAGATAGGCGCTGGTCAGGCCGGCCACCCCGGCGCCCACCACGGCGATCTCAGCCGTAAGGTCGCCCGTCAGCGCCGGGAAAACTGATGCCGCCTGGTCCTGCCAAAGAGGAGTGTTGTCCATAAGGGCACTAACGCCGGAAGGGGCCCTAAGTTCGGCGCGCCTGCAACTCTGATGCGAACTTCAAGCGGTACGCCTCCTGGCAGCGCGCCGCCGCCATCAGCCGCATCACCGCACCCTCGGCCAACGATTGCGCCCGCACGGTATTCCGCCGCGCCAGCGGCGCGATCACGTCATCCAGCCAGGCCCGCGTCTCGGCCGGGTCACGCGCCGCCTGCACCGCAAAAACCTTGCGCGCCTTCGCCGGCACTTTCAAACGGGTGAGGGCGCGCATCATGGTCGGCGCGCGTTCGTCATTGAGCAGCGCGGTGATCCCCAACGCTCCGGCCGCATGAAAAGCGTATTGGCGGTGCGCGCCCATGGCGTTGAGCAAATTCTCCTGCGCCATGGCTTCCGGGATGATGGCGCCCAGGTCGGCGCGGATGGCGAAGTGATGCGCCAGGTGTTCGAGCATCTCGCTGTGCGTGGCCTTCTCCTCGCCGCGTCCCATTTCTTCCCAGAAGGCGCGCGCCATGGCGACCTTCACCCGCGCCGGCATGCGCACTTGGCTGAGCGCCAGCAAGTCAGGCACCGCGGCCTCTGCGCCGATCTCTTGTTGCAGCACCCAGCGTACCTGTTCGCTGTCGGCGCGTTCCGCCAACCAGTCAAAGAATGCTGCGGCCTGTTCACCTGCGCCGGACGCTACACTTTCGAACCACGCCACCAGGTCCTCAGGATCGGCAGGATTTTCAGAAAGGTATGTCTGCGCTTCCTGGCGCATCGCCTCCAGGAAGGCCACTTCCATGCGGTGAAAGCGCAAAGCATTGCCGGGCTCGAACAAGACAATACCGGGATTGGCCGGCGTAAAGCGTTCCTGGTTAAAGCGCGCCAGGGTCTTATGAAATTCACCCTCCGAGCCGGCAAAAAACGGCTCCCCCTGTAACCTTGGGCGTGGTGCTGGTGTGAAGTGCATCATGGAGGACCCTGTGATGGGGCCAAAACGGCGAAGACCGCCAAGAGTTGTTGCGCGGTGCGAATATATTTCCCGCGCGGCGTCCTAGAAGTTAATGGTCACCGCAAGATTTTCCTGATAGCCGCCGATCCGCCCGCGCTGGCCGGCGCGGATGCAGCCATAAATCGGCACCGAGACATTGGTGTCGGGCGGCGGTGCGGCCTCGCGGTAGATCTGGCTGCCGCCGGTGCCGTCGCCCCAGACGATGCTGCAGGCCGCATCCATATACAGATTGTATTCCAACACCTCAGCCCCCATGCGCATCGTGCGTGTAGTCAGGCTGCCGCCGCCGCCGTGATCGAGGCTGATGGAGATCGGCGTACTGATCGTGCAGCTATAGGCCACGACGCCGTTGGCGCGCGCGTCCGCCGTCGCGAAAGGATTGTAAGTGCCAAAGCGCACCGGCGTGACATCGATCCGGCATTGGTTGACGTCCACGGCCCGGGCCTCACCGCCGATCAACAGCATCATCAAGAACACTAAGGCGTGCATGACACCACACCCATGTCGACAAAGCGCTCGGGCGCCTTTGGGATCTGCATTGCAAAACGGCACGGTGTTCCCTCGAAAAGGATTTCCGCCGGCCATATGCCGGGCGGCAGGTTCTCGAGATAGAATGCGCCATCGGTGCCAATTGGCGAAGTTTGCACCGCGCCGTTCACCGTCACGGCCAACTCGCCGAAAGCCGGGACCTCTGTTTCGCCGCCGCGCAACAGCTGCGCCTTGCCCTGGAAAGCTTGCAGTTTCTTCACCGCGAACGTGACCACCGCGCCGCCGCGGTAAGACGGCGCCACCGTACGCTCGGTTTCCTCGACGGCGTAGTCCAGCGGGATGTCCTGCGGCTCGATGCCCAGCTGATTGCCGTAGTAACTCAGCAAACTCGGCACCAAGAGATTGCCGCGCGCGTCGGTCTTGCCGATGTCCTGGTGCGAAACGTAACCCGTCACCCCAGCCACATCGGGCACGCGGATCAGCCCGTAAGCGTCCTGAACCGGGCGCGTCGCATAAACATTGCCGCCAATATAGGTAAGGGCACCCGCTGCGGTGAGCGTAACATTGGTGTCGCCTTCGATGTGCGTGGCATCGACTTCGTACAACCCAAAGCGCCCCTGATACTGCACGTCGGCGATGCTCACGGCGCGGCTGCCGAACGCAGCCTGCGCCAGGTAGGCAAAGCCTTCGCCCAGTGGCCGCGACTTCTGCAGCTGCACCGCCGCCGTCGAACCGGTGTTGTCGTGACTGGCCGATACGGTCGCCGCCGTGTCGCCGAACAGTGGCATGGTCAGCGCCGCAAACACACCGCTGCTCGCACGGTTGCCTGCGGCTTTGTTGTGAGTCAGCGACAGCGACAGATTGAAGCGGTCGAACAACCGCACGGCACTTGTCAGGTTGAGCTGACGGTTGGCACCGGCGTCGCGGTAGTCCTGCTGATAATAGTTCAGCGTCACATCGAAAACGCCAAAGCGCGTCGCCGCGAAACCGCTGTACTGATACACCGCGCGGTCATCGCCGCGGTCGAGACCCACGGTGGCGTAGTGCGGACTGTTGTACGTGAAGGCACCGCCCACGCTGAAGCGCAGCGACTGGTAGACATACTGCGCCGACGCCGCCGCGCCCGGCGTATCACCCTGACGGCTGCCGGCGGCGAACAAGCCCAGCGCGCCAAACGGCAACGTCCACGTCACCTCCGGTCCGCCGGCGATTTTGTCTTTGGTCGCGGTGACAAACCCGCCGACGGTCAGCGTGTCCGTTAAGCCATAACGATGCCGCCCCACGAACGCCGGACCGCCGTAGTCGCCGAAACGGCTCTGCGTGAACTGCCGCTCAAAACCCGCCGTATAGCTGAAGTCGTGCAAGCCCCGCCGCAGCACGCGCGTGTCGAGGTAGTAAGGCGCCCCCAACTCCTGCGTCAGGCCGAAGGCATTGCGGATCACCACGCGCGTCGCGCCCGCGCCGGAAATCGCCGGCAGGTTCTGCAGATTGAAAGGCCCCGGCGGTATGTCGAGGCTGCGCACCAAGAGCCCGTTCACATAAACGTCCGCCGTCGACGGCGTGTTGACGACGCCGGCAAAGCGCTGCCCGGGGAAGGGCGTGAAGTAGGGATTGATCGCGAAATTCTTGGCATAGCTGATGCCGGCGATCTGGCTCGCTCCGCCCAGCACACCGCCATCTGCGATCGTGTCGCCGATCACCGTGCGCGTCAGCTTCCGCCGGCTGTCGATGGTCAGGTTGCTGTTGAGGCGCTGAAAGGCACCGTTGCGGTTGATCGAGAACGTATTGTCGAAAAATCCCGGTCCGACGCTCACACCCTGTTCGCTGAGCAGGGAAAACGTCTCGCCGTTTTCGCTGGTCAGCGCGTAGTTGAGGAATCCCGTATCGTTCCTGATGTACTCGATCTTCTCCGGCGCGTTCGCCAGGTCGATCATGGTCGGCGCCAGCAGCACCGGATCGACCGTCAGGCTGAGGGCCAGGTTCTCCTCGTCGTAAAACACTTTCACGCGCGCGCCCAAGGCATCGCTCGCCACATACAACGCCCCGCCGATCTCCTGCTGCGCACCGGGCACTTCAACCAGCCCCGCATCGAGCAGACTCTGCACCAGGATGAACAGCCGCTCGCTCTTGAACGTGACGCGCGCCGGGTCCTTGGCCACGCCGTTCACCGTCAGATCGAGCAAGGCCTGTGTGGCCGTCGCAGCGGTCTCCCCACCGTATACGGGGTTAACGGATATCGGCATGCAAAGCGCGCAGACGGCGCAAACGGCTATGCGCCCGAGGAAGGACTTGCGTCGCGGGAAAGTCATGGGTTGCGTGGGGAGGTGCCTCAGGCTGCTTCAAGGCTTCGGCGTCGCCGTGGTCTCCGTCTTGCGGGTATCGAGAAACACCACCGCGCCGTCGCCGCAAACACCGGCGGGCATGCTCACGCGCGCTTCGCCGACTGTAGTATCGGTCACCGCCTTGATGGCGATCGCATCGGCTTGGCGGCAACGGGCACCACCGAGGGCCACTTCATAGCGCCGCTTTCCGCCGGCCAGCACGTACCAGCCTTTCTGCGAAACGTCGAAGGCTTGCGCACCCTTGCCGGTGCCGCTGACATCCACATGCTGCAGCACAAAGCGGCTGGTGCCGCCGTTGGCCACGGCGAAACTGAGCTTGCCGTTCTCCACCTTGGCATCTTCGATCACTACTTTGGGCGCACCGGCGCTCGCGGAGACGAAGATCGGCAAGGTCATGTTGGTGAGCACCTGGATCTGCAGCGCGGCTTCGCCTTTGGCCGCTTGCGGCAGCTCGTTGATCACCAGGCGATAGCTTTTCTCACCACCCGACGCCGGGCGCTCCGCACCCAAGCGGATTTTCTTGATGCCGCGCGGCGGCAACTCAAGCAGCGCCGGAAAGACGATCAGGTCCTTGGTCGGCGTGAGCTCGGTGCGTCCGTCTTCGGTTTCGGTCCAGACAAAGGCGTTGATCTCGAAGCGCGCCGGCGTGTCGCTTTCGTTGGCGAGGCTGACGAGCTCCGAGGCATTGCCCGGGCGCAAATTGATGGTCGTCGGCGTCACCGACACCGGCGTGGCTGCCGCGGGTAAGCTTGAGAAGAGCAGGGCGGTCAGGAAAAGGGAAATACGCATGCGCATGAGCTTCCTCCAGGGAGGCTTCTCAAGTGTAAAACGGCGAATATTCATCAATGTTCCCAAGCAGGTGGCAAAGCCAAAAGAAATGGGCAGGAACCCTAGGGGTTCCTGCCCTGCAGAAAGGCTTAGAACGACACGTGTTAGAACGAAACCGTGATGGTGATGGTGTCGTTGTAGCTGCCGGTCGCCGGGTTCTGGCCCGCCGGGATGCGGCCGTAAGCCGTCAGCGTCACGGGCGCGCCGGTCGAGGTGATCGGCTGGGTGTTGGTGGCGTTCCACAGCGTGGCATAGCCGTTGTCGCTATAGACGTCGTAACCCAGGTAGTTGGTGCCGTTGTTCAACGCGCGGGTCCCGGCGGAGGGAACGCGGTTGTTGTTGTTGCCCTGGTTCAGGCTGACCACGGCATTGGTGCCGTTGGAGCAGGTCACCTGGATCGAGCCGGTCGCGGTGGACGCGGCGGTCGCGGCGTAGGTACCGAAGGAGAGGTTGGCGCCGCCGACGGTGCAGACACCGCCGATGTTCGCCGATACCGACATCGTCGCGGTCGCCGTCGCCGCCTCTGTCTTGTTCATCGGCAGAGCGGTGACGAGCAAGCCAGCTACGCCGGCCGCGGCGAGAGAAGCGCCGCTGCAACGTGCGGCATAAGCGCGAAGTGTTTCGAGTTTCATTCCAGTCCCTTTCGAGTTCGTTTTGTACGTGCGAAGCGGCCGACTTTCAGTCGAGCGAAGCACGCAACGTTTATCCGTGCGTTAAGCGCGCGGACATTGAACGCGAAGTACTTAATGAAAACAAAACGGCGAACGAGAGGCAGATGTCATGAACAGTTTGTAAGTCACGCTATGCGTGCGTGCGTGTCGCGACGATGTGAAAGCGCATTTCACACGCGCAGCGTTTGCGCGCTCGGGTTGAGACCCAAGTGTCAGTAATCGATGACGACGCCGAGGACGTTGGGTGCGTTCGCGCCGCTGGAATTGCAAATCATCACGCTGTTGTCGCGTGCGCGCGATGCGCAAACATCGGGGGCTTCTTCGCTGCGCGCGGCCTCATCGCCGTCGGTCCGCAGTTTGATGCGCATCGACGAGGGCCCGGTGCAGACCAACGTGACCGCCGTGCAGTTTGAAAGCGTTTCACCCGGAGGTTTTTGCGCGACCATTTTTTCGCCGCCGACATGGCGGGTTTGCTGTGCGGAACCCGTGGCGCTCTCAGGCGATGCCGCACTGGCGGTCTTGACTTCGATGCTGCCGGCCACCGAAACATAGGCGCTGACCGTCATGATCCCGCGCACGTCGGTGGCCCACGCTTTGGAAGCAATGACCCCGCCGGCACAGATCGCTGCGGCGGCAATCCCCACCGCCGCGCAAGCGGCAAACCTTCTAGACCACCCCATATCTTCCCCTGGGCAAAAGCCTTCTGCATCACCCTGAATGAAGTATCGACTGTTACGTGCGTTCTTAATAGTTGATTTTGCGTTTTCCGCTCCTGCGCGAAACGGGCATAATCATTTTACACCCTAAGGGAGAGCAATGCGGCATAGGACACGCATTGAAACGCATCCCTGTGCACCGCCGCCCCATTTTGGCCCGTCTTGGGCAAAAAGCAGAATTTGCTCGAGAAAATCACTGTCCCCGGTATCAACCCCACGCACTTCATGGCCAGCGCCCTCGACGACTACGCTTTTGGCTACTCCACCGTTTCCTGGGGCATCACATATAATAAGCAAACCACGAAGGGTCCGCGCTCCTGGCGCGACTTCTGGGACACAAGCACCTTCAAGGGCCGGCGCGCGATCTTTGGGCCCTCCATCGCCCGCCATCCCGAATATGCCCTGATGGCCGACGGGCTAACGCTGAAGGACGTCTACCCGCTCACCGACGCCAAGATCGACCGCGCTTTCGCCAAGCTGCGCGCCTTGGCGCCCGCCGTCACCGTTTGGTACCAGACCGCCGTGCAGTGCGAGCAGCTTCTGCTCGACAAGCAAATCGACATGGCCGAGTTCTTCAACGGCCGCGCCTTCTATCTCCAGGACCAAGGCGTGCCGATCGAATACCTCTGGGACGAAGCGGTGATGAACATCCCGATGTTCGTCATGGCCAAAGGCGCGCCCAACCGCGACAACGCGCTGGCGTTCCTGTCCTACATCGCCCGGCCCGAACCTCAGGCCGCCTTCGCCCGGATCATCAACTATGGGCCGACCAACACGCAGGCGCTGGACTTGATCAAGGACGACAAGATTCTCTCCCGCCTGCCGACCTTCGAGCCCAACATGAAGAAGCAGATCGTGCTCGACGCCAATTGGTGGGGCGAGAACGAAAGCCGCCTGGCCCCGCGCTGGAGCCAGTTGATGGCGGGTTAAATAAAGCCGCCCATTGTGTTTACAGGGCAGGGGCGCAATTCTAGCCCTCGCATGTCTGCCCCCCTTTCCGGTCCGGCACTCGCCGCCCGCCATCTCGTCAAACGTTTTGGAACCGTCGCCGCCGTCGACGATGTCTCCTTTGACGTGCCGGGTGGGGCGTTCCTCTCGCTGTTGGGTCCCAGCGGCTCCGGCAAGACCACCGTCCTGCGTCTGCTCGGCGGCTTCGAGCGGCCGGACGCCGGCCACATTGATATCGGCGGCGCCGACATCACCCGGCTTCCGCCCTTCAAGCGCGACATCGGTATGGTCTTCCAGCGCTATGCGCTGTTCCCCCATATGAGTGTCGCCGACAACGTTGCCTTTCCCCTCAAGCAGCGCGGCCAGGACAACCCCGCACGCGTCGATGAGATGCTGGAAGCTGTTGGCTTGCCTGGCCTGGGCGCGCGCTTCCCGCACCAGCTCTCCGGCGGCCAACAGCAGCGCGTGGCCCTCGCACGTGCGCTGATCTTCCGCCCGCGCATTCTCTTGATGGACGAGCCGCTCGCCGCCCTCGACAAACATTTGCGCGAACGCCTGCAGGCGGAGATCCGCGCGCTGCAGCAGCGCCTTCGCATCACCACGATCTACGTCACCCATGACCAATCCGAAGCCTTCGTGATGTCAGACCTGGTCGCCGTGATGAATGCGGGGAAAATTGAGCAGATCGGTCCGCCGCGCACACTCTATGATTCCCCGCGCACTGCCTTCGTCGCCCAGTTTGTCGGCGACTCAAACCTCTTCACCGGCACACCCGCTGGTCCAGGCGCCTTGAAACTCAGCAGCGGCGAAGTCCTGCGCGCGGCGGACACGGTCAACGCTCCGCGTACGCTGATCGTGCGTCCCGAACGCATCACGCTGGGTGCCAGCGGTGGCAACACCCTACGCGGCGTTGTCACTGAGGTGCGCTTCCTTGGCGAGGCCACCGTCACCCGCGTGCGGGCCGCCGGCCAGGACGTCACCGTGCGCACGCCAGGTGCCCCGACGCTCAGCCCCGGCGCCGAAGTGACCCTGGCTTTCGACATCGCCGACACCGTGGCCTTGCCATGAAGAGCCGCGCGCCGCTGCTGCTGATCCCCGCGCTGCTGCTCATCGGCGTGCTCTACTTCATCCCGCTCTTGCGCCTGATGGGTCTCAGCTTCGGCGAGAGCGGCTTCTCCTTCGCCGCCTATCAGGAGCTTTTCTCAGCCTGGGCCTACGGCGGCATCCTCTGGCGCACCTTCCGCATCGGCGCCTTCGTGGTGCTGGTCACCTTGGCCTTGGGCTATCCCATCGCCTATGTGCTGGCTTTCTCCAGCCCGCGCGTGCGCGCGCTCATCTCACTCCTCGTCCTCTTGCCCTTCTGGACCAGCGTCTTGGTGCGTACCTTCGCCTGGATCTACCTCTTACGGGACGGTGGTGTGGTCAGTTCCGCCTTGGGCCTGTTCGGCGATCAGTCGGTGCGCGTGCTCTACAACGACATCGGCGTGGTCATCGGCATGAGCAACACGTTGCTGCCGTTCATGGTCTTCCCAATCTTCGTTGCCCTTTCCGCCCAGGACCGCTCCTTACGCGAAGCCGCCGCCAGCCTCGGCGCCACGCCGGCCGCGGTCTTTCGCCGCGTTACGTTGCCGCTCAGCCGCAACGGCATCTTCGCCGGTGCCTTGCTGGTCTTCGCGTCTGCCGTGGGCTTCTTCATCACGCCGGCCTTGCTCGGCGGCGGGCGTGTGCTGATGGCCGCCACCTTCGTCACCCAGCAGGTCGAGGAATTCCTCAACTGGCCCCTCGCTGCCGCCGCCTCGCTGATCCTGTTCGCCGTCGTTGCCGTGCTGGTGGCCCTCTATCGCCGCATCCCGGGGGCAGATCATGTTACGGGCTGAACACGGTTGGGTGAGTTACACCTTCCGCGCCGTCGCGGCGCTGGGCTTGGTTTTTCTCCTCGCGCCGCTGGCGATGATGTTTCCGCTCTCGCTCGAACCCGGCACCATGCTGCGGTTCCCGCCGGTGGGCGCCTCGACCCACTGGTACGCCGACTATCTCGGCAACCGCGCATGGCTCGCCTCAACGCTGCTCAGTTTCCAGATCGCGCTGGGCGCGGCGCTGATCGCCACTATCGCCGGCACGCTCGCCGCTGTGGGCCTCGCGCGCATGGAAGCGCGCTGGCGCGGCCTCGTCACACTTATATTGATGAGCCCCATCTTCCTGCCGACTGTGGTGATCGCCGTGGCGGTCTACGGCGTTTACGCTTCCTTTCGCCTGGTCGGCACCCCGCTAGGCCTGGTGGCGGCGCACGCTGTTCTCACAATCCCCTTCGTGCTGCTCAACGTCTCCGCGGCCCTTGCCGCAGCACCCAAGGTTCTCGAAGAAGCCGCCATGAGTCTTGGTGCCAGCCCTATCGCCACCTTCCGCCAGGTCACCATGCCGCTCATCGGCAAAGGCATCGCCGCCGGCGCGGTGTTCTCCTTCCTGGTGTCCTTCGATGAGGTGGTGATCGCCAAGTTCCTCGCCGGCTCCGGCGCGGTCACCCTGCCCAAACGCATGCTCGACGGCATCTTTTACGAGATGACGCCGATGCTGGCTGCCATCTCGGTCCTGCTCGTGCTCATGAATGTGGCCTTGGCCCTCATCGGCCTGGCCCTCGCGCGGCCGCGCGCCTGAAGGCTACTTCTTCTTTGCCGACTTCTTCTTGGGTACCTTCTTGCCCTTGGCGCGCGCCTCCGACAGGCCGATGGCGATGGCCTGCTTGCGGCTTTTCACCTTGCCGCCTTTGCCGCCGGGCCCGCTCTTGAGCGTGCCCTTCTTGCGCTTATGCATCGCGCGCTCAACATCCTTGGAAGCGCTCTCGGAATACTTTGCCATGTTCAAACCTCCGTTGCCGCCTCAGCGGTAACGGGAGGTCCATAACAAGGTTCCTTAGAAGTCGACCGCCAAGGACAGCTCGAAGCGCCGCCCATCAAGCGACTGTAGCCGGCCCGTATCGCTCGGCGTCAGCACATAGGCGTTCGTCAAATTGAACGTCTGCAGGCGCGCGGTGACATTGCGTCCCGCGACCATCGTGGTGTAGCGCGCACCGGCATCGATCACCACCGCAGACGGCAGCCGGATGGTCGCCGTGGCGTCGCGGGCCGACGTGCTTTCGACCTTGGCGTCGAACGCCAGGCCTTCCAGGAAGTGCGGCCGGTACTGCACGTTGACGCGCACGAGGCCTGGCACCGGGCCCACGGCTGTGCTCGTCCCCGTTGTCGCCTGCACCTTCGGGTCGATGAACGTTCCGCCGGCGACGATGGTCAGTTCATCTGTGATATTGCCGGCCAGCGAGATTTCAGCGCCCTTGTTGCTGGTGGTGCCCAGCTGGCGGTAGAAGTTGGCGGCATCCAAGCCGAAGTAGGGCTTCTCGATCTTGAACACCCCGGCCACCAACGTGAGGCGCGGGGTCACCAGATAGCGCACGCCGGCATCGAGCTGTTTGGTCAACTGCGCCGGCACCACTTCGTCGCGGTTGGCGGCGTTCAAGGGCGCGCTGCCGATCTCTTCGAAGCCGCGCGTGAAGCTGCCATAGACCACGAACTTCGTGGAAAGATAGCCGGCCGCGGCGACGTTATAGAGCCAAGGCCGGCTCTTGCCCGAAAGCACGGGTGCTGCCGGTGCGGCAACGGTGCGGTGATAAAAAGTCTTCTGCAGCCCGAGGCTGAGCTGTCCGACGCCCGCCCACACACCGTCATAGCCGAGTGCCGGCGTCGCTTGCTCGGCCTTCACGACGGTGCCTTGGCGCAGGTTGAACGCAGGCTTGGCGATCTGCGGCACCGACCAGATCGAGCCTGGACCGATCACGATCGTATCGGCGCCGCCCGAGGCGCTGCTGCGGTCGCGCGCTTTGAAGCTCGCATAAAAGGTATTGCGCAAGACCTCCGTGTCGAAGCGCTGCGCGAAGCGCACTTCACCCGATGTGGATCCGAACCGCGCCGGCGGGACAGCGGAGACGGCATAGGTGCCTTGTCCCAAGCTGTTGGTGTCGCGCAGCAACGGGTCGTAGTTGACCGGCGAGTGCGCCGTGGATCGGAACACGCCGGCATCGATCGACCAGCCGCCTTCGGGCGCATAGCGCGTCGTGAAGCCGTAGTTGCCGGACTTGAAGGCGTAGTCGGCCCAGGACTGCGGATCCGCATCGACGGGGCGATAGCGCGGATAACCGGAATTGCCGATGAGGACGTGCAGCGTGTCGGCGCGTTCCTCGTGGTCGGTGTAGCTCCAGAACGGTGTGACCACGAGCGCGTCATTCGGCTGCCAGCGCGCCAGCGCGCCCGCACTCCATTCCCACGAGCGCTCCGATATCCGATAACTGTTGTTGCGCGCATAACCGACGCCGCCGCCGATGCTGAGCACGTCGCCGCCGACGGGTGCTTGGAAATCCGCTTCCGCATAAGCCTGGTCGTAGCTGCCATATCCCAGCAGCACGCCACCGGCCGTTTCATCGCCTGGAATGCGCAAGTGATAGTCGATCACGCCGGTGGGTGCCGGAAACGGATAGCCTTGCGCAGCGATGCCGACATGCACCGACGAGCCGCGCACCACGCGCGTGTTCAGCCGCGCCTGCTGTGCCTGATCATAATAGAGTCCGTCGATACGCAGATTGCCGGCCTGCATCGGACTAAAGCCGCGGGCACTGCCCGACGAATAAAGCCCGATCTCTTCGCGCCCAACCGAGGTGCCGAACGCATCGCTCGCTTCGGCGACGGCATTCTCCTTCGCGCGCTGCGCACTTGCGCTTTCGGCATAGGACAAAAATGCAACAGCAGCGATGCATTGCACAAAAATTGGCCTCAGGTGCCGCGTGGCATTTTTGCATCGCTTGTTTGGAAACAACCGGACTTGGGCTAGCGAACGGACAACGCTCATCAATACCTCTTTATTTTGTCCGTACCTTCAGGGCATGGTGCGAACGCATTTGACGTGCCGGATGAACGACAAATCGTTGTGCTGTGCGGTGTGAATGTCATCCCCGGCCTCGGGGGTATACAGGCCCGGCCTGCAAAACACGTAGGCGGATCGTTACTTGGTTACTATACCGGCCTGTTATGGCATTCCCGCTAATTCATGACTTTGTCGCGTGTATTCCTGACGTTAAATCTACTCGCGAGCCAATTCACCGGTGCGCTCGCGGGAGTGAAGCGCCGGTGTTTACCCTGCCATCGCGCAGGTTTTTCGTTTCAACCGCTTGTTTGACCACCACCATAAGGGGGGGAACATGACTACATCGATCAGCCGCGCCCGCGGCTTCTTCAAAATTGCGACGCTTTCAACCGTCAGCGCCGTTGCGCTTGCGGTCGGCGCTTCACAGGTTGTCTTCGCGCAGGACCAATCCGCGCAGGGCGATCTCCAGGAAGTCGTTGTCACCGGTACGCGCATTATTCGCGACGGCTATCAGGCGCCGACACCGCTCACGGTTGTCACCGCTGAAGCGCTCGCCGCCGGCACCGCCACGGCCAACGTCGCCGACACGCTCAACACCATGCCGGTGTTCGCCAACAGCACCTCCCCCTCCAGCGCGTCGAACGGCGTCTCAGGCGGTACGCAAGGTCTGAACGTGCTCAACCTGCGCGGCATGGGCGGCACCCGCACCCTGACGCTGCTCGATGGCCAGCGTTCGGTGCCCGCCCTGTTCAGCGGCGAAGTCGACGTCAACAACTTCCCGCAGCAGCTCATCTCGCGCGTCGACACCGTCACCGGTGGCGGCTCGGCTGTGTACGGCTCGGACGCCATCGCCGGCGTCGTCAACTTCATCCTCGACAAGCAGTTCACGGGCATCAAAGGCGAAGTCTCGGCCGGTGAAACCAGCTACGGCGACGACCAGAACTACAAGGTCTCGCTCGCCGGTGGCTTCGGCTTCGGCGGCGACCGCGGCCACGTGCTGTTGTCGGCGGAAATGGCCGATCGCGACGGCATCACGCCGGGCGACGGTGGCCGCAAGTGGAACAACAAGGGTTGGGGTATCATGACCAACCCGGCCTACGGCACGGGCGCTGGCCAATCGACCACGGTTCCGGAACAGCTGGTTCTCGAGAAGATCTCGCTCAGCAACGCCACCCATGGCGGCATCATCATCTCCGGTCCGCTCAAGGGCATCGCCTTCGGCAACGGCGGCACGCCTTATGCCTTCAACTACGGTCCGCTGACTCTGGATCCGTGGATGCAGGGCGGCGACTGGCAGTCGACCGAAATCCGCCACGACCGTTCGGGCACGCTCGAGCCGTCGAACCTGCGCCACAACGCCTTCCTGCGTGTGGCCTATGACGTCACCGACACCATGAATGTCTACGCTCAGGCGTCATGGGGCGACAACATCACCTATACCTCCACCTGGCCCCCGTTCCAGGCCGGCAACGGCATGACGATCCTGTCGGGCAACCCGTTCATCCCCGCCTCGGTACAGGCGCAGATGACGGCCGCGGGCGTCACGCAGTTCCGCATCGGCAGCATGAATTACGACATGCCGAACGTCGGCAACCGCGCCAAGCGCAACACCACCCGCTACGTGGTCGGTATCGATGGCCGCTTCGATGCCATGGAAACCAGCTGGTCGTGGAACGCCTACTACCAGCGCGGCCAAACCCGCGCGGCGACGGACGTCGAGAACGTGATGAACATCACGCGCTGGACGGCAGCGTCTGACGCGGTCACCGTGACCTCGGCGAACGTCGGCACTTCGGGCCTGCGCATCGGCTCGATCGCCTGCCGTTCGACGCTCACCAACCCGACCAACGGCTGCTCGCCGTGGAACAACCTGGGTGTTGGCGTCAACGACGCAGCCGGCCTGAAGTACATCACCGGCCTCAGCCACGTGAACCAGGTCATCAAGCAGAACGTGTTCGCCGCGTCCGTCACCGGCGAGCCGCTCTCGACCTGGGCTGGTCCGGTCTCCGTCGCCCTCTCGCTCGAACACCGCAGCGAAAGCGCCGTTGGTAAGCCCGATCCGGCCCCCGGCACCTACGGCACCTGGTTCGCCGGCAACTTCTCCAACTTCGCCGGTAAGAACCACGTCACCGAAGGTGCCGCGGAAACCGTCGTTCCGCTGGCCAAGGACGAAGAATGGGCCCGCGCGCTCGACGTCAACGCCGCCGTTCGCGTCACCGACTACAAGCTGTCGGGCATCGTCGTCACCTGGAAGGGCGGCGCGGTCTACACGCCGATCGACGACATCAAGTTCCGCGGTACGGTGTCGCGCGACATCCGTGCGCCTAACTTCAACGAACTGTTCGCCGTCAGCAATTCGGGCTTCCGTTCGGCCTTCGACCCCTTCACCAACACCACCCCTCAGTTCTTCGGCGAGAACAAGGGTAACCTGAACCTGCAACCCGAAAAGGCCACCACCACCGAATTCGGCGTCGTCCTGTCGCCGCAGTTCGCTTCGGGCCTGACCTTGTCGGTCGACTACTGGCACATCAAGTTGAAGGAAGCCATCGGTTCGGCGGGCGACAATCAGGTGCTCCTGTATTGCTTTCAGGGTCGCCAGGATTTCTGCTCGGCCGTCTTCCGTGATCCGCCGGCCGCCGGTCAAACGGTCGGTGTCATCAACAAGCTGACGCAGCAGCCGTTCAACCTGGCTTCGCAGCTCAAGGCCGGTATCGACGTCGAAGGCAGCTACTCCATGGATGTCGACTCGCTGGTCTCCGGTTGGGGCGGTAATCTGACCCTGCGCAGCCAGTGGACCTTCTACACCAAGAGCCAAACGGACGAAGGCCTCGGCGCCGGTCCGTACAGCACCCTTGGCAACGAAGGCCAGTTGTTCACCGGTCCGCCGCGTTGGCGTCAGGCGACGACGATCGGCTACGCGCTCGATAAGCTCCGCTCCTCGCTCACCTTCCGTGCGCAGAGCAAGGGCCAGATCGACAACCGCTACATCACTTGCACCACCGGTTGCCCGACCTCTGGCTCTGTCGCCAAGACGATCAACAGCAACTACATCCCGGGCACGTTCTACATCGACGCGTCGGTTTCCTATCTCTGGAACGTCGGCGACGCCGAAGTGGAAACTTTCTTCAACGTGCGTAACCTGATGAACAAGGATCCGGGCGTTGTGCCGCAAGGCCCGACCGACTTCACCTACACCTATCCGCTGTCGAAGGGCTCCGTTGGCTTCGACATGCTGGGTCGCGTGCTGCGTGCCGGTGTTCGCTTTAAGATGTAAGCTGGACATCAGCGACTTAAGCTATGCCTAAACGAGAGGGGGAACTTCAATTCCCCCTCTCTTCTTTTCACGGCCCGGCGGTCTTAAAATGGCCTCATACCGTTGCCACATTGCTCCATCATCAAGAGCCCGAGGGAGGATACCGATGAAGCTCAAAGCCCTTTGTGTTTCCACCGCGCTGATTTTCACAAGCAGTGTTGCCGGCGCCGCGGTCACACCGCCCAACCCCAAAGACCTCACCCAAGGCCATTGGGAACTCAACCTCGCCAAGTCCAAGTTCTGCAATAAGCCGCCGCAAAAAGGCGGACGCTGGATCTTCGATGCCGGCTGGGGCTTGATCGTGTTCGAGCAATCCGGCGTCAATCCCGAAGGCAAGCCGACCAGCGGCCGCTATGTCGGCCGCTACGACGGCGACAAGTGGCCCGACATCGCCACGGGGCCGGCGCGCGAAGCCATCGTCTGGAAACAAGTCAACCCGAGCCGCGTCGAGTTCGCCCACTACGACAAGCAGGACAAGGTCACGTCGGAATATGTGCGCACCGTCACCGCCGACGGCCAACAGATGACTCAGCACGCAAAATTCGTCGGACGTGAGTGCGAAGAAGACCAGGTCTTCGACCGCGTCAAAGATTGACACCGTAAAAGAACGCAAAAGAACAGGAGAATCATATGAAACTCATCACTGCGACACTCGCCGCGGCTTTCGCGCTCTCGGCCACCACGGCCATGGCCGCGATTGATCCGCCGAACCCGAAGGACTGGATTCAGGGCAAGTGGCGGCTCAGTCTGACCAAATCGAAATTTTGCGGCGCGGCGTCGAAAGCCGAAGATCGCCACATCTTCGACGCCGGCTGGGGATTGATCGTCACCGAATGGGGCGGCGAAACGGCTGACGGCAAGCCCATCGTCAACCGGTATGTCGCGCGCTACGACGGCGGCAAGTATCCCGCTAACGTTACGCGGCCAGACACGCCGACCTCCGAGTCGATCTCGTGGAAGCTGGTCGACAACCGCCATCTTGAATTTGTCCACTACGACAAGAAAGACAAGATCACCTCGACCTACACCCGCGAAGTCACCGCCGACGGCCAGCAGATGACCCAGGTGAACACCTTCGTTGGGCAGGAGTGCAAAGACATCAAGGTCTTCGACCGCCTGGCCAACTAGCCGTAGTTCGGCTGCGCACAGCTTCGGCGCCGTGGGGCAAAGTCCTCACGGCGCCGAATGCGTTTTCAGGGATATGCCGTTTCGGTATCCCCAAGGTATTCCGGGAGCCATGCGGAATTGCTCTGTGACCTCTTCAGGGTCTAGCTTTTTTGTATGGCTTTGAGGCCGGTTTTGTTACGCCTTCTGCCTCGCCATGCCGGGCCAGAGTTTCCCACAACTAACTGATAAATATAACGAATATACCCCTCAGGCGACGCCCATTTTGCCCTCGAAACCGTCGCCGCGCCGCGCCTGGCCTCTATCGGCCACCGAACAGTTTTTTTAGAAGGGCCGCGGCCGCACTGCACAACCGGCCCAGGTCCGGACACCGGCGGCATTTATCTATAATATCAATATCTTAACAAGACAAACCCGGAGCAGCGCGCGATGATATGCCCGTCGTGCTTGGCATCCAAAAAATAATTGTATTTCTATAGCTGCGCTGCCGGAGCTACTTAAATATGACACGACCGTGTTGCGGCCAGATCTTGCGGAGGTGGCCTTATCGCGGCTGGGATTGCGCCTAAGGGAGTTGGGAGCCGCGCTCGCGTCACCGGCTCATGAATGTCCGGTTCGCCGGACGCCTTTCAGTCCTTTTGCGGCGCCGCCAGCCCCCACATCACAAGACCACGGCTGCGGATGGTCAACGGCGCGGCATACTATGCCGCACACTAAGGGAGAGAAGAGATGTCACTTCGCAAAATTCTCATCGGCGGCTTGTCCTTCGCAGGCCTGGCCTTGGCTTCCACCAGCGCCTCCGCCGAAACCCGCGGCTACGCCATCGCGCAGTTCATGACCGCGACCTACGCCAACCCCGGCAATTGTCCGCAGGGCGGCAACGGCACGCCGACCGACCTCAAGGTGCGCATCCTGATGAAAGATCACGGGATGACCAAAGACCAGGCGCTCAAGGCCATCGAAGACGGCGACAAGATGCCCGACGGCAAGCGCATCGACTTCCTGCGCCGTGGCACCATCAACGGCAAGCCCGCCGACATCTCCAACTTCCCGTACTCGGCGCCGGACTCCAAGATCGAGACCAACGTCGGCAAGCTCGGCCCGGGCTTCAATCTCGACGGCAAAGTCGACGCCGACGACTTCGAAGATCCCGACACGCATGAGAAGGGCATCGACAACCAGCTCATCCGCGCGCTGGGCTGCTTCGCGGTCTATGACATCCGCCGCCCCGTGCGCCCCTATCTCGAAGACATCACCTGGGACACCAACATGGACGCCATGGGCGCATGGCTGATGTCGGTCACCGGCGACGACCTGTCGAAGGACGGTCCGGTGAAGATCACCTTCGACCGCGCACTCAATCACCTGCTGCGCGACGCCCACGGCGGTGCCGCGTCTGATGTGACCTTCATGGTCGATCCAAACCCGCGCTCGCACAGCGAGTTCCAGGGCCGCATCAAGGATGGCTATCTCGAAATCACACAGCACGGCGATTTCACCATGCTCTCGGAAGCGCCGTTCCACCCGATCATTCAGTTTTCCAACACGCACCTGAAACTGAAGATGGGCGCGGACCGCAAGCTGACCGGCTACCTCGGCGGCTATGAGCCGTGGATGAACTACTACACCTTCTTGGCCATCCGCGGCGAAGGCACCGGCCAGGTCGATCTGCCCGGCTCCTATTACGCCATCAAGCGCATGGCCGATGGTGTGCCGGATCCGAAAACCGGCGAGATGACCGCGATCTCGAATGCCTATTGGCTCGAGGCGGTGCCGGCTTTCCATGCGCTGTCCGACGGTCAGATCGCCGGCGCTAAGGGCAGCAAGGACCGCGATACGGAAGTCGCGAAAGCGCGCTAATCGCGCGGCTCGCGATCGAATTGAATTGGAGCTTTGTAAAATGCGTCGTTTCCTAAAACTTTCTACGGTACTCGCCGGTGTCGCTTGCGGCGCAATGCTGCTCTCTGCCGCGCCGATGTCGCAGGCTGTGGCCGCCGAAGAACTCACCTTCGTGCGCATCACGCCCGAGCAGTACCAGCGCACGATCCACGACATCTTCGGCAACAGCATCAAGCTCGATGCCAACGCCGTCGAAACCGGCTTCCGCGACCAGGGCCTCCTGGCTGTCGGCGCGCGCAAGCTCGCCATGACCTCGGCCGGCCTCGAGCAGTTCGAGCAGTTGGCCCAGCAGGTCGCCTTCCAGGTCGTCGATCCCAGCCGCAACGCCACCCTCGTGCATTGCCAGCCCAAGGCCAAGGACGCGGCGGATGATGCCTGTTCCGGCCAGTTCCTCGACCGCGTCGGCTTGCTTGTGCTGCGCCGTCCGCTGAAGGACCAAGAGCGCAAGGAATATCTCGCGACGGCCAACGCCGCCGCCACCAAACTCAAGAACTTCAACGCCGGCGTTGCCGCGGCCCTCGTGCAGATGCTGGTCAATCCGGAATTCCTCTTCCGCATCGAACGCTCCGAGCCCGATCCCAAAGCCGCCGGCAAGCAGCGCCTCGACAGCTATTCGATCGCATCCCGTTTGTCGTTCTTCATCTGGGATTCGACGCCGGACTCAGAACTGCTCGAAGCTGCGCGCACCGACAAGCTGCAGACCGCCAAGGGTCTCTCGCAGCAGGTCGACCGCATGCTGAATTCGCCGCGCGCGGAAAATGGCCTGCGCGCCTTCTTCTCCGACATGCTGGGCTTCGACGGCTTCGCGACGCTGGTGAAGGACACGAACCTCTTCCCGAAGTTCACCAAGAATGCCGAAGACGAAGCGCGTGAGCAGACCCTGCGCACGCTCGTCGACCAGCTCCTGGAGCGCAACGGCGATTACCGCGATCTGTTCACTACCCGCGAAACTTTCTTGACGCCGTCGCTGGCCGCCCTTTACGGCGTGCCGCTGCCGCGCTCGCAGGAAATGGGCGGTGCGACGCCGTGGGTGGCTTACAAGTTCCCCGAAAACGACAACCACGTCGGCATCCTGACGCACGCGAGCTTCCTCGCCCTGCATTCGCATCCCGGCAAGACCTCGCCGACGGTGCGCGGCAAGGCGTTGCGCGAAAACATCCTCTGCCAGAAGGTCCCGGCGCCTCCGGGCAACGTCGACTTCACGCTGATTCAGGACATCCACAACCCGAACCTGAAGACCGTGCGTCAGCGGCTCTTGGCCCACTCCACCAGCCCGGCCTGCGCCGGCTGCCACAAGATCACCGACCCGATCGGTCTGTCGTTTGAGCACTTTGACTCGGTCGCCGAATACCGTCCCAACGAGAATGGCGCGGACATCGACGTCACCGGCTCGCTCAACGGCAAGGATTTCGACGGCGTGACCCAGCTCGCCGGCCTGCTGCGCAACGAACCGGCGGTCACATCCTGCCTGGTCAACCGCGTGTTCTCCTACGGCACCGCGCGCGTGCCCACCACCGACGAGCGCAAGTGGCTCACCAGCATGCAGACCGATCTCACCAAAAAGGGCGTGAAGTGGCGCGAAGTCGTGCGCGGCATCGCCACCAACCCCGATTTCTACACCGTGACGACTGCGGCCCCTGAACAGAAATCCGCCCAGGCCAACTAGGGCTTGCGCAAGACAACGCTATTAACGGAGGTACTGACATGAGTGCGATGGAAAGACTGAGCCGGCGTAATGTTCTGCGCGGCATGCTGGGCGGTGCAGCGATCACCGTCGGCCTCCCCATTCTCGAATGCCATCTCACCGGCAACGGCGACGCGCTCGCCGCCACCGGCCAGGGCCTGCCGCCGTGCTTCGGCACCTGGTTCTGGGGCTTGGGCCTCTCGCAGGGTCACTGGGAGCCGAAGGAGACCGGCGACAAGTACGTCATGCGCGATCACCTGAAGTGCCTCGCCCCGATCAAGGAGAAGATCAACATCTACTCCGGCATGCAGATCTTCCTCGACGGCAAGATCAACCAGAACCACTACTCGGGCGCCCAGGGCCAGGCCACCGGCATGGTCTCCAAGACCGGCTCCGAGTACTCGACCAGCATCGACACCATGGTCGGCGACTTCATCGGCCGCGGCACGCGCTTCAAGTCGCTCGAAGCCGGCCTCGACGGCGACCGCAAGTCGACCTGGTCGGCGCGCGGTCAGAACGGCCTCAACCCGGCGGAAATCTCGCCGGTGGCTCTCTACACCCGCATCTTTGGCTCGTCCTTCGTCGACCCGAACGCCGCCAACTTCACCCCGGACCCGAACACCATGGTCCGCCACAGCGTGCTGTCGTCGGTTTCGGACTATCGTGACTCGCTGATGAAGGAAGTCTCGGCCGCCGACCGCCAGCGCCTGGATGAATACTTCACCTCGGTGCGCGACCTCGAAACCAAACTCGCCGTCGAACTCGAAAAGCCCATGGCGCTGCCGGGCTGCAAAGTGCCGGATTCCTTCAGCGAAGAAGACGTCGGCTCCTTGCTCGATCAGGCCAAGCAGAACCACCGCCTGTTCGCCAAGCTCATGACCAACGCCATGTCGTGCGGTCAGACCCGCATCTTCAACCTGTCCATGGGCCAGGGCCTGGGCTCGCTGCGCAAAGCCGGCGAGATCCTCACCTACCACTCACTGACGCACGAAGAAGCGGTCGATCCGGTTGCGGGCGTTCAGCTCAAGTGCCATGCGATCGCCGAAAGCCTGATGGACAGCTTCCGCGAACTCGTCCAGCAGCTCGACTCGATCAAGGAAGGCGACAAGACCCTGCTCGATCGCACTCTCGTGTTCGCCTTCACCGATCACGGCCAGGCGCGCACGCACTCGATGCAGAAGTACCCGATCTTCACCGCTGGTTCGGGCGGTGGACGCATGAAGACCGGCATGCACATCAATGCCGAAGGCGACGCCGCGACCCGCGTCGGCTTCACCCTGATGCGCGCGCTGGGCATGCCGCTTGGCAGCTGGGGTACGGAATCCAACAAGGCGACCAAGCCGTTCAACGAACTGCTGATCGAAGCCTAAGTCTCTAGACGGAGGAAAAGCTCAATGAAGAACACCAAGAAGACTCTGATCGCCGCGGCCGCGTTGACCGCCTTTGGCTTTTCCTCCGCTTACGCCGCGCAAGCGGTGATCCCCTCCGCGCCCGCCGGTGTCACGCTGGTCGAAGTGGTGCGCGAACTTCCCCTGTCGCAGCCCGAGTTCCTCTGGATGCGCCCGGGCGATGCCAACGGCCGCACGCTCTTCGTCTCCGCCGCCGATACCGCCGGCGTGTCGAAGTGCAACGCCGAATGCGCCAAGGAATGGATCCCGCTCGCGGTCCTTCCCGGCGCCAAGGGCTTCGGCGATTGGTCCGTCATCAAGCGTGCTGATGGTGCTTCGCAGTGGGCCTACAAGACCCTTCCGCTTTACACCTGGGTCAAAGAAGAAGTCCCCGGCGACGTCGCCACCACGGTTGGCGTGACGGAAGTCGCCAACTCCAAGCTTGCCGAAAACGCCGTCAGGTTGGGCACGCTGACCCCGCCGGACGGATGGACGGTGGCGCGTTTTGAGCCGACCATGGCTGCCGCCACACCCGATGGCGTGGACATGCGCATGATCCCTGGCGCACAAGGCATGGGCCTGACCGATTACGCCGGCATGACGATCTATGCCTATGATGGCGACGCTAAGAAGGACGGCCAGGTCTGCTCGTCTTCGGGCTGCAACATCACCTGGATCCCGGTCACCGCGCCGGCGCTGGCCGCCAACGTCGGCGAGTTCACGCTGGTTGCCCGCACCGACGGCACCAAGCAGTGGGCTTTCCAGAAGAAGCCCTTGTACCGCTACAAGGGCGACAAGCTGCCGGGCGATGCCAACGGCATCGGCGCCGACAAGAAGTTCACCGCCGCGGTGATGATGAGCAACTTCCGCCCCGAGGGTGTCGCGGTGGCCTTCCATGAAGGCTACGGCCAGGCGCTGACCATCAACGGCCAGGCGCTCTATACCGGCAACGCCTACGAAGCGCGCTGGGGCGGCCGTAACCTGCGCGACAACTACCGCAATGCCTACTACCGCGGCAAAAAACTCGGCGGCAACACCTGCCTGAGCGCCGAGTGCCTTGCCCGCTGGAAGCCTTTCGTCGCGCCCGCGAACGCCGTCGCCAACGGCTTCTGGGAAGTGATCAGCCGCGAAGACGGCACGAAGCAGTGGGCTTACAAGGGCTACGCGCTCTACACCTTTACCGGCGATAAGCCCGGTCAGATCAACGGCAGTGACACTTACGACATCGCCAACGACGGCGATGACGCCGACACCATCAAGCGCGCCTCGCTCTTGGTGGAAGTCAACGGCCGCGCCGGCGTGTACTGGCACATCGCGAAGCCCTAACGGGTTTCGCGGGCGCCAACACCGGCGGCCCACGGGAGGGGATCCGTCGCATGAAGGACCTGCACCAGCTTAAGATTTTTCTGAAGGTCGCCGAAGTCGGCTCCGTCAGTAAAGCTTCGGCGCAACTACGCATCGCGCAACCGGCCTTGAGCCGCCAAATCCGTCTACTTGAGGAAGAAGCCGGCGCGACCTTGTTCATGCGCCAGTGGCGCGGCATGAAGCTCACCGCCGCCGGCGTCGAGCTGCGCCGCACCATCTCCGGCGCTGTGCGCGACCTCGACCAGGCGCTCGCCAACATCCGCTCGCTCTCCAAGACTCCCTCCGGCCATGTGCGCATCGGCCTGGTCTCGACCGTCAGCGGCGCCATGACCGGGCGCATCGCCAAGCGCGTGGCCGCCGAGTTCCCCGGCATCACGCTGGCCATCACCGACGGTTTCTCGCTGCATCTGGTGGAATGGCTGCACCGCGGCGATCTCGACCTCGCCATCATCTGCGGCACGGTCATGGACCTGCACATGCAGGCCGATGAACTCATCGTCGACGAACTGGTCGTCATCGGCGGGCCGCATAGCTCGCTGGACCCCAACCGTCCGGTGTCGGTCAAAGAACTCATCACCATGCCGCTGGTGCTGCCCAGCAATCCGAATGGCATGCGCCGCATCGTCGAAAACGCCGCCGCCAAGATGCGCGCCAAGCTCGACATCCGCTTCGAAGGTGATTCGCTCAGCGTGCTGAATGAGCTCACCGCCGCAGGCGTCGGCCACGCCGTCGTGCCGCTGTCGTCCTTCCTCTACGAGCAGAAGGAACGCGGCATGAAGCTCAAATACGCCCCGATCATCCGCCCCAAGCTCACCAAGCAGCTGATCCTCGCGCGGCCCTCCGAAGGCGAGCTCTCGCCCTCGGCCACGCGCGTGCACCGCCTCATCCGCGAGGAATTCGCTGCCGCCGTGCGTACCGGCGGGCTCGAGGGTGCCCACCTGCTGTTCGATCTCAGGAAATCGGCCTAGTCATAAAGAGGTTGCCATGCGTCTCATTGCCGCCGCCGTCGTACTCCTCAGCGCTTCATCCGCTCTGGCCGCGCCGCAGACGGTGCCGCAGGGCGTGACGCTGGTCGAAGTGGTGCGCGAGCTCTCTTCCTCGCAGCCTGAATTCCTTTGGATGCGCCCCGGCGACCCCGACGGCCGCACGCTCTTCACATACGCGAAAGACGCTCCCGGCGTTTCCAACTGCACCGGCGCTTGCGCTCAGGAATGGATCCCCTTCGCCGTCAACGGCAAGGCTTTCGGCGACTGGACGGCGATCAAACGTGCCGACGGCGCCCAGCAATGGGCCTACCGTGGCCAACCGCTTTACACCTGGGTGAAAGAAGAAGTCCCCGGCGACGTCGCCACGACTGTTGGCGTGAAAGAGGTCTTCAACTCCAAGCTCGCCGAAAACGCCCGCAAGCTGAACGAACTCGAACCTCCAGCCGACTGGAAAATTGCGCGCTTCAACGCCGCCGGCACCCGCAGCGTCCCGGACGGTGTCGACATCCGCAGTGTCGCCGGCGCCCAAGGCATCATCCTCACTGACTTCGCCGGCCTCACGCTTTACGCCTACGACGGCGACGCCAAGAAGGACGGCCAACGCTGCTCGTCTTCGGGCTGCAACGTCACCTGGATCCCGGTCACTGCCCCCGCACTCGCCGCCAACGTCGGCGATTTCACGCTGGTGTCCCGCAACGACGGCACCCAGCAGTGGGCCTGGCAGAAGAAGCCGCTCTACCGCTTCAAGGACGACAAACTGCCCGGCGACGTGCACGGCGTGGGCATCGACAAGAAATGGGCCGTCGCCCAGCTCTCCGACGATTTCCGCCCCGCCGGCGTCGACATCGCCTTCCACGAAGGCTACGGCGACGCGCTGACCGTGAACGGCATGACCCTCTACACCGGCATCGCATATGAAAAACGTTGGGGCGGGCGGAACCTGCGCGACAACTACCGCAACGCCTATTACCGCGGCAAAAAACTCGCCGGCAACACGTGTCTCACCAGCGATTGCCTCACCCGCTGGAAGCCCTTCGCCGCCCCCGCCGCCGCCGTCGCCAGCGGTTTCTGGGAGCCCATCGCCCGCGAAGACGGCACCAAGCAGTGGTCCTACAAAGGCTATGCACTTTACACCTACACCGGCGACAAGGTCGCAGGCGAGATGAACGGCAACGACGCCTACGACATCGCCGACTACAACGACGTGTCCGACGAAGCCTACAAACGCAATTCGCTGCTGGTCGAAGTCAACGGCGTCAACAGCGTCTACTGGCACATCGCCAAGCCATAACGCCGGCGGCCTGGAGGAGGAGGGAGATGGCAGTGAGCAAACGTCTGAATCGGCGCACGGTCCTGCGCGGGATGCTCGGTGGTGCTGCGGTCACCGTCGGCCTGCCGATCCTCGAATGCCATCTGACCTCGAACGGTGCGGCGCTTGCCGCCACCGGCAACGCGCTGCCCCCCTGCTTCGGTACCTGGTACTGGGGCCTCGGTTTGATTCAGGGCCTCTGGGAGCCTAAGGAAACCGGGCCAAACTACAGCTTGCGCGAACACCTCAAGGTGCTCGAGCCGGTCAAAGACAAGATCAACCTGTTCAGCGGCATGCAGGTCTTCCTCGACGGCAAGGTCAACCAGAACCACTATTCCGGCGCCCAAGGCCAGGCCACCGGCATGGTCTCGAAGAACGGCAGCGACTACTCCTCCAGCATCGACACCCTGATCGGCCAGCACATCGGCCGCGGCACACGCTTCCGCTCCATCGAAGTGGGCAACAACGGCGACCGCCGCGCCACCTGGAGTGCCCGCGGCTTCAACGGCATGAACCCCGCCGAGATCTCGCCCATGGCGGTCTACCGGCGCATCTTCGGACCCGAATTCAAAGATCCCAACGCCGCCGACTTCACGCCCGATGTGAATGTCATGGTGCGCCAGAGCGTGCTTTCGGCCATCTCCGAACACCGCAATGCTCTGATGGGCGAGGTCTCCGCCGCCGACCGCCAGCGCCTCGATGAATACTTCACCTCCGTGCGCGACATCGAGAACAAGCTGGCCGTCGAACTCCAGCGCCCGGCCGCGCTGCCCGGCTGCCGCGTCCCCGAAGCGCTGGTCGAAGAAGAGGTCGGCGACCTGCTCGATCAGGTCAAAACCAACCACCGCCTGTTCGCCCGCCTGCTCGCTGGCGCCATGTCTTGCGGCCAGACCCGCGTCGTCAACTTCGCCATGGGCAACGGCACCGGCAACACCATCCGCCGCAACGGCGAGATCGTCAGCTATCACTCCCTCACGCACGAAGAGGCGGTCGACCCCGCCCTGGGCTATCAGGTCAAGTGCAAGGCGCTGGCGGAAGAAATGATGGGCTGCTTCCGCGAGCTGGTGCAGCTCTTGGATGGCGTGAAGGAAGGCGACGGCACGCTGCTCGACCGCACGCTTCTCTATGCTTTCACCGACCACGGTGAGGCCCGCACCCACTCCCTGCAGAAATACCCCATCCTCACCGCCGGCTCAGGCGGCGGCCGCATGAAGACCGGCTATCACATCAATGCCGAAGGCGACGCCGCCACGCGCGTCGGCTTCACCCTCCAGCGCGCGCTTGGCATGCCCGTGGGCAGCTGGGGTACTGAATCCAACACGGCCACCAAGCCGTTCAGCGAAATCCTCGTCTAAGGACCTTGTTATGAAAAAAGCGTTTCTGTCCGCTGCCGTTCTGCTCTCCGCCGGCACTGCCTTCGCCGCCGACGCGCCGACAGCCACCACGCCCAAAGGCCTCACCCTGATCAACGTCGAGCGCGAGCTCGAGTTTTCGCAGCCGGAGTCCCTCTGGATCCGTCCTGGCGATGCCGATGGCCGCACGCTTTTCTTCTCCGACGCCGACGCGCCTGGCGTTTCCAACTGCACCGCCGCCTGTGCCAAGGAATGGATTCCTGTGGCCGTGCCCGCCGGCGCCAAGCCCACCGGCGATTGGTCGATCATCAAGCGCGCCGACGGCGTGCAGCAGTGGGCTTACAATTCGCGACCGGTCTACACCTGGGTCAAGGAAGAACGTCCCGGCGACGTCGCCACGGGTGTGGCCGTCGATGCCGTCTTCAATTCCAAGCTCGCCCAGAAAGTCATCGCCTTCAGCGACCTGCGTCCGCCCAAGGGCTGGAACGTCGTGCGCTTCGAACCTTCGATCAAAACCAAGGCGCCCGACGGCATTGATGCCCGGGTCAACGTCTACGCCGAAGGCGTGACGCTCACCGATTTCGACGGCCTGACGCTGTACGCCTTCGACGGCGATGCCAAGAAAGACGGCCAAGTCTGCTCCTCCTCGAGCTGCACCACCCCGTGGATGCCGGTCTCCGCACCGTCGCTGGCCGCCAATGTCGGTGACTTCTCCATCGCGCTCCGCGCCGACGGCAGCCGCCAGTGGGCCTTTAAGAAAAAGCCCCTCTACCGCTTCAAGGCCGATCTACTTCCGGGGGACACCAAAGGCCGCGGCGTCGACAAGAAATTCGCGGTAGCACTTCTCACCGAAACCTTCCGCCCCGCCGGCGTCACCATCACGCCGCTCAACGGCTACGGCTCCATGCTGACGATCAACGGCCAGGCGCTTTACACCGGCGTTGCTTACGAAGCGCGCTGGGGCGGGCGCAACCTGCGCGACGGCTACCGCAACATGTACTACAAGGGCAAACAGATGGGCGGCCAGACCTGCGTCTCGGCGGCGTGCCTCGCGCTGTGGCAGCCCTTCCGTCCGGGCCCGGATGCCCAATCCAACGGTTACTGGGAAGTCATCAGCCGCGATGATGGCACCAAGCAGTGGGCCTACAAGGGCTACGCACTCTACACCTACACCGGCGACAAAGCCCCCGGCGACTTCAACGGCAACGACACCTACGACAGTTTCATCAGCGACGGTGTGGATGAGAAATTCCAGCAAGCCGCCTGGCTTGTGGAAATGAACGGCCGCGCGGGCGTCTACTGGCACATCGCCAAGCCGTAATTTGCCAAGCCGTAATTTCTACGGCGTGCGCATGCTGTCTACAAAGGCCTGGGCGGGGCCGGACTTGAACGCCAGCGCCTCCGCCACCGTACGCATTTCGGCGGGCAGTGGGTACATGTGCTGATATTGCAGCGCTTGGCGCATGATCAGGCGCAGCCGCGTCATGATGTCGAGCGTGGCGGCGGGGTCGAATTGCGGCTCATAGATCGGCGGCTGATCGCCGCGCTGGAATTCCACCGATATGCTGCTGCGCGGTGTGGTCACCGGAGCACGCGCGCGTCCGCCCCAGTGGAACAACGCTTGCGTCCATCCCAGAACGCCGCCAGCGGCACTCGGCAGCGCGCGCACGTCCTGCAGCGTGATCGGTGACTCCTGCTCGCGCGCCGTGCCGTAATACACTTCGCGGTCTGCCGGCACGACGTACATACAGCCGTTCTGCGGTGTCGCTTCGGTCAACGGCAGCCATACCGTCAGCGATTTGGGACTGCGGTCGGGCAACAACGACTTGTGCCCCATGTCGCGATGGGGCGACCAGCCTGCGCCCTCGCGCTTGCCGTTCACGTGCCAGGCCCAGAAGGCCGGTTGCATGCGGTACTGTTCACCCAGCACCGCCTGCAACAGCCCGCGCAGCCGCGCGAACATCAACCAAGCTTCGTCGTACATGAACAGGAACACCGGCGGGAATCCAGCAGCGTCCAACGCCGCGACGCCCGCCGCGAGCTTGGCGACATCGATGCCCCAGTCCTGCGGCGGTAACTGGAAATAGCCTTCGCGCACGAGATCGGCGCGCACGCTGTCTACAACGTCGGCGCGGAACGCGATCGGCGTCACCGCGGCAGCCGCCAGGCGCGCATCGCCGATGTGAAGCTTGGGCGCGATCCCGAGCCAAAGCCCGGCATCGCTTAACTGCGCCAACTGCTTGGCCACGTCATGAGCTGTCGTCATGGCCTCCTTATGCCACGGCGACCCCGGCGGGGCGACTCGCCCGCATCCAGATCCCACTACAATCTTTACGTGCCCCCTCCGCAACGCTAGTATGGTTTCGACGCCCAACATAAAGGCACAGAAAGTCCCTTTATTACAAAGACTTGGGCTATGGCTGACAGTGCGGGCAGGGGACCGGTGTCACGGGGAATCGCCACATATAAGTATTGGCTCGCAGCCGGCGCGGCCCTCCTGGTGGAGGGTGCGGCCCGCGCCGCCGTGATTGAAGACCTGACCCAGCTCTCGATCGAGGAACTGGCCAACATCGAAGTCACCTCGGTCTCGAAAAAAGCCGAACCCCTCAGTGCCGCCCCCGCGGCCATTTATGTCATCACCGGCGACGACATCCGCCGCTCCGGCGTCACCTCCGTGCCGGAGGCGCTGCGCCTCGCCCCCAATCTCGAGGTCGCGCGCCTGGACGCGCTCAGCCACACCATCTCGGCGCGCGGCTTCAATTCCACCGAAGCCTCCAACAAACTCCTCGTCCTGGTCGATGGACGCAGCGTCTATTCCCCGCTGCATTCCGGCGTCCTCTGGGACGCTCAGGACATGATGCTCGAGGACATCGAGCGCATCGAAGTCATCGGCGGACCAGGCGGCACACTATGGGGTGCCAACGCCGTCAACGGCGTCATCAACATCATCAGCAAGCCGGCCTCGGCCACCCACGGCGGCCTCATCACCGGCAACTACGGCACCATCGACGACACCATCGCCGGCCGCTTTGGCGGCCAGGCCGGCGGCGTGGACTACCGCCTCTACGCCAAAGCCTTTCAGCGCGACCACAGCCGCAACCCCGACGGCACCAATCACATCGATGCATGGGATCATGTTCAGGGCGGCTTCAATTTCGGCTACGGCGACGACACCAACCAGTTCACCTTGCACGGCGATGCCTACACCGGCTCCTTGGACGCAGCGGTCGGCGACGAAACCTCGGGCAAGAACGCGGTCTTCACCTGGTCACGCGCCATCGGCACGTCGCTGCCGATCAGGGTCCAGGCCTATTACGACCGCACCCACCGTAATCAGTCCGTCCTGACCGAGACCGTCAAAACCGCCGACATCGAAGTCCAGCATGGCTTCGACATCGGCACGCAAAATCAGATTATCTGGGGCGGCGGCTACCGCAGTGTGCACGACACCTACGACGTGCCGCCGCCGTTCGGCGTGGTCACCAAATCGGCGCACCGCCAGCTCGCCAATGCCTTCGTTCAGGATGAACTCACCCTCAGTCCCACCTTCAAGGCCACCGCCGGCATCAAGATCGAACACCACACCGCCACGGGTTTTGAATTCCTCCCCAACCTGCGGCTTTCATGGCGCCCGTCAGAGACCATGCTGTGGTGGGCTGCCGCCAGCCAGGCCGTGCGCACGCCGTCGCGCCTCGACCGCGAGCTCGTGGCGCTGCCGATCCTGATTCCGGCGCCGAATTTCGATTCCGAGACGCTCACCGCCTACGAGCTCGGTTACCGCGGCGAACTCGCGCCGAGCTTCACGCTGTCGATCTCAACCTTCTACAATGAATACGACGGCCTGCGCACGACCAGCCTCCTGCCGCCGGGTGCCGGCGCGCTCGCGCAGTTGCAGAACGGCATGGACGGCCACACCTACGGCGCCGAGATCTGGGGCCAGTACGCACTCACCGAATTTTGGCGCCTCTCGGGCGGGTTGATGATCCTGCGCAAGCGCCTGGGCTTCAAACCGGGCGTGATCGACGCTTCCAACATGCAAGCCGCCGGCAACGACCCCGGCCATCAGGTCCAACTGCGTTCGATCATGACCCCGCTGCCCGAACTCGAATTCGACGTCGGCCTGCGCGTCATCGGCGAGCTGCGTTCGGCCGGCATCCCCAGCTACACCGAGATCGACGCCCGCGTCGGCCTGCACATCAGCGAGCACCTCGATTTCAACGTCACCGCTTTCAATCTGGTGAACAAGGTGCATCCCGAAGGCGGTCCAGTGAACACGCGCCGCCTCATCCGGCGCAGCGTGAATGCCGGTTTTGCCTATAGATTCTAATCCTCTGATTTAGCCGATCGGCTTGCCGTCCTGTGCGCGGATGGCGATCAGGCTGGGGCGCGGCGGCACGCCCTCCTTGAAATCCGGCCAGCGCGTGACGGGATCGACAAAGTTCGATTTGCCGTCGTCGCCCGGGTGCTGCACCGAACAGAACAACGTCGTGCCGTCTGGGGTAAATGTCGGACCCGTCAGCTCGCCGCCGATGGGGCAGCGGAAGAACGCCTTGGTCAGCGCGCGGCCCTGGCCAACAACATCCGTGGCCCAAAGGCCGTCGGCGAAGCCGAAGTCATTGGAACCGTCCGTCGAGATCCAAACCCGGCCTTTGGGATCGACGGTGAAGTTATCGGGGTTGGTCAGCCAGCCAGCCGCCGACACACCGCTGTGATACTGCGCTTTGGTGCCCGGCTCGGCGGGATCGCCCGCGAGCAACAGGATCTGCCAGCGCGCCGTCGCGGCGGCATGATCGCCGTCCGCAGGCACCATCTCCATGATGTGGCCCCAGCGGTTCTTGGCGCGCGGGTTGGCGGCGTCGACTTTCTCGTCGCCCCGACGCGCATTCTTGGTCAGCGCCACGAAAACGGTGTTGGTCACGCGGTTGACCTCAATGTCCTCCGGCCGGTCCATGGCCGTGGCTCCCAGCAACGCAGCCGCGCGGCGCGTATCGATCAGCACATCGGCTTGGTTGGCAAATCCGTTGGCGGCCGTCAGCGGGCCGGTGCCCCACACCAGCGGCAGCCAGGTCACACTCTGATCGTCGTTGAACCGCGCGGCGAACAATGTGCCGTCGTCGAGCAGACCCCAGTTGCGTTTGCGGTCGCTGCGATCGACCGTACCGCGGCTGACGAATTTATAGACGTGCTGGAAATATTCATCGTCGCCCAAGTAGACCACGACGCGGCCGTCTGCGTTCAGCACGCAGCCGGCCCCTTCATGCTTTAGCCGCCCGAGTGCTGTGCGTTTTGCCGGGCGCGCCTTCGGGTCATAAGGATCGATCTCCACCACCCAGCCAAAACGGTTGGGCTCATGGGGCTCCTGGGCGACACTGAAGCGCGCGTAATGCAGATGCCAGCCGTGGAAGAGGTCGTTACCTAAGCCGTACAGCAGATGGTTGGCGGCTTCTTTTGTGCTGCGAGGATCGCCGCCGAAGTAGTAGTGGAAGTTCTCCTCGCCGGTTAGCACAGTGCCCCAGGGCGTCTCGCCTCCGGCGCAATTGCCCAGCGTTCCTAACGCGAGCACGCCCTTGGGATCGTCGCGCGTCATCATCCGCGCATGGCCCATCGCAGGTCCGGCAATGTCCATTTCGGTGGAAGCGGTGATGCGCCGGTTGTAGCCGCTCTTGGCAACCACAGCCCACAGGCCGTCCTTCAATTCCACTTCGACGATGGTATGACCGTGCGCGGCCATCTCCACGTCCATCAATTCTTTCGTCTGGTCGTTCACCTTGCGGCTGGTGAAGCCCGGGAACATCAGCTGGTTGCGCGCCGACTCGTGATTGACGCAAAGCAAACCATGGGTCGAAGAGTTCGAGCCTTCGGGCAGGGGCTTGAAGGCGATGAAGTCGTTGTCGTAGCCGAACTGCAGAGCCTGCGCCGCACCGCTCTGCGCCGCGACGTTCCACGCTGGCGCGCCGTCGACGATGGCGTCGCCCCAGCGCAGCAGGATCTGCAGGTTATGTCCCGGCGCAACGGCATGGGTGTTGTCGAGGCCGTGCGGCACTTCGCTAAAGGTCAGGCTCGACGTACCCGCATCGGCCGGCGTCTTTTCCTGAGCTGGCGCCTCGCGCGGCAAATTGAGCGCGCCGGCCCCGGCAGCGCCCAGGCCGGCCGCGATGACGGCACGGCGCGAGGCGGTCGGTTTTTGAGGCGGTTTGGCTTGGGTCATGGCGAGGTCATTTGGTAAAGCGTGATGGTCCCCTGCGGCATGAAGTTTTGAAGAAAGCCCGATAGCCGCATCTCATCTGCGGCTCATAGTCTATGGGGGTTTGTCGTCCGCCGTCACCGACATTTCATAGGCAGCGGCGTTGGCCTGTCCTAAAATCAACGGCAGTTGGGACCGATTTGCGGGCGGGTAGAATGACAGGCTTGGTGACGTCGCGCCGCGCGCTCCTCCAAGGCGCGGCCCTTTGGGGTGCCGCCGCCGCTGCGGCCCCCTTCACGCGCGTCCTCGGCCAAACCTCCTTCAGCAACGATCCCTTTCAACTTGGCGTCGCCAGCGGTGACCCCGTTGCCGACGGCTTTGTCATCTGGACACGCATCGCTCCCGATCCCTTCAACCCTGAAGCCCTTCCGCCGGCGGCTTTGCGCGTCGGCTGGGAAGTCGCCGAAGATGAGGGCATGCGCAAGATCGTCAAAAAGGGCGAGTCCTGGGCCCGCGCCGAGATGGCCCATGCCGTCCACATCGACGTGCGCGGCCTCGCGCCGCAGCGGCCCTACTACTACCGCTTCCACTGCGACGGTGCGGTCAGCCGCACCGGGCGCGGCATGACCATGCCTAAACCAGGGAGCAAGGTCGACCGCCTGAAGTTCGCCTTCACCTCCTGCGCCCACTACGAACAAGGTTACTTCTCGACCTATCGCGACATGGCCGCACAGGATCCGGCCTTCATTCTCCATCTCGGCGACTACATCTACGAAGTCGCGGTGGCCACACCGGTGCGCCGCCATCCGACCACCGCGCCGCCCATGACCCTCGATCAGTACCGGGTCTTTCACGCCGCCTACAAATTGGATCCCGATCTCCAGGCCGCGCACGCCCAGACCTCCTGGTTCTTCACTTGGGACGACCACGAGGTCGCCAACGACTATTCGCGCATCGAGTCCCGCGCCACACCGCCCGAGGCTTTCGCCGCGCGCAAGCTCGCCGCCTACAAAGCCTATTACGAACACATGCCTCTGCGTCCCGCTGCAGCCCTCACCGATGGCGCGATGACCATGTACCAGCGCGTTCAGTTCGGCGACCTGGCCGAGTTCAACATCACCGATGCGCGCCAATACCGCGATCCCTTGCCCTGCCGCACACCGGATTTCCGCGGCGGACGCGACCTCCTCGAAACCGAATGCGCCGAATTCTTCGACCCCGCGCGCACAATGCTCGGCAAAGCGCAGGAAGCCTGGCTGCAAAAGGGTTTCGCCAGGTCGGGCGCGCGCTGGAATGTGCTGGCGCACTCCCTGATGTTCGCCGACTTCGACCAGCGTCTGGGCGACGGCTGGGGCACCTTCACCGACAGCTGGAGCGGCTATCAGGCCGCGCGCGGGCGCCTGATGGACCTCGTCGCTGCGCGCAAAGCGCGGAACGTCATCACGCTCGCCGGCGACATCCATTCGTTCTTCGCCACTGAAATCAAGCAGGACCGCATCAATCCCACCGCGCCGGTGCTGATGACCGAGTTTGTCACCTCGTCGGTGACGTCCGTGGTCGGCGATCCCGAGAAGTTTGATGAGGCGTTGGTGGAAAATCCGCACATGAAGTTCTGCGATGCACGCAAACGCGGTTATGTCCTGTGCGACCTCAGCAAGGACGTCTGGCGCGCCGACATGCGTGCCGCCGATAATATCCGCGAGCGCGAAACGCTTTACCGCACCCTAGCGTCCTTCGCCGTCGAGAACGGCAAACCCGGCCCGCAGGCAGCCTGAAAAGAAGAGGGGCGGACCTTGCGGTCCGCCCCTAAACATTCAGAGAAGAAAATCTCTCTTAGAAAGCCAGGTGGATCGAGCCCTGGACGGTGCGCGGCGATGCGATGTTGTAGGTCGGCGCGCCGCTGAAGCCGGGGATCGCCGCGTTGGAGGTCACGCGGGTCGAGATCGAACCCAGGTAGTGGCGGTCCATCAGGTTGGTGACGTTGAGCTGCAGGTAGGTATCGGGCAGGTTCACCAGGTTCTCCAGGTTATAACGCACGTTGGCGTCGATCACCGTGTAGTCCGCCGCCTTTTCGTCGTTGACGTCGGTGGCCCAGCGGTCGCCGGTGTACTTGCCCTGCAGGCCGAAGGTGAAGTCGCCGATTTCGTATTCGGCACGTAACGCAAAGGTCCAATCCGGGGTTTCCACCAGCCGCTTGCCCGCGGTCGGCGTCGTGGTGCCGGCGGTGAACACGATGTTGTTCAGCACCTTGCTGTGGGTATAGCTGACAGAGCTGTAGATGTTCAGGCCGTCCATCGGTTTGAACCCGACTTCGCCGTCGACACCCCAGATGTGCACGGCGCCGACGTTGCGGTCGACGCTGACCAAGAGGATGGGATCGTAGGAGGTCACGATGCGGTTCTTGAAGTCGGTCTTCCACACCGAGGTCGACAGCATCAGGTCCGGCGTCTGATAGCGGTAGCCGATGTCATAAGCGCGCGTCGTTTCCGGCGCGAGGCTGTTGGTGATATCGACGGCGGTATACAGGTTGTCGGTACGCAGCCCCGACAGGCCTTCGGCGAAGCTGGCATAGATCATGTGCTCTTCGCCGAACGGCTTGGCCGAGATGCCGATGTTCGGCAGGATCTTGTCGTACTTCACCGTCTTGGCGAACGGCGGCAGGTACGCCGTCGTCGAGGCGCCCGGTTGGCCGGTGCCGGGAGCGGGGAAGGTGACGAAGCCCGTCGTCGCATTCGGCGCACTCGGGGTCTGCGTCGTGCAGTAGGCCGTGTTCGGCAGCTGCGTATAGCAGTATTGGTTCAGGTCGCGGCTGAAGAACGGCGCGCGCAAGCCCGCCGACACACGCACGATGTCGTCGACAAACGCACCTTCATAGTTGAGGGCGACCTGCTGCAGCTTGGCGATCGAGTAACGGTCGCGGAAGCGCAAGGGCGTGCCATCGGCCGACAACACCAGGCCGGGGCCACCCGTCACGCCCGGGAAGTAGGAAGTCGGCGCGTGCGTGGTGGCATCGAGCCTGTTGTACTCACCCGTCTGGCGGTGCTTGCCGTAATCCAGCGTGTAAGCCACGCGGAAAGCGTGGTTTTCAAATGGACGATAGATCAAGGACGCGGTCACGCCATAACGATTCGTGTTGGTGACCGACGGGCCCCAGATACGAATGCCGTCCAGCACGTCGCCGTCGCCGTTCAGATCGGCACCGGCGGCTTGCGTCGTCGTGGTGCCGCCGCCGCGCAGGCGGCCGGTGAACTCGTCGATCACCGTCGCGGCCGTACCGCCCGTGGCCAGCACATACTGATAGCTCGGGTCGACGGTCAGTTTCAGGTTGTCGGTGATGGTAAAGGCCGACTGGGCGCGGATGTTGCCGGTGTTGGACGGGTTGACGCGCTGGGACTGCAGGTTCGTGCAGCTCGCCGTCGAGGTGACGTCGTTGGCGTTGCCGGCATTGTCGTTGTCACGCACGCCGGCGGTCGGCGCGTCGGTGCCGCAGGTCTCGAAGTAGTCGAACTTCCAGCCGAACTGCGACAGCTCAGCGCGGTTGACCGAGCGGTAGGCGTTGTTGCGGTTGCGGTTGTAGTGGAAGCCGATCTTGATGAAGTCTGAGTCGCCGAACTCCTGCACGACCTTGCCGTTGAACTGCCACTTCTCGAGCGTGCCCGGGCCCTTGAACTTGTCGTACTTCTGATAGGACACCGCCAGGACCGACTTCGTGCCCCACGGGCCGATGGCACCGGGCTCGACCATCGCGAAGACGCGCTTATAGTCGAAGCTGCCGTAGGAGCCGACGAGCGTGCCGCGGAAGGTGTCGGACGGATCGATTGAGACGATGTTGATGGTGCCGCCGGTGGCCGAGGCGGTCGGGCTGTCGACGTCGGTCGTGCCCTGGTTGACCGTGGTCTTGCCGATGAATTCCGCGTCGAGCAGCTGGTTGGTGAACAGCGCGTAGTTGCCGGTGTCGTTCAGCGGCACGCCGTCGAAGGTCACCGAGATGCGGTTGCCGTCGAAGCTGTGCAGGCGGATGTTGCCGCCCGAGGAGCCGTAGGGGTCGTTGTTGGTGAAGCTCACACCCGGCAGCAGGTTGATCGACTGCACGATCGACTGGCCGGCTTGCTGTGTTTCAAGGAACTCGGCGGTCACCGAGGAGCGTGCCTTGGCGATCTGTTCGGCGGCGATCAGGCCGGCGACGGTGTCTTGAATGCGGTTGGCCGAGACGACCAGCTCTTCCAACTGCACGCTGCCGGTGGATTGCGCGACTGCCGCGCCCGCACACACCAGCGACATCGCCAGCGCGCTCGTCGTCGTCGTCAAAACAGATTTCATACGCATCGCCCACTCTCCTTATGAAATGCCCCACTTGAAAATTCCCAGGCACGAAAATGCCGTCGCAGGCAAAGCACCTGGACGGACACAGACGTGGACCCGCTGCAGCTTTGATTCCCCTAGAACCCCATCAGCGTAGTCATGCTGCATTGCAGCACGATGACTGCACTGTAAAAGGAATCGCAAAGATTTGTAAATCTACCGCGTCGAAATTTTGAATCTTTTGTGACGCCCTAAGGGACGGGCGGCGGCGGCAGTTTCAGGGCCTCGCGCACGGCCGGCCAGGGCACCAACTTGAAGTTCTGGTTGGCCTTGGCTTGGCCGTCAAAATTAAAGCCATCCTGGATCGCGAGCAAACCTCCTGGAAAAGCGGGGCCAAGGTTGGCGGCTGTAGCATCCAGACCATCGGTTTCGCCGGTGCCGTCAATGGCTCCATCACCCACCACAAAGGCCCCACGGAAGGTGTGGGGTTGGGCGCGGTCATAGACGTTATAGGAGTGCGATCCCTGGCTGGAGACGATCAGGTAGCCGGCACCATTTCCTTCATCCAGCAGCGCGATCCCTTCCGCATCGGCGGTGAGATGCCCCTTGGCCACCGTATCGATGCTGGAGCGCGCATCGCCGTCACCCGGTTCGGCGCCGTAAGACCACACGCCCACATCCTCTTCGTCGATGAACAACCGCCCGTTCGCAGCGTCCGCGACACAACCCTCGGCC
>CANKHC010000002.1 GCA_947481595.1 Fidelibacterota bacterium
CGCCTTGCGCAAGGCATCGTAAGATGAACGAGATCAAAAACATCGAGAACGGCGAACAATTCGTCGTCAACTATCAAGCCAATGCCGCGAAACTGACGGCGGCGCATGCTTATCATCCGAGCCAAGAGCACGATGCCTGCGGTGTCGGCATGGTGGTGGCCGTCGACGGCAAACCCCGGCGCGACGTGGTGACGGCGGGCATCGAGGCCTTGTCACAGCTGTTCCACCGCGGCGCGGTGGACGCGGACGGCAAAACCGGCGACGGCGCTGGCATCCATCTCGAAATCCCCCAAGACTTCTTCCGCGCCCATGTGGAGCAAACCGGTCACGTGGTGCCGGAGCGCGAGATCCTGTGCGTCGGTCAGGTGTTCCTGCCCAAATCCGATCTCGGCGCGCAAGAAGCCTGCCGCACTATCGTCGAGAGCGAGATCTTGGCCGCGGGCTATTACATTTATGGCTGGCGCCAGGTGCCGGTGGACATCTCGATCATCGGCGAAAAGGCTAACGCCACGCGCCCCGAGATCGAACAGATCATGGTCGCCAACCGCCGCGGCTTGACGGGCGATGATCTTGAACGGAATTTGTATCTGGTGCGCCGGCGCATCGAGAAGCGCGTGCTCGATGAGCATATCTCGAGCTTCTACATCTGCTCGCTGTCGTGCCGCTCCATCATCTACAAGGGCATGTTCCTGGCCGAGCAGCTGACGTCGTTCTATCCCGACCTGCTGGATGTGCGCTTTGTGTCGTCGTTCGCGATCTATCACCAGCGCTATTCGACCAATACCTTCCCGACCTGGCACCTGGCCCAGCCCTTCCGCATGCTGGCGCACAACGGCGAGATCAACACGCTGCTGGGCAACATCAACTGGATGAAGGCGCACGAGTGCCGCCTCTCCCATCCCGTGTTCGGCGACACCATCGAGGAACTAAAGCCGATCATCCAGCCGCACGGCTCGGACTCGGCGATCCTCGACAACGTCTTCGAGCTGATGTGCCGCGCGGGGCGCACCGCGCCGATGACGCGCTGCCTCCTGGTGCCCGAAAGCATCAGCCAGAACGCCGTGATGTCGCAGCCGCACCGCGACCTGTTCGGTTACTGCAACGCAGTGATGGAGCCCTGGGACGGACCGGGCGCCATGTGCGCCACCGACGGCCGCTGGGTCATCGGCTACATGGACCGTAACGGCCTCAGGCCGATGCGCTACACGCTGACGAAAGATGGCCTCTTGGTCGTCGGCTCCGAGACCGGCATGGTGCGCATCAATAACGCCGATGTGGTGGAAAAGGGCCGCGTCGGCCCGGGCCAGATGATCGGTGTCGACCTGAAGGAAGGCAAGTTCTTCCACGACAAGGAACTGAAGGACAATCTCGCCGCCAAGCGCCCCTTCGGCCAGTGGACGCAGAACACCACGCACCTCGACCAGTTGACCAAAGCCAGCAAACCGGCGAAGTCCGCCCTGGCCAAAGAAGAGCTACTGCGCCGCCAGGCCGCCTTCGGCATGACGCTCGAAGACCTGGAACTGATCCTGCATCCCATGGCGCTCGACGCCAAAGAAGCAGTCGGCTCCATGGGCGACGACGCGCCGCTAGCGGTGCTGTCGGGCAACTATCGTGGCCTGCACCACTTCTTCCGCCAGAACTTCAGCCAGGTCACCAATCCGCCCATCGATTCCTTACGCGAGACCCGCGTGATGACGCTGAATACGCGCCTCGGCAACCTCGGCAATATTTTGGATGAAGACCCGGCGCAGCTTGAATTACTGCAGCTGTCCTCGCCGGTCCTGACCACGGCCCAGTTCCAGGCCATGCGTAAGTACATGGGCGATACCGCCGGCGACATCGACTGCACCTTCGACATCGAAGGCGGCGAGAATGCGCTGCGCGCGGCCATCGTCCGCATCCAGGCGGAAGCCGAGGAAGCGGTGCGCGCCGGCAAGCGCCACATCGTGCTGACCGACGAGGCGATCAGCGAGAAACGCGCCGCCATTCCCATGATCCTTGCGGCCGGCGGCGTACACACGCACCTGATCCGCCAGAAACTGCGCACCTTCACTTCGGTCAACGTGCGCTCGGGTGAATGCCTGGACGTGCATTACTTCGCGGTCCTGATCGGCGTGGGTGCCACGACCGTGAACGCCTACCTGGCGGAAGAAGCCATCGCGGACCGCCATCGCCGCGGCTTGTTCGGCGAGGCGGCGTTCGAGGACTGCGCCAAACGCTATCAGAAGGCCATCGGCGACGGCCTGCTCAAGGTGATGTCCAAGATGGGCATCTCGGTGATCAGCTCCTATCGCGGCGGCTATAACTTTGAAGCCGTCGGACTCTCGCGCGCCCTGGCGGCAGAGTTCTTCCCGGGCATGTCCTCGCGCATCTCGGGGCTGGGTCTCGGCGGCATCCAGGAAAAGGTCATCGAGCAGCACCAGAAGGCCTTCCGCGCGGGTGTGCTAGCGCTGCCGGTAGGCGGGTTCTATCGCTACCGCGCCAATTCGGGCGAAGCCCACGGCCACGACGGCCGCCTGATCCACATCCTGCAGTCGGCGGTGGAGAAGGATTCCTACGTCACCTATCTCAAGTACTCCGAAGGCGTGCACAAACTGCCGCCCATCCATCTGCGCGACCTCTTGGACTTCAGGAAGGCCGCGAAGCCGATCGCCGCCGAGCATGTGGAATCGACCACGGAAATCAGAAAGCGCCTGCTGACTCCCGGCATGTCCTTGGGCGCCTTGGGACCGGAAGCACACGGCACGCTCAACATCGCCATGAACCGCATCGGCGCGAAGTCGGTGTCCGGTGAAGGCGGCGAAATGCGTTCGCGCTACAAGCCCACGCCCAACGGCGACAACGCCAACTCCGCGGTCAAGCAGATCGCCTCGGGGCGCTTCGGCGTGACGGCGGAATACCTCAATCAATGCCGCGAGATCGAGATCAAGGTGGCGCAGGGTGCTAAGCCCGGCGAAGGCGGACAACTGCCCGGCTTCAAGGTGACCGTGGAAATCGCGGCTTTGCGCCATGCCACACCCGGCGTGATGTTGATCTCGCCGCCGCCGCATCACGACATTTATTCGATCGAAGACTTGGCGCAGCTGATCTATGACTTGAAGCAGATTAACCCCAAGGCCCGCGTCTGCGTGAAGCTGGTGGCACGGACCGGCATCGGCACGATTGCCGCGGGCGTGGCCAAAGCCAACGCCGACGTAATTCTGATCTCGGGCCACTCCGGCGGCACGGGTGCGTCGCCCCAGACCTCGATCAAGTTCGCCGGCCTGCCGTGGGAGATGGGCCTGACCGAAGCGCATCAGGTGCTGACGTTGAACCGGCTGCGCCACCGTGTCGTGCTGCGCACCGACGGCGGCATCAAGACCGGCCGCGACGTGGTGATGGCGGCGATGATGGGTGCCGAGGAATTCAATATCGGCACGGCGTCGCTGGTGGCCATGGGCTGCATCATGGTGCGCCAGTGCCACTCGAACACCTGTCCGGTCGGCGTGTGCACCCAGAACCCGGAGCTGCGCAAGAAATTCACCGGCACGCCGGAGAAGGTCGTCAACCTGTTCAGCTTCATCGCCGAAGAAGTGCGCGACATCCTGGCGAGCCTGGGTTTCCGCTCGCTCGATGACGTGATCGGGCGCACCGACCTCTTGCATCAAGTGAGCCGCGGCGGCGCGCACCTTGACGACTTGGACCTCAATCCGCTGCTGGTTCAGCCGGATTCAGGGGGCCTGCCCACGCGCAACATGGTCAAGGGCCGCAACGAGGTGGCCGAGACCCTGGACGCACAGATGATCGCCGACGCCCGGCCGCTGCTGGACGAAGGCGAGAAGATGCAGCTGACCTACAACGTGCGCAACGTCGACCGCGCGATCGGGACCAAGCTGTCGCACATGATCGTCAAGAAATACGGCATGGACGGCCTGCAGCCGGGCCACATCACCGTGCGTCTGCGCGGTTCATGTGGTCAGTCGCTGGGCGCCTTCGCGGTGCAGGGCTTGCGTCTGGAAGTCTGGGGCGATTCGAACGACTACGTGGGCAAAGGTTTGTCCGGCGGCACGATCGTGATCCGCCCCACGACGTCGGCCAACTTCCGCTGGTGCGACAACACCATCATCGGCAACACGGTTTTGTACGGCGCGACCTCGGGCAAGCTGTTTGCCGCAGGTCAGGCCGGCGAGCGCTTCTGCGTGCGCAACTCGGGCGCCATCACGGTGATCGAGGGCTGCGGCTCGAACGCTTGCGAGTACATGACCGGCGGCATGGCCGTCATCCTGGGCACGGTCGGAGCCAACTTCGGCGCCGGCATGACCGGGGGCATGGCCTTTGTCTATGACAAGGACAACCTGTTCGAGCACCGCGTCAACCGCGACAGCATCATCCACCAGCGCATCGAGGTCGGTCACTACGAGACACAGCTCCGCAACCTGGTGACGGAGCATCACCGCGCCACGTCCTCGCCTTGGGCGGAGCAGCTGCTGGTCAATTGGGACCGCGAGGTGCGGCATTTCTGGCAGATTGTGCCCAAGGAAATGCTGACCCGCCTCGAAGTCCCTGTTACCCGCGATGTGGCGGCCAAACTAAAGGCTTAAAGCGGCGCGGTAGGCGTCCTCAAGCGAACGCGTGAAGCGCGCCGTGTCGAAATGACCCGGCGCGTTTTGCTTGAGGCGGTCGCGTAAGGCTTTGAGGCGCGCGGGATCATGGGCCAGCGTGACGGCGACGCGCTCATAATCCTCAGGCGACGACGTGATCAGTTCGGGAAGTATCAGAGACTGCAGCAGGCTCCAGCCGACGCGCGCCGCGAAACTGCGCCCGGCCATCGTCAGCAGCGGCAAACCTTCCTTGAGCGCGTCGGCAGCGGTGGTGTGGGCGCCGTAGGGAAAGGTGTCGAGGAAAAGGTCGGCGGCGCGCAGGCGCGCCAGGTGTTCGTGCATGGACGCGACACGCGGCGCGAAGATGAGGCGCGCGGGATCGAGCCCGCGCTGCCGCGCCTCCCGGCGCAGATTTTCCTGGGCCAGCGGCTCTTCGATGGAGAGCCACAGGACGCCGCGCGGGACGCGGTCGAGGATGCGCATCCAGCCGGCGAACATGTCGGGCGTGATCTTGTAGGCGCGGTTGAAGCAGCAGAAGACGAAGGCGTCGGCGGGCAGCCCGAGATCAGCCCGCGACGGGGTTGGCAAGGGGGACGGCTTTGGGCCGGGCGGCTGGAAACAGGGAATCTGCAGGGGGCGCTCTGAATAGTGGGACTGGGCGGAGGGCGGAAACGTCACCCCGTCGGCGATGACATAGTCAATAAAGGGCGCCGCCAGGGTGCCGGGATAGCCGAGGAAGGCGATCTGCACGGGGGCGGCGCGGGCGGCGAAGATGCCGCTGCGGGCTTCGCCCGTATAGCCGGCGAGGTCGACGGCGATGTCGAGATTTTGTGCGCGCGCGCGTTCTGCGATCTCACTGTCGCTTAAGGCACGCGCGTCGTGGAAGTGGTCGAAGCGCCCCCGCAGGCCCGTGTCTGGGCCATAGGAGAAGGCGTGGACCTCAAAGGTCTTGCGGTCATGGGCGGCAAAGACATCGGCCATGAGATGGGCGACGGCGTGCTCGCGGAAATCCATGGAGAAATAACCGATGCGGATTTTTCCGGCGGGCGGCCGGCGGGGAAGCGGCGGGCTTGCTGGAAACTTGCGCGCCCAGAGCGCCGCCGCCTGACGGTGCAGGGTGGGATCGTCGCACACAGAGAGCAGCGGGAACGAGGGGCTCGCAGGTTCTCCGCGCTGGATGCGATGCGTGATGTCCGCCGCGTCGGCGTCGAAGCTTTGCCAGTCGCAGAGAAGCATCTTGTGATGCAGGCGCGCGCCGGCCAGATACGCCAGCGCCGGGTTGAGCAGCCGCGCCTTGTCGAAGGCGATGAGGGCGTCCTCCATCCGCTTCAGATCAATGAGCACCACCGCACGGGCGTGGTGGGCCTCCGCAAGCCGGGGTTCGAAGCGCAGCGCCTCCGTATGGGCGGCCAGCGCCTCATCCAGCCGCCCGAGTTTGCGCAACGCCAGGCCGCGCGCATTGTGGGCGGGGGCGAGACCTGGCTGCAGCAACAGGGTGAGGTCGGCGGCGGCCAAGGCCTCGACGTGGCGGCCGAGCTCAATCAGGACGGTCGCGCGATTGCTGTGAAACAGAGGGTGCTCGAACCGCGACAGCGCCGCATCGAAGGCCGCCAGGGCGGCTTCGAGATTGTGCGCGGCGCGCAATTCCAGGCCGGCGGCATTGCTGGCGGCGGCGGCGTTAAAATTGACCGCCTGCTGGGCGGGGTCAGGGATATTGCTGAAATCGGGCTGGAGGTCGGGCGTCATGAGCAGTTTCTAACACGGCACCTGAGACGGTAAGATGGCTTTGTCAGCGGGGGAGAAAATCCATGCGTCGTATCGGTTTGGTTTTAGCATGCGTTCTAGTGGCGGTGCAGGCAGCAGCGCAGCCTATGCCCACGCCCCTGCCCTCGGATATTCCGGCGCCGCGCGACGCGCCTTATCCCGGTGTGATCAAGCTGGCGGTCGATGCCACCGACATCACGCGGCATATCTTTCAGGTGCGCGAGACCATCCCGGTACAAGGCGGCAGCCCCGTCGTGCTGATGTATCCCAAGTGGCTGCCGGGCAATCATTCGCCGTCGGGGCGGATCGAAGCGCTGGCGGGCCTGATGATCACCGCAAACGGGCAGCGCCTGACCTGGCGGCGCGATCCGGTGGATGTCTATGCTTTTCACGTCGACGTGCCGGCCGGGGTCAACCAGATCGACGTCGCGTTCCAGTTCCTGTCCGCCATCGAAGGCGGCCAGGGGCGCATCGTCATGACCCAGGAAATGCTGAACCTGCAATGGGTGTCGGTGTCGCTGTATCCGGCGAGCGCATATACGCGCCAGATCCAAGTGCAGGCGAGCGTGAAGATCCCCGAGGGATGGAAGCTGGCGGGAGCTTTGGAAACCGCCGCCGTTGAAGGCAACACCACGACCTTCAAGCCGACGACCTTCGAGGAGCTGATGGATAGTCCGCTCTACGCCGGCAAACATTCGAAGACCATCGACTTGGGCATGACCGGCGGCGTGCCGGTGCGCCTGAACGTCTTCGCCGACGAAGCCGAGTTCCTGGAGAGCAAGCCCGAGCACGAGGCCGCGCACAAGAAGATGGTCGAACAGGCCTATAAGCTGTTCGGCAGCCACCACTACGATCACTACGACTTCCTGCTGGCCTTGACCGACCGCATGGGCGGCATCGGGCTCGAGCACCATCAGTCGAGCGAAAACGGCGTCGGCCAGAAGTATTTCACCGAATGGGACAAGAACGCGGCGGTGCGCGATCTGCTGCCCCATGAGTACACCCATTCGTGGAACGGCAAGTTCAGGCGGCCCGCTGACCTGTGGACGGCGAATTATAGCCAGCCCATGCGCGACAGCCTGCTCTGGGTCTATGAGGGGCAGACTCAATATTGGGGGTATGTCCTGGCCGCGCGCGCCGGGCTGATGACCAAGGACCAGGCGATGGAAGCCCTCGCCGTCACGGCGGCGGCTTACGATGCGCGCATCGGGCGCGCCTGGAAGCCCTTGGCCGATACCACCAACGATCCGATCACCGCCCAACGCCGCTCGCTGCCCTGGCGCAGCTGGCAGCGCAGCGAGGACTATTATTCCGAAGGCCAATTGATCTGGCTCGACGCCGACACGCTGATCCGCGAACTGTCCAAGGGCAAAAAGTCGCTGGACGACTTCGCCAAGCAGTTCTTCGGCGTGAACGACGGCAGCCATGTTCCGGCGACCTATACCTTCGACGACGTGGTGACAGCCCTCAACGCCCTGCAGCCGCACGACTGGGCCACGTTCCTGAAGACGCGCCTGGAAGGCACGGGGCCAGGGGCGCCGCTCGATGGCATCGCCCGCGGCGGATACAAACTGGTCTATGACGAGAAGCCATCGGACTACTTGAAAGCCTTGGAGACCGAAAGCCGCGGCGTCGGGCTGACCTATTCGCTGGGCATGAGCATCGGCCGCGAAGGGCGCTTGAGCGATGTCCTGTGGGAGGGGCCAGCCTTCAAACTGGAGTTGACGCCGGGCACCCAGATCGTGGCGGTGAGCAATCTCGCCTATTCGAGTGAGCGCATCAAAGAAGCGGTCACCGATGCCAAAAAGACCGGCGCGGCGATCGAGCTTTTGGTGAAAAACGGCGACGTCTACCGCACGGTCAAATTCGACTATAAGGACGGCCTGCGCTATCCGCGCCTGGAGCGGGTCAAAGGCACCCCGGACCGCCTGGAGGCGATCTTCAGCCCCCGGAAATAGGCGAAATTAGTTGTTAGGTTGCCTTGATTGCCTGCATTTTGGCCTTGAGTTGGCACTTAAAAAATTTACTTTCAGGCGAGGCAGTTCGGACTTTTATATCCGTCTTACTAGGCGGGTAGTCTTTGGGAGGGACAAGTTATGAGACAGGGTCAAAACACCAAAAAACTGAGCGTGTTCAAGGGTTTCGTGAGCGCGTGCTTGCTTGGCACCAGCCTCGTCGGTGGCACGGCCGCCTGGGCTGAATGCCCGGACGACTATCAGACAGCCCGCGCCGGCGACTACGACATCAAAGGCCCGGAAGTCACCGAGAAGAAGACCGGCGTGACCTGGCAGCGCTGCGCCGTCGGCCAGACCTTTGAGAACAACCGCTGCATGGGCAGCCCGAAGGCCATGACTTTCGAGCAAGCCAAGGCCGCCGTTACCGCCGGCTGGCGCCTGCCCAGCAAGGCCGAATTGGAAACGATCCGGATGGAAGGCTGCGCCTTCCCCGCCGTCAACACGATCCTTTACCTGAGCCTGGAAGGCCGGAAGTACTGGTACTGGACCAGCACCGAAGAGGGCACGGGCGCCTGGGCGCTCAACCCGGAAGGCGGCGCGATGGCCAACACCCCGAAGACCGATCTGGCAGCCATCCTGCTGGTGAAATAAATCTAATTCGCGCAGCGCGCCTTGATCAGAGCGAACAAGGCGCGCTGGGCGAGCGCTTCGCCGCCGGCGGGGCGGCCTGGACGATCCGCAGGATTCCAGGCGTAAGTATCGATGTGCAGCCAGGGAATCCCGGCCGGCACGAATTCCTTCAAGAACAATGCAGCTGTGACCGCGCCGGCGAAAGGTGAATCGCCGGCGTTATTGATGTCCGCCACCTTGCTGTCGAGCATTTTTCGGTAAGGCGCGTGCAGCGGCAGGCGCCAGAGGTGCTCGAAGGTTTGCTTGGCTGCATTGAGCGCATCGGCGGCCAATTGATCGTCGTCGGTGAAGATGCCGGGCATATCGGGGCCCAGCGCCACACGGCAGGCCCCTGTGAGTGTGGCCGCGTCGATCAGCAGCGCCGGGTTTTCCGCGACGGCTTCGGTGAGCGCGTCGGCGAGAACGAGGCGGCCTTCTGCATCGGTGTTGCCGATCTCCACCGTGATGCCTTTGCGGGTCTTGAGCACGTCGCCGGGACGGAAGGCGTTACCGGCCACGGCATTCTCGACCGCGGGGATCAGCACGCGCAGGCGCACGGGCAATTTGAGGCCCATGATCATCTGCGCGAGGCCCAGCACCAGCGCAGACCCGCCCATGTCTTTCTTCATCAGCGCCATGGCGCTGGCGGGCTTGAGGTCGAGGCCGCCGGTGTCGAAGCAGACACCCTTGCCGACGAGGGTGACCTTGGGACCCTGGCCCCATGAAAAATCGATCAGGCGGGGTGCGACGGCGCTCGCCCGCCCGACCGCGTGGATCATGGGATAGTTCTTGGCGAGCAGCTCGTCGCCGGTGATGACGGAGATTGCAGCGCCGTGTTCCTTGGCGAGCGCGCGGGCGGCGTGCTCGAGGGCATCGGGCAACATGTCGGCGGCGGGCGTATTGACGAGATCGCGCGCCAGCGTCGCACCGCGCACGGCGTGTTCGACATAGGCGCGGTCGCAGTCCTTGGGCCAGGACAGGGCCGCGCGCTGGGCCGTCGCATCGGTCTTGTAGCGCGCGAAACTGTAGCCGCCGAGGGCCCAAGCGAGCGCTGCCCAGGTTGGAAAGTCTTTGGGGCCGCCCGCAACAGAAGCGATGCGGTAAGTGCCTTTGGGCAATGATTTGGCGAGGCTGCCGGTGACCCAGGGATCGTCGCCGCGCCCCAAGCCGAGCACGACGGCGGACAAGGCGCCGTCGTCGCCGGACAGCGCAACATATGCGCCGGCCTCGGCCTTGAAGTTTAGAGACGCGAGCCAGGATTTGGTGCGCGGCGCCTGTCCGGCGAGCCAGGAGTCATACTGATCGGCGGCAACGGCGTGGATCGGGATGCCTTCGGTGCCCGCGTCCACCAGAAGGTTGAGGGGAGGAGTGGTCATATGTGAAGTGTCTCACGAACGCTTGGGATTTGTAACGTTACCTTCGGCTTTCGCCGGGACTTTGCCCGGCAGCTTGGCGGGCGGCGGGACAACTGCGGCGGGGTCCATGAGGCCGTTCTGGACATAGTAGCGGTCGGCGCCGGTCTGGATCGGCAGGCCCAGCGCGCGCGCAGCTTGACCACGGTCCATCAGCTTGCCGCGCGGATGACCGGCCTGGAACAGGGGAATGTTGCGTTCGTGCCAGATGGCCCGCGCGATACCGTAGGCGAGATCGGGATCCATGGTGTCCCTGCTGACCAAGACCGCGCTGACGTCGATGGTTTCCACGGCCGCCTGGCCAGCGTAAGTGCCGGCAGGAATGACGCCTTTGGAGTAGAACGGAAAGACTTGCGCGAGTTTTTCGGCGACCGGTCCGGCAATGGGCACCAAACGCACCGGCGTGCGCTGGGCGATGTCTTCGACGGCCAGCGTCGGGGCACCCTGAACCATGAAGGCGGCATCGATGGCGCCGTCGGCGAAGGCCTTCGCCATGGCCGCGTAGTCCATGTACTTCATCTGCACGCCGGACCACTTCACGCCGTAGGCCGAGAGGATCAGCTTGGCGGTGGCGGCGGTGCCGCCGTTTTCGGGCCCCATGGCGACACGCTTGCCCTTGAGATCGGCGATAGCCTTGATCGGGCTGTCCTGCTTGACGATGAGATGGACGTTTTCAGGGTAGAGGCGTGCGAGCACCCGCAGATTGGTCAGCGGCGGCTGGTCGGCGAAGGCGGCGATGCCTTGGTAGGCCCAGGCGGCGATGTCGCCTTGCGAGAGGCCGAGCTCCATGTCGCCTTTGGCAATGGCGCGCAGATTGTCGGCGACATCGGGCGTCGTCTGGGCGACGGCGATGAGGCCGGGGACGCCGCAGTTGCCGCCGCGCTCACAGTCCCGTGAGCCGGGCGGGTTGGAGATGGCGTTGGCGACCAAGCCGCCAAAGGGGAAATCGGTGGTGCCGGTGGGACCGGCGCCGATGCGCATCACCCGAGTCGAGTCTTGTGAAAACGAGATGGGTGCGACGGCAAAGCCGGCACACAAGGCAAACAGCGCAAAAATCAGTGTTTTATGGGCTGCGCGAGACATAACGTCACATACCATATTCAACGCATACGTGCTGCATCCCGTTGCCGCTATCCGCGTGAATCTTCGCTGACGTGACATTTGCGCTTTCAAACTCGCGGCGCTTGAAACATCCTTTCAGGCTAGGCCCACCGGCCCTAAACTGCGCGTCACCGTAACGCGAGGAATGGCCCGATGGCGCTCGATATCCGACAGATCCCTGTGCTCAAGGACAACTTCATCTACTTGGCGCGCGAGCCGAAAAGCGGCGCTGTCGCGGTGGTTGACCCAGCCGTGGCGGGGCCCGTGCTGGAGACGGCCGACAGATTGGGCTGGAAGATCACCCATATCCTCAACACCCACCACCACGGCGATCATGTGGGCGGCAATATGGAGATCAAGGAAGCGACCGGCTGCACCATCGTCGGGCCTGGACACGATCCGGATCGCATCCCCGGCATGGACGTGCAGGTGAAGGACGGCGACACCTATGACTTGGGGCAGTCGCGCGCCCAGGTGTTTTTCGTGCCGGGGCACACCAGTGGGCACATCGCCTATTGGTTCAAGGACTCAGACGCGCTGTTTTGCGGCGATACGATGTTCTCGATTGGCTGTGGACGATTGTTCGAGGGTACGCCGCAGCAGATGTGGACGAGCTTGTCCCGGCTGCGCGCCCTGCCGCCGCAGACGCAGATCTACTGCGCGCATGAATACACCGAGAGCAATATCCGCTTTGCCGTGAGTGTGGATCCGAACAACGCGGCCTTGCGCCGGCGCGAGGCGGAAGTGAAATCGCTGCGCGCCGCCGGGAAATACTCGGTGCCTTCGACGCTGGGCGAAGAGCGCGCGGCGAACCCCTTCCTGCGCGCCGATGCGCCGGAACTGGCGGCGGCGATCGGCATGGCAGGGCGCAGCCCCGTCGAGGTCTTCGCCGAAGTGCGCGCGCGCAAGGATAAGTTTTAGAGCAGGATTTTGACGCGCAACGATATGGTTGCGCGAGGAGATTTCCCCGCCTAGCTTAGGAGCAACCAGGAGGTTGCTCATGTCTCAGGACAAGATCGAGAAGAAGATCGTGCTCAAGGCCAGCCGCGAGCGGGTGTGGCGAGCGATCAGCGATTCCAAAAACTTCGGCGTCTGGTTCGGGGTCGATTTCGACGGGCCTTTTGTCGCGGGCCAGAAACTGACCGGGCGGATCATGCCGACGCAGGTGGACCCCGAGGTCGCGAAGAAGCAAGAACCCCACAAGGGCACGCCCTTCGAGATCGTGGTGGACACGATCGCACCCATGGAGCGCTTCGCGTTCCGCTGGCATCCCTTCGCCGGCGACAAGAACACCGACTATTCCAAGGAGCCGATGACGCTCGTGACGTTTCTGCTCACAGAGCAAGACGGCGGTGTGCTGTTGACGATCACCGAAACCGGGTTCGAGAAGCTGACACCGGCACGGCGCGGCGAAGCTTTCCCTGCCAACGACGGCGGCTGGGCGCATCAGTGCAAGCTGATCGAGAAGTACTTGGCTCTGGGGAAACCATGACCATCGCAGCCGCGCGCAAAATCGCGCCGAGCTTTGCGGCTCTCGGTGATCCGGTACGCCTGGGTATCGTTCTGAAACTCGGCAAAGCCGGGCCGCTGCCGACGATCACGCTGCAGGATGGCACTGGGGTGACGCGCCAGGCGGTGAGCAAGCACCTGCGTCTTTTGCAAGACGCAGGGTTGGTGAGCAGTGAACGCGAGGGCCGCGACCGCCTGTGGCGGATCGATGGCGCGCGCGTTGCCGAGCTCGGTCAAATGCTCGACCGCCTCTCGGCGCAGTGGGACGCGCGGATCGAACGCCTGCGGGGGTTTGTGGAGGGCTGAGCGGATCGCAACACACAGGTGGTCATCCCCGCGCCCACGGCCCAAGGGCCGTGATTCAAAAATCGCGCGCGTTGAGCGCGCGACGCGGGGATCCAGGGTTACGACTCAAGAGGCGCCTTGAGAGTTCGGCGACGCAAAAAAAGCTGCGTGTCTTGGCAGCCGTTCTTCATTACGGCCCTGGGTCCTCGGGACAAGCCCGAGGACGACAGAGGCGGGTGGGCTAGCGCACAGCCTTAGTACATATGCTGGCCGCCGTTGATCGACAGGGTCGAGCCGGTGATGAAGTCGGCGTCGTCGGCGGTGAGGAAAATTACGCCGCGGGCGATGTCCTCGGCGTGGCCCAGGCGGCCCACCGGGATGCGCGCGATGATTTTCTCCAGCACGGCCGGCGGCACGGCGCGGACCATGTCCGTGTCCACATAACCCGGCGCGATGGCGTTGACGGTGATGCCTTTGCTGGCACCCTCTTGCGCCATCGCCTTGGTGAAGCCATGCATGCCGGACTTCGCCGCGGCGTAGTTGACCTGGCCGTACTGGCCGGCCTGGCCGTTGATGGAGCCGATGTTGACGATGCGCCCGAAGCTGCGCGCGCGCATGCCGTCGATGACCGCGCGGCTCATGTTGAAGCAAGAACCGAGGTTGGTGTCGATCACCTGCTGCCACTGATCGTGATCCATCTTGTGCAGCGTGCCGTCGCGGGTGATGCCGGCGTTGTTGACGAGGATGTCGACGGGACCCAGGTCCTTGGCGATCTGCGCCACGGAGGTCTGGCAGGCGGCGAAATCGGACACGTCGAATTTGTAATGCGGGATGCCGGTCTCGGCGGTGAACGCCTTGGCGGCTTCGTCGTTGCCGCTGTAGTTGGCGGCGACCTTGTGGCCGGCCTCTTTGAGCGCGATCGAAATCGCTTTGCCGATGCCGCGGGTTCCGCCGGTTACGATCGCTACGCGCGCAGTCATGTGAGCCCCTTGTGATTATTTTTTGATGTGCGGGTACCGTTTCTGGGCCGCATCATAGTGGCAGCGCCGCAGGCGGTAAGCGCTGGAAGCATGAGAATAACACAAGGTTTAGCGGCATTTTTGCTGCGTCTGCTCACGGCAGCGCACACATTGTTACGGGGTCCTATTGACAGCCCCAAGGCCCGGGCGTATCCCCCAGCCGCTTCGGGTCCGCAATCGGGCGGGCCGTGAGATCAGGAGGGCCGTTTCCATGACCATGAACCGCATGCGCCGACCGGCCCTGAACCCGCGACCGCATCCGTCGCCGTGCATGGGGCGCCTCCCCACCCTGATCTCCTAACCCCGCGTGGTCTTTCCTTCCGGAAGCCCCCGCGGCCCGAAGAAAGACCAAGCGATGTTCGACCAGACCTTCCCGCGTTTCATTCCGACTCGGTTCCGTGACGAACTGGCGGCGACTTTGCGCCTGGCCGCACCCTTGGCGCTCGCCCAGCTGGCGCAGATCGGCATGGGTGTCACCGATACGGTGTTGTTGGGAGCCTTAGGACGCGACGCGCTGGCCGCGGGCGGCTTGGGGGCGGGCATGTTTTTCACCGTCACCGCCGTGCTCCAGGGGTTGGTGTTCGGGGTCAGCATCCTGGTCTCGCACGCACGCGGCGCGGAGCAGGTGGACAAAATCGCGCCGTTGCTGCGCGCGGGCTTCGTGCTGGCGACGCTGACCGCCCTGCCGGCGCTGCTCGTCTTCGCCAATATCGAACCGGTGTTCTTAGCTATCGGTGAGCCGGAAAAGCTGGCGAGCGATGCCGGCGCCTATATCGCCGTGCTGGCGTTCGCCGCGCCGGCGGCGTTGTGGATGGCGGTGCAGCGTTCGTACTTGGCAGCGATGAATCACACGCGGCTGGTGCTGGGCGTGGCGTTCGGTGCTTTGTTGCTCAACGGCCTGCTGAACTACGGCCTGATCCACGGCGTCTGGGGCTTGCCGGAGATGGGCTACATGGGATCGTGCACGGCGACGCTGATCACCACGTGGATCGCCATGGCGGCGACGGCGGTGGGCATGCGCAAGATGGCGCCGCTGCCGCGAGACGCCAAGCCGATCGACTGGAGCGTGGTGCGCGAGCTCTTGCATCTCGGCTTGCCGATCGCGTTCACGCTGGGTGTCGAGATCCTGTTGTTCCTCGCGGCGGCTTTGATGATGGGCACGTTGGGACCGACGGCTTTGGCGGCGCATCATGTGACGATCACCGTTGCCTCACTGACCTTCATGGTGCCGCTGGGCGTGGCGCAGGCGGTCAACGTGCGCGTGGGATTCCATCTGGGCGCGGGCGATCCGCGCGCGGCCCGGCTTGCCGGCGGCGCGGCGCTGACGCTGGGTGTGAGTTTCATGGCACTCACTGCGATGGCGATGTTCGCGGGCCCGCGTCAGATCGCGCTGCTGTTCAATCTCGATCCGATGAGGGGGGAGGACGCCGAGGTCATCGCGCTGATCGTGCAGCTGATGACGATTGCGGCGGTCTTCCAGGTCTTCGACGGTGCACAGACGATTGCCGCGGGGGCTTTGCGCGGCATGAAGGACACGCGTGTGCCGGCGGTGCTGGCCGGATTTAGTTACTGGGGCGTAGGCTTCCCGGTGGCCTGGGCGTTGGGATTCCCGTTCGCTTTTGGGCCCACGGGAATCTGGTGGGGCTTGGCAGTCGGATTGGCAGTGGCCGCGGTTGTGCTCAACACGCGGTTCTGGTGGCTAAGCGCGAAAATCGCCTAAGCGCGTTCCACGCAGAGCGCGATGCCCATGCCGCCGCCGATGCAGAGCGTGGCCAGGCCTTTTTTGCCGCCGGTCTTCTGCAGTTCGTGCAGCAACGTGACCAGGACACGGGCCCCCGAGGCGCCGATGGGATGACCCAGCGCGATGGCGCCGCCGTTGACGTTGACCTTCGCAGGATCAAAGCCGAGATCGTTGCAAACCGCCAGCGCCTGCGCGGCGAAAGCTTCGTTGGCTTCGATGAGATCGAGGTCGGAAATGTTCCAGCCGGCTTTCTTCAAAGCCAGGCGCGACGCCGGGATCGGGCCGGTGCCCATGATGGCGGGATCGACGCCGGCTTGTGCCCACGACGCGATGCGCGCGAGCGGGGTCAGACCGCGTCTCTTGGCTTCAGCGGCGGACATGATGGTGAGTGCTGCGGCGCCGTCGTTGAGGCCCGAGGCGTTGCCGGCAGTGACCGTGCCGTCTTTGGAGAAAGCGGGCTTCAGTTTGCCGAGCGCTTCAGCGGTCGTGCCGGCGCGCGGATATTCATCGGTGTCGAAGGATTTCTGTTCGCGCTTGACGGTGATCATGACGGGCACGATCTCGTCCTTGAACTTGCCTGACTTGATGGCGGCTTCGGCGCGCATCTGTGAGCCAGCGGCGAAGTCGTCTTGCGCGGCGCGCGTCAGCTGCCATTTCTGCGCAATATTTTCCGCCGTCGTGCCCATGTGATAGCCGTTGAAGGCATCCCAGAGGCCGTCCTTGATCATGGTGTCGGTCATGGAGACGTCGCCCATCTTCGCGCCGTTGCGCATGTGCATGGCGTGCGGCGAGAGGCTCATGTTCTCCTGGCCGCCGGCGACGACGATGGAGGAATCTCCGGCGACGATGCTCATGGCGCCGAGGGCGACGGCTTTCAGACCCGAGCCGCACACCTGGTTGATGGTCATGGCCGAGACTTCTTTGGGAACGCCGGCCTTGATCGAGGCTTGGCGCGCCGGGTTCTGGCCGAGGCCGGCGGTGAGCACGTGGCCCATCACCACTTCGGAGACATCGGCCGCGTCGATCTTCGCGCGCTTAAGCACCTCGGCGATGACGATACTCCCGAGCTCGGAGGCCGGCGTGTTGCCGAGCGCGCCGCCAAAGGCACCGATGGGGGTGCGAACGGCGGACGTGATCACGATGTCGGTCATGGCTGGCTCCTAAGAAGAAAGGTGGCTTGATGTAGGCTACCGCTACCTTGCCCGGCAAGGCGAATCTCGCACTGCAGCAATGCGCTTTCGGATTAGGCCTTTGCGGAATTGTGAAGCCAGGCCAGTAGCGGGGCGTAGACCGCGTTGGGGGCAGCCGCCGCCGAGACCATGCCGATGTGGCCGAGATCGACGCTAAGTGATTGAGCGCGCGGGATAGCCTTCGCCAAGGCCTGCGCCGCGCCCGGCGGGACGATGCGGTCTTGGCTAGGGATGAAGGTCAGTGTCCGGACATGGATCTGGGCCGGGTCGATGGGCACATCGCCGACACGCCAGTGGCCGGCCTGCGGGTCATTGCGGCCGTACCAGTTGAAAAACACCTCGCGCGCGACGGGGCCGGCGAGCGGGACTCCATCATTGAGCCAGTCCTCCAGCTCGACAAACCGCCGCGCCGGTTCGGACGCCGGATCGAGTTCGGAGAAACGGCGGAACTTGCGTCCCACAAGTGTGGGATCAAGGGAGGCGAACAACGCCTGCAGCATGTCGACGGAGGCGACCCCTTCGGCGGCGAGGATCACCTCGACCACGGGCCTTGATAAGTCGAGCAGCACCCGCGAGGCCGCGGTGCCGTCGTGGAAATCCCACGGTGCCGCAAGCAGCACCAGCGATGACACGAGATCGGGACGCAGCACGGCGGCTGATGTCGCGAGCGTGCCGCCCATGCAGTAGCCGACCAGCGCGGGCGCTTGTCCGGTACGGGCTTTGATCTCCTCCAGCGCCGGGATCAGCACGCCGTCGATGTAATCGGTGGTGGTGAAGGTGCGCTCGGCGGGGCCAGGATCGCCCCAATCGAGCAGATAACTGTGCAGGCCCGATGCAGCGGAGGCGCGGCAAAGGCTGCGATCCGCAGCGAGATCGAGGATGTAGGCTTTGTTGATCAGCGAGGGGACGTAGACGACGGGTGCGCCTTTGCCGCCGTAGTCGATGAGCGTCGCGGCACCCCGCTTCCACACGGGCGGCGGCGCTCTGAGCGTGCGGCGGAAGGGGTGCGCCTGATAGGCGCGCACGCCGCGCATGAAGCCATCCATGCGCGCGGTGGCTTCGCGCGCAACGGCGTCGATCAACCCCGCATCAAGCGCTGGGAGGTTTTGTGCGGCGAGGTCGGGCAGCAGCTTTTGGAGCTGATCCCTGATTATTTGAAGGTGCGGGGCCAGCAGCGGATTCGAGAGCGGCGACGCGGCGCTCGAGCTCAGCAATCCGGCGCAGGAGACCTGCAGAATCCAGCCCTCCACCGCCATGTGCAGCGGCAGCGGCCGGGGTCCCGGGCGTAGCTGGCCCGGATCCCGTGGCGTGGGGCGGTCTAGCACCTGGAGGACCCTGCATCATGGAGGCGGCCATCTGCGACCAGGCCTCGGCGGCTCCGGACAAAGCGCCGGGATCCTTGGCCAGTTTGGCCACCTGGTCCTGCCAAAGGTCCAGATAGCGCTTGGCCAGGGCTTGGTAGTCGGGATTTTCGGTCATGGCGCATACCTATGGGCCTTGGATGGGAGATTCTTGACGAATCATGGCACGGGTGCTTTGACAGGACCTATTGTGCATAGCACAATAACGGTTCAAGGGACTTTGCAGGTGCCAAAAAAACATGGCCGAACACGACACCACTAAAGACACCGGCGCCAAATCCGGCGTCATTACCATTAAAAAATACGCCAATCGCCGGCTCTATAATACCGCGACATCGAGCTATGTGACGCTCGACCACCTGGCCGAAATGGTCAAGGAAGGTTCGGATTTCGTCGTCACGGACGCCAAGACCGGCGAGGATATCACGCGTTCGGTGCTCACCCAGATCATCGTCGAGCAGGAGGGCAAGGGCCAGAACCTGCTGCCCATCAAGTTCCTGCGCCAGGTGATCGGTTTCTACGGCGATTCGCTGGGCGGCCTGGTGCCGCGCTATCTCGAGCACAGCATGGAAGCCTTCCATCAAAACGAATCGCACATGCGCGGTGCCATGGGCGAAGCGATGAAGGGCTTGTTCCCGATGCAGCGTTTGGAAGAGATCAGCAAGCAGAACATGACGTTGTTCGAAAACGCCATGAAGATGTGGAATCCGTTCGCAGCAGTGAACAAGAACGCCACTGCGGCCGCGCCCAACGGAGCTGCCGCGCAGCCGGCGGAAAAAGCCGAAGAGATCGACGCCTTGAAGTCGCAGCTCAACGTCATGCAGGCCCAGCTCGAGAAGCTGGTGAAGGACCGCGGGTAAGCGCTGCATTGAGTCTTGGCAGTTCTTGAGCCGTCATGCCCGGGCTTGTCCCGGGCATCCAGGGTAAAGTGTGCGCATTGCCCTTGAGAGTGCCGACTTTCCAACGAACATTGAGTGCTTTGGCAGCCGTTCTTCGTTACTGCCCTGGGTCCCCGGAACAAGTCCGGGGACGACGGCGTGGTTGAAGTGGCCGCTTATCCGTAGGCAAAACCGGGTCCCACTTTTGCTGGACATGCTCCTGGGTCCTCTTTCCCGTTAAATTATTTCAGCTCCCCGCGACGGTTTCGACCACCCCTCTGTGAAGGTGGTCAACCGGAGCGTTTGTGCTTCATGAGCGGAAATGTAGAGCCACGGGTTGAATTTAGCCCGGCCCCGCGCGCGTACCTGCGCTTTGTTGCCTTTTAACAATCGCATAACAATCGATAACAATTTTTTACAAGAAACTATGAGTATTCAATGGGTTCGTTTCTTACAATCCTTGGTGTTGGCCCGCGGTTGTGGGTGAGGCCGAGGGGCCTCGGCGACCAACACCGACGGAGGTGAATTTCACCTTCGATTATTTGACCTCAGGTTGGGGAACGACAATGGACGGTGGGACAACTCTCAAGGCTATACCCGCGAACCGGGCAAGCTCGATCGACCGGCATGTGGGCACGCGAATCCGCGAGCGCCGCATCATGCTGGGGCTCTCGCAGCAGCAAATGGCCGACATGATCGGCGTTACCTATCAGCAGGCCCACAAGTACGAGCGCGGCATCAACCGCATCTCGGCCGGGCGGCTGTATGAAATCACCCGCGTGCTGAACGTGCCGATCACCTATTTCTTCGAAGGCCTGGAATCCCAGGAAGAAGACGCGATGAACCCCCGGCAGCGCATGTGCCTGGAACTCGCGCGCAACTTCGCCAGCATCGGCAATCAGAAACATCAAGAAGCGCTGAGCCAGCTGGCTCGTGCTTTGGCCGTGCAGCAGTAATCCCAGAGTAGACCATCGGGGGATGGTGGTTGCGCCGGGCAGAACGCCCGGCCGACCGACTTTAATAGATCGGTCGCATTTTCTGCGGAAAACCGGAAACCACTTTTCCGGAAAATGCTCTAGGCCGCGATCCATTCCTCGCGAACAGATTCGTCAGACTCGGACGGCAGCAATGCATCTCGGAACGTTTCTATATGCGCCGGCGGCGCAAGTCGTCGTAAGGCCCAGACCGCGGCGCCGCGCACAAGCGGCGATTCGTCGCGCAACAGCGCTGAAATCGCGGGCACGAAGGATGCGTCCGCGCTGTTGCCGGCGGCGATAAGCACATTCCGGATAAAACGCCCGCGGCCGATGCGCTTGACCGGTGAACCGGAGAACAGCGCGCGGAAAGCAGCATCATCCAATCCTAGAAAATCCTTGAGCAGCGGCGCGGTCAGGCCTGCGCGCGGCTGGAAGTCGGCTTCCGCCGTCATGCGCGCGAACTTGTTCCACGGGCAAACCGCCAGGCAATCGTCGCAGCCGTAGATGCGGTTGCCCATCAGCGGACGCAGGTCCGCCGGGATCGGGCCCTTGTGCTCGATGGTGAGGTAGGAGATGCAGCGGCGGGCATCGAGCTTGTAGGGGCCGATGAAGGCCTTTGTCGGACAGATGTCGAGGCAGGCCGAACAGGCGCCGCAGTGATCGGTTTCCGCCGCGTCCGGGGCGATCTCGAGGGTGGTGAAGAGCTCACCCAGGAACAGCCAGGAGCCGAAGTCGCGGGACACCAGGTTGGTGTGCTTGCCTTGCCAGCCCGCGCCGGCACTTTGCGCCAAGGGTTTTTCGAGCACGGGGGCGGTGTCGACGAAGAGCTTCACGTCGGCGAACCCGCCCAGCCAGGCGGCAAAGCGCTTCAGGCGTTTTTTCAAGACGTCGTGATAGTCCCGGTTGCGCGCATAGACGCTGACGGTGGCGGCGTCTTTTTGGGAGAGCGAGGCGCGCGGATCTTCGGCGGGGCCGTAGTTGAGGCCGACGACAATCACGGTCTTGGCCTCGGGCCAGAGCACTTTGGGATCGGCGCGGCGCTCGGCGTTGGCCGCCATCCAGCCCATGTCGCCGTGCAGGCCTTTGTCGAGAAAGTCTTTCAGCCAGGCTTGGGTCTGGGGCGCGGTTTCGGCGGCGGCAAAGCGCACGACATCAAAGCCCTGCCCGCGCGCGAATGCGCGGATGGCTTCTTTGTCAGGCGGCGCTGTCATCGCCAACGTCATTGGGGGCGTCTTCGTCGCCGCGTCTTTGATCGGTCGCGAACTGCATGGCGTAGTCGACAAGGGAGTCATCAGCGATGGCGTCGCGCATCTCCTTCATCATCTGCTGATAGAAGGCGATGTTGTGCCAGGTCAGCAGCATCGGCCCCAGCATCTCGTCGCAGCGGAACAGGTGATGGAGATAAGCGCGGGAGTAATTGCGGCTGGCGGGGCAGTCGACGGTTTCATCGATGGGACGCGGATCGGACGCGTGGCGCGCGTTCTTCATGTTGAGCACGCCATAGCGCGTGAAGGCCTGCGCCGTGCGGCCCGAACGGGTGGGCAGCACGCAGTCGAACATGTCGACACCGCGCAAGACCGCGCCAACAATATCGAAGGGCTTGCCGACGCCCATGAGATAGCGCGGCTTGTCCACGGCCATTTGCGGCAGGGTGTGGTCGAGGGTGGCGAACATCAACTCCTGCCCCTCGCCCACCGCCAAACCGCCGATGGCATAGCCGTCGAAGCCGACGGTCTTCAAGGCCTCAATGGATTCCGCGCGCAGGTCGGGATGCACACCGCCTTGGACGATGCCGAAAAGACCGTAGCCCGGCCGCACCACATAGGCGTCCTTCGAGCGCCGCGCCCAGCGCATGGACATGCGCATGCTCTCGGCGACTTCTTTTTTCTCGGCCGGGAACGGTGTGCACTCGTCAAAGGCCATGGTGATGGTGGCATCGAGGGCGTGCTGGATCTGGATCGAACGTTCCGGCGAGAGATGGTGTTTGCTGCCGTCGATATGCGATTGGAAGGTGACACCGTCTTCGGTCATCTTGCGCAGTTTCGCGAGCGACATGACCTGAAAGCCGCCGGAGTCCGTGAGGATCGGTCCCGGCCAGTTCATGAACTTGCGCGTTCCGCCCAGCTCAGCGATGCGCTCGGGCCCGGGGCGCAGCATCAGGTGGTAGGTGTTTCCCAAAATGATCTGCGCGCCGGTGGCGGCGACGGTTTCGGGGAACATCGCCTTGACGGTGGCAGCCGTGCCCACGGGCATGAATGCGGGTGTGTCGATGGGCCCGTGCGCGGTCGTGAGTCTGCCACGACGCGCTTTGCCGTCTTGAGCGAGAATTTCAAAATTGAACGCGGTCATTTTGTTTTCAGCGGGGACGCACAAGGAGACTGGAATCGCCGTAGGAGTAGAAGCGGTAGCGCTGTGCAATAGCATGGGCGTAGGCGGCGCGCATCGTTTCCATGCCGGCGAAGGCCGCCACCAGCATGAACAGTGTCGAACGCGGCAAGTGGAAATTGGTCATCAGCAGGTCGGCGGAGCGGATGGGCACGCCGGGGGTGATGAAGATGGCCGTGTCGCCGGAGAAAGGCGCGATGGTGCCGTCCTCGCGCGCGGCGGTTTCAAGGAGTCTGAGCGCCGTCGTGCCAACCGCGACCAGGCGGCCGCCTTTCTTGCGCGCGGCGTTGATCGCCGCGGCCGTGGCGGCGCTGACCTCTCCCCACTCGCTGTGCATGACGTGGTCCTTGGTGTCCTCCGCGCTGACCGGCAGGAAGGTGCCGGCACCAACGTGGAGCGTGACGTGCGCGCGCTGTACACCAGCGGCGTCAAGGGCGCCAAGCAACGCAGGCGTGAAGTGCAGACCGGCGGTGGGGGCGGCGACGGCGCCCTCCGCCTTCGCATAGACCGTCTGATAGTCGGCACGGTCCTGATCATCGTCGGGGCGGTCGATGTAGGGCGGCAGCGGCACATGCCCGACTTCGGCAAGCTTTGCGCGCAAGGCGGCACCTTCGAGATTGAAGCGCACCTTCAAGAACGGTCCCTCGCGGCCCAGCACTTCGGCGGCCAGGCCAGCGGGGAAATCAAGCTGCTGGCCGGGTTTCAGGCGCTTGGCGGGGCGCGCGAATGCAACCCATTCAGCCGGCGATTGTTGTTTATGGAGCAGAAGTTCGACGGGGACGGTGCCGCGCACGCCCAAGAGGCGGGCCGGGAACACACGCGTATCGTTGAAGACCATGATGTCGCCGGCCGCAAGGAAGGACGGCAGCGCGCCGACCACGCTGTCGGTCAGTTTCTCGCCGTTCACGTGCAACAGGCGTGCGGCATCGCGCGGGCGGGCGGGGCGCGCGGCGATGAGCTGGGACGGCAGATCGAAATCGAAGAGGTCAACCCGCATGGGCGTCCATGGTGTTGTGGACTGAAATTGCGGCGGCGGAATCAGGGGCTTATAGTCAGCCAGCAGGCGTGAGGCAAAGGGTCATTGCAGTGGACTGGTTCTTTCGAAAACTCGATACGTTTCTGGGGGCGGTGGCGGTCGCCGCGTCCGGCGTGGCGGCCAGCCAAGCCCAAGCCTTTATCGTGCAGTACATCCAGCGCCTGGGCGGAGCTCTCGACGAGGCCAAGCTGGTGCTGAACAATGTCCAGCATGGCCTGCGCTATCAATTGATGAGCGACACCGTGCGCAAGGAGCTGGAAGCCGATGCCGGCCGGCGCGTGAACGAACTGCAAAGCGCCTTTAGCGCCATCGCCGATGCGAGCGTCTTGGCCAAACCCTTCCAGCTGCTGCGCCACGCCGACCCCATCATGGTCGCGGGGACCTGGCGCGACTTCACGCCGATGCTGCCGGCGAACGCCGACGGCATCGCTTATATCATCGTGGCGATGATCCTAGGCTTCGCGGTCTACGAGATCGTCAAGCTGCCGGTGGTCCTGCTGCTGGAACCGCGCCAGCGCAAATTCAGACGCCGCGGCTGAGTCTGATTCAAATGGTTGGCGCGCGATTCAACGGAAAACCGGCTTCCACTTTTCCTATCGCGCGCTAGCGAGCTGCAGCGAAGCCGAGCTCGCATTTCGCCGACATGTCGACCAGTGCACCGACCTGGGAATTCTCGACCACATGCTGCAGGTAGCCGGCGAGGTTGCCGAGCCTGACATTGTATTGCAGCAGGCCGGCATCAACGCGCGCCTTCAGGGCCGGAATTTGGTCTTCGAGCTGCGATGACTGCATCTCGAACGTCGCCCCAGGCGCAATGTCGGGGCTTGTCCATGTCGCGAGCTCGACGCCGGTGAGGGAGTCATAGAGGCGCAAGACCGCAGGTGCGGCGGCCGAGCCGGTGTTGACCATGCGCAAACGCGACTCATAGCTGGTGAAGTTGGAGGCGTGCACGTTGGAGACAACCTGCCCGTCGGAAGCGCCCGCGGCGCAGCCGGAAAGGTTGGCGAAAACGCCGCCGGTGCGCGCCCACAGCACATGCTGCATGTAGCCGGTGAAGGTGCTGGTGACGTCGAGGTTGTAGTAGATGCGGCCTGCGGCCTGCGGCGTACCGGCATCGCGTTCGATGGACTCAAACGAGAATTGCGGCGAGGCCTGGGACGGAATCTGCGGGCTGGTCCAGGTGCCGGCGACAGCGCCGGTCGTGGCGTCGCGCAGGGTGACCGTGACCGTGCCGGCACTCACGCCGGTGTTGAAGAGGCGCAAGTACGACTGGCCGATGAGCGGGGCGTTGCCGCTGACGAGGCTGTTGAGGATGCGCCGGTCCTTGCCCTGGAGGCGGTTGATGGCGGCCATCACCTGGATCTTGGGGACGCTGAAACCGCTGGAGAAGCGCGTGACCGGCACGCCGGTCTGCTTGAGCGCATTTTCGAGATCAACGAAGGTGCCGGCGGGGACTGCTTGGCGCAGCACGGTCCAGGCGCCTGCCACATGCGGTGCGGCGGACGAGGTGCCGTTGGAGGTGACCAGTCCGATGCCGCCGCCCGACGCGCCGTAGACGCCGACACCGGGCGCCATGACGTCGACGGTTTGGGCGAAGTTCGAGAAGTTCGCGACCGAGGTGCCGTCGTTGGTGGCGCCTACGGCAATGGCGGAGGAGACGCAGGCCGGAACGGCGACGCGGCCGGTCGCACCCCCGTTGCCGGCGGCTATGGCGACGGCGATGCCTTTTTGGCGAAGCATGTCGATCACGCCCCGGCGCACGTCCTCGTCGCAGTAGCCGTCGTGCAGATCGCCGCCGATGGAGATGTTGACGGCGGCGATGTTGAGCGCAGCGGCGCGCTCGTTGATGTAGTCAAGGGCGTCGAGCACGGCGACAGAGTCGGTGACTTCACAGGTGAGAGCCGGCGCGCAGTCGGTGGGGTCGCTGATGGAGTAGAAGACGTCGACGGGCACGATCTTGGCGCCGCGCGCGACGCCGAAGTTGGTGCCATCGTTGCCGGCCGCCACGGAGGCGACGTGCGTGCCGTGATTGCAGCGGTCGGAGAGCTGCGGACAGTTGGAGGCCGCACCGACGCCAATCTGCGAAACCGCACCGGTCGGGCAATTGCTTTTGGTGGTGGCATCGTCGCTGGCAAAACAAGCGTCGCCGACGTTTTTGCCGGCGAGCATGGGGTGATTGAAATTGAAACCGCCGTCGATCACCGCCACCGCGTAACCGCTGCCGTCGTAACCCTTCGCCCAGGCCGAGGCGATGTCGATCGAGGACTGGGCGTTGAAGATCTGCGCGCTTTCAAGCGCCGGGACGGCAACATCGGCCATCTTGCGTTCGCGGCGCACGAGGAAAACCTCGTCGACCTCAGGGGAGGCCACCAGGCTCATCAACTGTTCGCGGTCGACGGTGGTGGCGAGCAGCGGCAGCGTGCGGAAGGACTTGAAGGCGCGGATGCGCGCACCGCGCAGCGCGGGGCGCGTGTTCTCGAGGGCGGCGGCAACGGCGGCGCGCTGGCGGCCGGCGGTATCGCGCGCCGACCAGGTGGCCGCGCCGGTGTCGGCCTTCATGCGCACGACGACGCGGGCCTGTCCGTCCGCCTGGATGCGGCGCATCACATCGGCAACGTCGGCGCGGGCGGGCGCTGTGCAGGCAAGCATAAGCAGGCTGAGGGCGAGGCAGCGGAGAGGGCGCAGCATGGTCGAGGGGGACAAGGATACTGGGGACATGGGGACCAAACGGCCTACAAACACAAACGCGCGCAACAAAGGGCTCGTTGCGCGCCAAATCCCGAAAGCGTGTCGCCGGCTTTTGCCGGGTATTCCCCAAGTGATCGGGCCCATTATGGCCATTCCTTAACGCCGTGTCCACGCCCTCAGCTCCTGGGGGTGGCACCTTCGACTGTTCCGCGAAAAACTTAAGATTCCCTTTCGCGTCAATGGGGTAAGCGAGAATCTTGCTGCGCCTTCGAGGGGAAAGGGTAGAATGCCCCCGCGATCTGTTGGGGGACGGCGATGGCGGACACCGCAGACACCGAAAACCGCGCTGGACGGCCGGACCCTTTGCTGGCCGTGCTGCTGCTGTTGGGCGCCCTGGGGGTTTTCGGGGCGATCGCTTATCTGACCCTGACCAAGGCGCCGCTGACCGCCGAAGAAGCCAGCTTTATCGTGCGGTCGCTGTGGTACGCGGGCCCGGCCAACGTGCCGCATGTGGCGCCCTATACCGCCACCGACGCCACCGGGCAGATGCCCCTGTATTTCTATCAACTGGGCTTCTGGCAACGCGTGGAGAGCATCGGCCCGTTTTCGGCGCGCCTACTGTCGGTGGGTCTGGGGCTGGTCAACGCGGCCTTGCTGTTTTTCATTGCCCGGCGCCTAACCGCCAACACCTTAGCCGCCGCCGCTGCGGTGCTGATCCTACTCGCGACGCCCGCCACGGCTTATGCCTTCGCCACCGCCACGCCAACAGCCATGGCATCGGCGCTGCTGCTGCTGGCCACCTGGCTGATCGTCGGGTCGCTGGGCCGGCCGAATTTCGCGGTGAGCGCACTGATGGGCGCACTCTGCGCCGTGCTCTACTTCTACCGTCAGAACACGATCCTGGCGGTGGCGCTGCTGGTGCCGGTGTATATCGCTGCCCTGGGCCGCAAGCGCGCCGTCAACGCGCTCATCGTGGTGGTCGCCGCCGCCGCGGTGACAGCGGCGATCCTGTATCAATTTCCCGAGAAACTTGGTGAATACGCGCTGCGCCTGCCGGTGATCTCGCCGTTGCTCGAGAAGGCCGGGTGGCTCGCACCGAATTTCGTGCTGATCGACCACGGCAGCACCGGACTGGTGAGCATGGCGCCGGCCTTCGCGCGGTTCTCGGCGGCCGAGGTGTTCGATACTTTCGTCTTGCCTTACGCCGGCACGATCATCCTGGCGCTGGCGCTGTTCAAGCTGGCGGGGGGGCCCTTGAAGATCCTCTGGGTCGCTCCGCTCCTGTTCCTGGGTTTGGCGGCGGCGCATTACCTGGCAGCACTTGGCTACTGTCAGGGCTGCATGGTGGGTTATACGCCGTATTTTGCGGCTTTCGGCGCGCTCGCGGCCGCCCTGGCGCTGGCGATGATTGCCCACCGCGCGCGGCTGAACGGGATGCCGGCGGCGCCCATGATCATGGTCGGCGCGCTGATCGTCGTGGCGCTGAACGCCTTTGCGCCGCTCGCGGCCCTGCGCGCTGAAGACAAGGGCGGTGTGATCAGGCGCCTCGCCTCACCGACGCCCGAAGCCCGTGACATCGACACCGTGGCGCGCTGGGTGGCGGCCAACGTTCCAGGCCACGAACCGGTTCTGGTGCTGCACGGGCTGGGCAACGTCAAAGTGCCGTCTCTGCCCTATGCCGTGCTGCTGTCGGAGCACCCCTTCCCGGCCCAGAGCATCGACCCGGCTTTGACCCGGCGCAGCGTGGGCACCACCTTGAATGCGGCGGGGCGCGAGGCGGTGCAGGGGGCGCTGGAGGAAGAATCCCTGTGGAGCGATGCCACTTTGGCCCGCTGGATCGACCGCGACTTCGATTTCATCATCTTCCAGGAAGACCGCAGCATCAATCAGCGCGCCCAGATCGCCGCCCTCGGCCAGCGTTTCGACCTGGCGGCGACCACCACCTATCGCGGCGCCACGCTCTATCTATACCGGCGCAAAGCCGGGCAATAGCGAGCGCCGTCACGATTCCTTCTCGCGCGGACTCTGGCGGCGACTCAACGCGGGCGTTATAACCGCGGGAGCATGAACTCCGCCTCCTCCGATGCAACCGCATCAGCGCCGTACCTTCACGGCAAACTGCATATCCTGATCGTCGATCCGGCGTTCAAGCTTCCCGATCAGGCGGACGAAACCCGCAGCTACGACCTGGCCAGGCGCTTTGCCGCGGCCGGCCACCGCATCACCGTTCTGACGACCACGGCAGGGCTGCGCGAGGGCACGGTGAACATCCCGGGTGTGCGCGTGGCAGCGGCCAAGAGCGCGCTGCGCGCGCGTTTCGGTTTCCCCATGGCGCCCGAGCTCGGCCGCCGCTTTGCGCGCAGTCTGTGGTGGCGCCTGTGGGGTGTGGAAGACGTCGACGCGGTACTGGCCACCGACAGGCCGCTCGCGCAGTTCCCGCTGCTGATCTATTTCGCTTGGCTGCGCGGCGTACCCCTGATTCTCGATGCGCGCGTGGGCCCGCCGGAGCGCAGCGCGCCGGGTACCGGCGTTCTCGCACAGGTGGGCAACCTCGCCGCCCGCGCGCTGTTCCGCCTCGTGGCGTGGCGGGCGCGCCAGATCGTGGTGAGTTCGCCTGATCAGGAAGCGGTTTTGACCGCACGGCGCATTGCCGGGCACCTCGGAGGCGCGCGCAAAGTCAGCGTGGCCTATCCCGGCGGCGACACCACACTCTTTGCGTCCCAGCCCGGCACCGCGCCGGGCGCGGGCGCACCGGCACTCTCGGCCTATCCTTACCTCGCCCAGCGTCAACTGGTGGCGTACGCCGGACGGATGACGAATGAGGCGAACCTTGAGCGCGTGATCACGATCGCTGCCGCCGTACAGACCCTCGCCCCGGAAGTGATCTTCGCGCTGTGCGGCGACGGGCCTGCACGCGGCACATTGGAAGCGCGCGCGGTGGAAGCGGGCGTGCTCAATCGCAACGTCTGGTTCCTCGATCCCCTGGCGCGGCGCGACCTGCCGGCGTTCCTGGGCGCCGCATCGGCCGTGTTGATCACTGGCAGGACCTTCGCCGGCGAGAATGGTGCGGACGGTGCCGCGTTCTTCGATGCGCTGGCGAGCGGGCGGCCGGTAATTGCTTCGGAAGCCAGTTGGCAGCGTGACGTCGTCGATGGCCGCAGTGCCGGCCTCGCTTTGCCCGACGATCCGCTGGCGGCGGCGCGCGAGCTCGCCGACTACCTCTCCGACGGCGATGGCTTGAAACGCGCGAGCCAACAAGCCCAGGCACTCGCGGCGGGGCGCTTCAACCTCGACCGCACGGCCTCGAAAGTGCGCGGGCTGATCGAAGAGGCGGTGGCGGCCGATCCACGCGCGGCGGTGCTGCGCCGGCGCACCCTCGGCCTCAAGCGCGCCTTCGATGTGGCGGTGTCGCTTACGCTGCTGATCCTGCTCTCGCCGATCCTGATCGGGGTTGGCATCGCCATCGCCTTCAAGATGGGCACGCCGGTGCTGTTCACGCAGGAACGCCCCGGTCTGAAGGGCCGCCCGTTCCGGATCTACAAATTCCGCACCATGACCAGCAAGACCGATGCCAGCGGCGCCCTTCTGCCCGACGGTGTTCGCCTGACGCCTTTCGGCAAATTCCTACGCCGCTTCTCGATCGATGAATTCCCGCAGCTCATCAATATTCTTCAGGGCGACATGAGTCTGATCGGTCCGCGCCCGCTGCTGGTGGAGTACATGCCCTACTACACCACCGAGCAGTTGCGCCGCCATGACGTGCTGCCCGGCGTGACCGGCTGGGCGCAGGTGAACGGCCGCAACGCCATCAGCTGGGAAGAGAAATTCTCACTCGATGTCTACTACGTCGACAACATCAGTCTGTGGCTGGATTTCAAGATCCTGCTGATGACCGCGTGGACGGTGCTGACAGGACGTGGTGTAAGTCAAGAGGGTCACGCTACTTTCGAGCGCTTTGACCTGGTGATGGCCCGCAAGCAGGGCGGCGAGGACGCATGAGCAAGTCGGTTATTTCCGACGCTTACAAGGAAATGAACAAGCAGCTGCATTCCGACAAACCAGAATACGGCGCCGATGCGCAGAAAGACGCTCAAGGCGTGGTGACCTTCGCGCGCAAAAGCGACTGCCGTGTGATCCTGGATTTCAGTTGCGGCAAAGGCACGCTGAAGCCGGCGATCACGGCCATCGCGCCGGATTTGACGGTTCTGGAATTCGATCCCGCCATCGAGGGCAAGGACACGCTGCCGTCGCAGCCCGTCGACATGATCGCGGCCATGGACGTCATGGAGCACATCGAGCCCGAATATCTGACCGCGGTGCTGGAGTCGATGTGCGCGCTGAAACCGCGCCTGGTGCTCATGAAGATCGCGTTGACGCCGGCGCAAAAGACCCTGCCCGATGGGCGCAACGCGCACATCCTGCTGCGCCCCGCCGGGTGGTGGCGCGAGACGCTGGATAAGTATTTCCAGGTGCGGAACTGCAAGGAACTGCCGTTGCACTACGTGTACATCGGCATGCCTCTGGCGAAATAACGCCGGAAACCCCGGCGACAAATCACGATCCCGCACAGGCGCGTCGGTGCTACATTGAACCTCTCGCCTACTTGGAGTGTCAGGACTGATTTAGTTTTCCGCTGACAATACGCGTGTTCGCCAGCAATCAATCGGGAGGTCGATCATGAAACGTTATCTGAGGATCGGATTGGCGGGCGTGTGCATGGCCTTGCTCGCCGGGCCCGCCGTACACGCGCAGCAAAAACCGGCGCGCACCAACACCATGATCGCAGCGCTCGAGCAGACGCCGATCAAGCCGCTGGTTTCCGATGATCTGTACTACTTCTATGACATGGAGCATCCGCCGTTCAACGTGGCGGGCTTCGGTGATGCCCTCGACTCCGGCAAGCTCCCGAAGGGCAAGCCGGTGATCACGCGCATCACCGCCTACGGTTGGGAGCTGGAGAAAAACCTGTGGCAGGTGAAGCAGGTGCTCGATTCCGGCGCGAATGGCGTGATCTTTCCGCGCATCGAGACGCCGGAGCAGGCGGTTGCCGCGATCCGCGCCATGCGGTATCCGCAGCGCCCGGGCTCCAAGGACTACGAGCCGACCGGCTTGCGCGGCTGGCTGCCGACGATCGCGGCCAAGCGCTGGGGCGTGGACGGCGATACCTACATGGAGAAGGCCGACATCTGGGGCATGGACCCTTCGGGTGAGTTGATCGCCATCCTCCTGATCGAAAGCAAGCCGGGTGTGGAGCGCGTGCGCGACATCCTCAAGGCCATGAAAGACATCAACGCCAAGGTGGTGGTCTGGGCCGGGACGGGTGATCTTTCCATGGATTACTGCGGTGTCGGCAACTGCGAGATCAAAGGCAAGCCGACGCCGGAAGCCGGCATCTTCGAGCAAGGCGTGCGCAAGATATTGGCCGCGGGCAAGGAGTTCGGCATGCCGGTGCAAATGAACAGCGCGGTGGTGCACGATCCGCAAACCGGAGCGCGGGTGGAGCAGGGCATGGCTGCGCATATCAAACAGCGCATGGAGCAAGGGGCCCGGATGTTCCCGAACTTGACGAAGTAAGAGAGGGATTGAGAAAGAGGCGTGCCTGCTTTTATGCAGCACGCCTCTTTTTTTGACTAGTCGTTGGTGGAGCCGATGTAGACGCCGGTGATGATGGCGGCGGACACCGCACCGACGATCAGCCACGAAGTGCTGCCGCCCAAGAGATCAAGACGCGGCGTATCCTTGGGCAGCGCATCGGGATAGGCGGCCCAGGCGACGTGGTCGCTCACGTTGAGCGTCGGGGTCCAGCGCGAACGCGCGGAGCGCCGCGTCACGCCGAAATCGACAACGCCCGCGTAGGCGGAACGCACATAGGGCCTGCCGGGCGCATCCATGCCGGGCGCGCTGAGCATCAGACCGGCGCGCGGCATACGATGGGAGTTCGCAGTATTGAAGGGCACGCGCACATAGCCCATGGCCGCCGGGGCGGCGATGCGCGGGGTGCCGAGCATGGTGTTGCGGTCGAAGGCTTGGGCCGGCATGGCGGACGCAAAAAGTGCGGCGGCGGCGGCAAAAACAGCGATTTTCTTCATGTTCGACCCTTCGACGGAATGAGTGAGGTCAGGATGCCCCAGCCGGACCCCGCGCGCAATCGCCGCAAAATCCCGCCAGGATGGGAACTGTTTCGGCACTTTTCTGCAACTTGCGGCGTTATAATCAGGACTAGGCCCCGGTTCAGGGGCGCCACAAATCCAGCCGGACGACCGCGCGTGCGCCATTTCTCGACCTTCTGCCCGATCTCAACGCGTTGGCTTGCCGCCGCAGCGATGCTCTGCCTGATGCCCCTCGCGGGCTGCGGCAGCATCGGCAAGGGCGTGGCTGAAGCGGTGATGGCGAAGGCCGAAGAGAAGCCCGCGCCGGAAACCACGCTTTGTGAGATCACCGGGCCCTCCTTCGCCGGGCTCGATGCCAACTTCAAGTCCGCGACACCGGCCGCGCCCAAAACCACGCGCTTGATCATCGTGCACGGCATCGGCGCCCAGGCCCTGGGATACTCCGAACGCCAGCAACGCAATCTCGCCTTGAAGCTGGGATTGAACATGATCGATCCGCAGGTCAAGACCATCGGCCTGCGCGCGCCCAGCGATGCCAAGACCACGGCCCCCAATGTGGCACTGGGCTCTTTGCGCATATCGCGCTTTACCAACACCACCGGCGCGGAGCTTTTGACTTTTGAGCTGACCTATTCGGACCTGATCGACACCGAGCGCAAAGCATTAGCGTATGACGACGTCGGCACATCGGGCAAAGTGCGCGCCAGCCTGAACCGCTCGCTGAAGGGGCTGATCAACAGCTTTACCGATCCCCTCGCCTACAATGGCTCGCGCGGCGACGTGATCCGCGGCAGCATGCTGCAGGCCTTCTGCTGGGTGGCACGCGGCACCTGGGGCGACTATCCGGCGGCGGCGACGGAAGCGTGCAATTGGCGCGACACCCAACGCAACGTCATCCAGACGGACGACATCCTGCTGTCGACCCACAGCTTGGGCAGCCGCGTGGCGCTGGATACCATGCAAACCTTGGGCGCCTTGCGGGACGCCCTGGGCAACGACGCACGCGCACGCGCCGCCATGCAGGCGCTCGATTCGTTGCGCGACAAGGACATCACCTTCTTCATGCTGGCCAACCAGCTACCCCTGTTGCAGTCGGGCGAGCCGCCGCCTTTGATCGCCAAACAGAACGAGCAGTACTGCGCGCCAAACGCCGCGAAAATCCGCGAGCGCTGGTTCAAGAGCCTATCGATCATCGCCTTCAGCGACCCCAACGACATCCTGAGCTACACCATCCCGCAGAGCTTCACGTCGGACTTTATGGACGCGCGGCTGTGCGCCCATACCACCAACGTCGTCGTCTCCATCGCCCAGGAGGTCTCCTTGGCCGTGGCGTCCATGGCCTCGCCGCAGGTGGCCCATACCGGCTATGAGAACGATGAACGTGTCCTCAACCTGATGACCCACGGGCTGGGAAGCGCCCAGCCGCCGGCCGGCTGCTCCTGGCTGCAAACCGCCCCGGAAACCGCGGCGGTGGACCCGAGCCCGGTCAAACCAGTGGCGCGCCGGACAGACAGCAACAAAAAATTGCCCTAATTGGGCGCCAAAACTTGGCAGCGAGGGGGCTTTCGGAAGAATATCCGGGACCGGAACACGGGAAGGGATTCAATGGATCGGCGGCTTCACAGGCGGCTGGCGGCGGCGTTTGGGCTTTGGTTCGCCGCGCTTTCGCCTGCCTTTAGTGGTTTAGGTGCGTTTGGCGCGGAGATCGGCGATGTCCAGACCTGCGTGACCCTGAAGTCCATCGACGACAGCCGCGTCATCGACGACAAGACCATCGTATTGCGCCTCATCAGCGCGCCGCAGTACCGCCGCATCGATCTCACCAGCGAATGCCACGGTCTGGAATTCGCCGGCAGCTTCTCTTCGGCGACCTCCATCGGCCAACTCTGTGCCAACGACATCATCCGCGTGACCCGCGATCCGATGGGCAGCCAATGCACCATCGACCAGATCACGGTGATCGACGAAGGCGAAGCCAAGTCGCTGATCGCCGCGCGCAAGCAATAGTCCGAGCAATATTTAGGTGGTCGCATTTTCTGAAGCGAACCGGTTCCCACTTCGCTGGAAAATGCTCTAAGACAGCGCCGCCGCATCGACGGCGGTGGCGGCGCGCAAGGATGCGAGTGCTGCGGCACGCGTCGGCGTGCCTTCGGCCGGATAGATCAGGTGGGCTGGGCGCAGGAACTGCGGCGCCGCGCGCACCGGGAAAAGCTTGCCGGCGGCGACTTCGCCGGCCACCACGCGGGCGGGAAAATAACCCGCACCGCCTTGGGCGAGGATGTGGCGCAAGCCTAGGGTTCCGAGGCTGACGTGCAGTCCCGGCGCGGTGAAGCCCGGAAACTGGTCGGAATGCCAGGCGCCGAAATCGTCGCCCCAATCGACAAAGACATAGTCAGGTTCATTCGAGCCGCCATGTCCGGCACGCGTGGCCACCATGATCAGGCTTTCGTCGAAGAACTTCTCGATGGTGAAGCCGGGCCGCGCTTCTGGGGCGTACATCACGGCCACATCCAAAAGGCCATCCGTGAGCGAGCGCATCAAGGATTCCGGCGTGCCCACCACAGCGCGCACGGCGACATCGGGGTTGCCTGTGCGGAAGGTCGCCATCCAGCGCAGGAGAATGCGCTCCCACAACGAAAACTGTCCGCCGATGTTGAGCACGGCGCGCATCTCGGCGGGCAGGGCGACGTCCTGGCGCGCCTGCTGCAATACGCGCAACAGGGTTGCGGCATGGGGCTGGAAGCGTTTGCCGGCAGGGGTCAGCGTGACGCCGGATTTGCGGCGCACGAACAGCGCCTGACCGAGGCCGAGCTCGAGCTCCTTGATGCGGGCGCTGACGGTGGACTGGGTGACGTGCAGGGAGTCGGCGGCGCGCACAAAACTGCCGAGCTCGACCACTTCGCGGAAGGTCCGCACCTGATCCATATCCATGGGTGAATTCCCGAAATCGTGAGTGTTTACGCGCAGTTATTGTATCGACAATTTAGATGTTAATAACCTAAATAATTCATTTGTCCGATAGATGGAGGCGGCCTAACGATTGTGGCAACGAACTCCCGCGGGCTCCCTCCCCCCAAAGAATCGGAACCGCGGAACAGGGCCGGACGCCGGATGTAAGCGCCCGGCCCTTTGTTGAGCGGACCACGTCTTAAACGAGTGGACTGAGGGGTTGAGGGAGCCCGTGGAGACCAAATGTGGGAACAAGAAGCGGCGCCGCTGGTTACAGAGGTACGCCGCCCAAGTTAAGGGGTTAAAGACTAATGTCACACCTGCCGCAACCTGCACGCGCCCGTGGCCGAGCCATGGCCACCATTGTCCGCCGCGCCAAACGCGCGGTGGTGGTGATTAAAAAGACGGTGCGTGCCAAGCGCACGACCCTGGCCGCGGATCTGGCCGCCAGCGAAGCGCTCGAGGCGGCGCCGGAGATGCTGGCGTCCGACGCCGGCGGCGAAAACTAAGCCACAACTCTTCCATTCTCGATCGTGACCACGGCGGCCGCCAGGCGGTCGACCTCGGCGCGCGCGTGCGTGACATAGAGGATGGGGATTTTCAATTCATCGCGCAGGCGCTCGATGTAGGGCAGGATCTCCTGCTTGCGGGCGTCATCGAGCGAGGCCAGCGGTTCATCCATCAACAACAGACGCGGGCTGGCCAAGATGGCACGGCCGAATGCGACGCGCTGCTGTTCGCCGCCCGAGAGCGACGCCGGAGGGCGCGCCAGCAGCGCGCGAATGCCGAGCAGATCGATAATGTGATCGGGCGTGGCGTAACGATTGGATGTGTTGAGGGCGTGACCGTAAAGCAGGTTGGCCTCGACGGACATGTGCGGGAACAGGCGCGCGTCCTGGAAGATGTAGCCGACCCGGCGCGCTTCCGGCTTGAGGTCGACGCGTGCTGCGGAATCGAACAGCACGACACCATCCGCCGCGATGCGCCCGCGCGCTGGTTTGAGCACGCCGGCGATCATGTTGAGCACCGAAGTCTTGCCGGCCCCCGACGGGCCGAACAGCGCGGTGAGACCGGCTTCGGCGCGGAAGGCCGCCTTGAGCAGGAAATCGCCGCGGCGCAGCTCTACATCAACATCAAAGCTCATGCGGCACGCGTGCGGGTGGTGACGCGGCGCTCGATCCATTCGGCGCCGACGATGGCAATCATCGAAACGATCACCGAGAGCACGGCCAAGCGGATGGCGGGGCCTTCGCCTGTGGGTGACTGCAGGAAGCTGTAGATGGCGATGGGCAGGGTCTGGGTCTCGCCGGGGATGTTGGAAACGAAGGTGATGGTTGCGCCGAACTCGCCGAAGGACTTGGCGAAGGACAGCACCGCACCGGCGATGATGCCGGGCAAGGACAGCGGCAGGGTGATGGTGAAAAAAGTCCGCCACCAGGACGCGCCCAGCGTGCGCGCCGCGAGTTCCAGGCGCCGGTCCACCGCTTCAATCGAAATCCGCATGGCGCGCACCATCAAAGGCAAGCCCATGATGGCGGCGGCCAGCGCCGCCCCTGTCCAGCGAAACGCAATGGTGATGCCGAAGACGTCTTCGAGGAAACGTCCGCCGGGGCCGCGCGTGCCGAAGAACAGCAACAGCAGCATGCCGGTGACCACCGGCGGCAGGACGAGCGGTAGGTAGACGATGCCGTTGACCAGGCTTTTCAGGGGAAAGTCGCGGCGCGCGAGCAGGTAGGCGAGCGCAAAGCCGACCGGAAGGCTCAGGAGCGTGCTCCAGAAGCCGACCTTCACGCTCAGGCCGATGGCCTGCCACTCCGCCGGCGAGAGCTCCACCCTTATCCCCCTATTTCACAACGAAGCCATAGTTACGATAGATGGCCTTGGCTTGGTCACCCAGAAGGAAATCGCGGAAGGCGCGCGCAGCCGCCGTGTCGTTGGCGGCGATCACGGCTAGCGGATAGGTGATCGGCGGGTGACTGTCTGCCGGGAAGGTGCCGACGACGGTGACCTTCTTGGTCAGCGCCGCATCGGTGGCGTAGACCACACCCGCGGCAGCTTCACCGCGTTCGACGAAGGCCATGGCATTTCGCACGTTGTCGGCGTTGATGACGTTCGGCATGAGCGCGTCCCATACCTTGAGATGTTCGAACGCGGCCTTGGCATATTTGCCGGCAGGCACGCTGGCGGGATCGGCGAGCGACAGCTTTCCGCCCTTGAGCGCTGCGGCGAGCAGGAAGTTGGGCGCGATCTCAAGAGTGAGCGGCCGGTCGGCGGGCGCGATCAGGACCAAGCTGTTGCCAACCAAGGCTTCGCGTGTCGCCGGGACGATCAGCTTGCGCTGGGCTAGGTAATCCATCCACTCCTCGTCGGCGGAAGCGAACACGCCGGCGGGGGCGCCGTTCTCGATCTGGCGCGCGAGTGCGGAACTGGCCGCGAAGGAGAAGACCGGGCGCGGCTGTCCGGTTTTGGCATAGGCGTCGCCGACCTCGTTCATCACTTCGGTCAAACTGGAGGCCGCGAAGACGAGGAGCTTCGCGTCGTCGGCGGCGCGCACGGAGCCTGCAAAACAGAGCAACAGCACGAGTGTGAGGATGCGGACCATCGATATATTATAGTGGATATATCGCCGCGATTAAGGCCCTAAATCGACCGGACCGGCGCCTTTCACGGCGCAAATGCGTTGGCGCACAGCGGGACGCGGATGCTGTTCGGCGCCGTGTTCGTAGGCGACGGTGGAAAGGCTCGCGAAAGCCGCGAGCAATTCGCCGGGTGCGAGCAGGAAATCGGGATTGCGCGGCCGGCCGAAGTGTTCGTTGCCCTGGCCGAAGGTCTCGATGAGCAGAACGCCGCCGTCATTGAGGCTGGCGATGTAGTGCGGGAAATGCGGACGGTGGAGATAGTTGGTCACCACGATGGCGTCGAAGCGTTTGAATGGCCACGTACCGGACTCGAGATCGGCGGCGATGACTTCGACACCGGCGAGATCCGCGAGGCCCGAGACGTCGAGGTCGACGGCGGTGACTTTGTATCCCAGCAAAGCCAAGGCCCGCGCATGGCGGCCATGGCCGGCGGCGACATCGAGAATCTGCCCGCCGGCCTTGATCAGATGCGCCCAGCCCGTGACCCAGGCGGACGGCAAAATCGCCGGGTCTGGGCAGCGATCAAAGCTGGGCTTTCCGGGGGTTTCGGGGGCTATCATCGCCTGAGAGTATAAGGCCTATTTTCCCAAGACGCGCCCGTTTGACGGACCTGAGTTCAGGTCCTAAGAACGAGGCCAGGGAGAGCCCATAACGTGCCCCAAGAGACCTTGAACCTTGCCGCCGAATTCCCGGCAGTCCCGCAGGACGCGTGGCTGAAGCTGGTGGACAAGGTGTTGGCGGGCGCGCCCTTCGACAAGAAGCTGGTCAGCCGCACCTATGAAGGCATCGCGGTCCAGCCGTTGTATACGCAGGGCGGCACCAAGGTTGCGGACGATGCCGCGGCGCGCGGCACGCTGCGCGGAGAATGGGACGTGCGCCAGAGCGTGGGTGCACCGCGTCCGGCCGATGCCAATGCCCAGATCATCGAGGAGCTTGAGGCCGGAGCGACGTCGATCACGCTGCGCCTCGATCCCGAGGGCGGCGCGGGGGTGGCGGTGCACACGCTTGCCGACCTGGAGCGTACGCTGGACGGCGTGTTGCTCGACATCGCACCGGTGGCGCTGGACGCCTATGTGGCGCCGTTCCCCTATGCGCCGCTGTTGGCAGCGCTTTTAGAGAAGCAAGCCGTGAAGGATTTCGCCGGCAACTTCGGCGTCGATCCGTTGAGTACGCTGGCGGGGCGCGGACGTCTGCCGGCGGACGCCGCGACCGCACTCGCGTGTACAGCCGACGCGGCCGCCTATGTGGCCAAGACTTTTCCGGCGGCGCGCGCGATTCAAGTGAACGCGCATGTATATCACGCGGCCGGCGGTTCCGACGCCCAGGAGCTGGGGGCCGGTGTCGCAACCGCGGTTGCATATCTGCGCGCCATGACGGCGGCGGGCATGAGCGTTGATGGCGCCTGCGGGCAGATCGCCTTCAGCGTGGCGGTGGACGCAGATTTTTTCCTGAGCGTGGCCAAGATCCGCGCGTTGCGCAGAGTATGGGCCCGCGTCACCGAGGCCTGCGGGGCGAGCACACGCACGGCGCCGATCACGGCGGCGGCGGCAGCCCGCATGATGAGCCGACGCGATCCGCATGTGAACATGCTGCGGGCGACGGTGGCCTGCTTTGCCGGCGGCATTGCGGGCGCGGACGCGGTGACGGTGCTGCCCTTCGATGCGGCGTTAGGCACACCGGGCGCCCTGGGCCGGCGCGTCGCGCGCAACACGCAGCTGGTGTTGCTGGAAGAAGCCCATCTCGCGCGGGTGAGCGATCCCGCCGGCGGCGCCTGGATGTTCGAGCACCTGACGGATGCGCTCGCGGAAAAAGCCTGGGCGTTCTTCCAGGAGATCGAAAAGCGCGGCGGCATGGCGGACGCGCTGACCTCGGGATTTGTCGGTGAAGCCGTTGCTGCCGTCGCGGCGGAGCGGCGCAAGAACATCGCCAAACGCAAGGACGCGCTGACGGGCGTGAGTGAGTTCCCCAATATCCATGAGCGCCCCTTAGGCACACCTCGTCCGTGGCCGGCGGTGCGTCCCGAGCCGGCTGGCGATGTGAGCAACCTGCCGGCGCCAGGGGCTGGGGAATTCATGGCAGCCCTGGTGCGGGCGGCAAAGGGCGGGGCCAATATCTCCGCGCTGATCAAAGCGGCGGCACGGCCCAACCCGGCGGTGGTGGCCAAACCTCTCGCGCCGATGCGCCTCGGCGAAGGATTCGAACGCCTGCGCGACGCGGGCGATGCCTTCCGCGAAACCTACGGCAAGCGGCCCAAGGTCTTTCTGGCCAACATCGGGACGCCGGCGGAGTTCACGGCGCGCGCGAGCTTCGCGAAAAATTTCTTCGAGGCCGGCGGCATTGAAGCCGTGGCAGGGTCAGGCGGCGTTGAGCCCGAGATGGTGCTGCGCGACTTCAAAGCCAGTGGGGCTACGTTTGCTGTGATCTGTTCCACCGATGCGCTCTACGCCGAGAAGGCAAACGACGTTGCCAAGGCGCTGAAGGATGGCGGTGCGGCGGCGATTTATCTGGCGGGGCGCGGCGGCGAGAATGAAAGCGCCGTGCGCGCGGCCGGCGTGGATGACTTTATCTTCATGGGCTGCGATGCGGAAAGCGTGCTGGGTGCTGCGCATGGAAGGCTGCAGAAGCCATGAACAAGATCCCGAACTTCGCGGACGTGGCTTTGGCGTCTGCCGCGCAAGAGACCAGCGCGCCGGATGGTGAACCATGGCAAACGCCCGAAGGCATCGCGGTGAAGTCTTTGTATACCGCGCGCGATTTGGAGGGCCTCGACTTCCTCGACACGCGTCCGGGCATCGCACCCTTCCTGCGCGGGCCCTATCCAACGATGTACGTCACGCAGCCGTGGACCGTGCGCCAGTACGCCGGGTTCTCGACGGCGGAGGATTCCAACGCCTTTTACCGGCGCAACCTGGCGGCGGGGCAGAAGGGTCTGTCGGTGGCCTTCGACCTCGCCACGCACCGGGGCTATGACAGCGATCATCCGCGCGTGATCGGCGACGTCGGCATGGCGGGTGTCGCCATCGATTCCATCCTCGACATGCGCACGCTGTTCGACGGCATTCCGCTCGATAAGATGAGCGTGTCGATGACCATGAACGGCGCGGTGCTGCCGGTCATGGCGCTTTATATCGTCGCCGCCGAAGAGCAGGGCGTAAAGGCTGAGCAACTCTCAGGGACCATTCAGAACGACATCCTGAAAGAATTCATGGTGCGCAACACCTACATCTTCCCGCCCGCACCCTCCATGCGCATCATCTCGGACATCTTTTCGTACACGTCAGCGAAGATGCCCAAGTTCAATTCGATCTCGATCTCGGGCTATCACATCCAAGAGGCCGGAGCGACGGCGGACCTAGAACTTGCCTACACGCTCGCCGATGGCGTGGAGTATGTGCGCGCGGGGATCAAGGCGGGGCTGGACATCGACGCGTTTGCACCAAGGCTGTCGTTCTTCTGGGGCGTTGGCATGAACTTCTTCATGGAAGTCGCCAAGATGCGCGCCGGGCGCTTGCTGTGGGCGAAGCTGATCAAGCAGTTCAACCCGAAGAGCGACAAGTCGCTGTCGCTGCGCACCCATTGCCAGACCTCGGGCTGGAGCCTCGCCGCACAAGACGTCTACACCAACGTCATCCGCACCTGTGTCGAGGCTATGGCGGCGACGCAAGGGCACACCCAATCGCTGCACACCAACGCTTTCGATGAAGCCTTAGCCTTGCCGACGGACTTCTCGGCGCGGATCGCGCGCAACACGCAGCTGTTCCTGCAGCAGGAGTCAGGCACGACGCGGAGCGTGGATCCCTGGGGCGGGAGCTACTACGTCGAGCGGCTGACATATGAGTTGGCCAAGAAGGCCTGGGATCACATTCAGGAGATCGAGACACTGGGCGGCATGGCCAAGGCCATCGAAGCCGGCATCCCCAAGCTCAGGATCGAGGAAGCGGCGGCGCGCACCCAGGCGCGCATCGATGCCGGCCGCCAGACGGTAGTGGGCGTCAACAAGTACAAGATGGACGTGAGCGAAGACATCGACGTCCTCAAGGTCGACAACAGCGCGGTTAGGACAGCCCAGCTTGATAAGCTCAAGCGCTTGCGGGCGGAACGGGACGAAGCGACATTGCGCAAGACGCTGGACGCATTGACCGCCGCGGCCCAAGGCGGACATGGTAATCTGCTGGAATTGGCGGTGGATGCCGCGCGCGCTAAAGCCACAGTGGGCGAGATCACCACGGCGCTGGAGAAGGTGTACGGGCGGCACGTCGCGCAGATCAAATCGATCTCGGGCGTCTACCGCAAGGAAGTGGGAACGGGGTCTGAGGCGGTGAACAAGGTTTCCGAAATGGTCGAGGCTTTCGCCGAGAAGGAAGGCCGCCGGCCGCGCATCCTCATTGCAAAAATGGGCCAGGACGGACACGACCGCGGCCAGAAGGTGATCGCGTCGGCTTTCGCCGACTTGGGCTTCGACGTCGACATCGGACCGTTGTTCCAGACCCCGGCGGAAGCGGCCAAGCAGGCGGTGGAGAACGACGTGCATGTCATCGGCGCCTCGTCGCTGGCGGCAGGGCACCTGACCCTGGTGCCGGCGCTGAAGGACGAGCTTGCAAAGCTGGGCCGGGCCGACATCATGGTGGTGGTCGGCGGCGTGGTGCCGCCGCAAGACTATGATGCATTATATAAGGCCGGCGCCGCGGCGATCTTCCCGCCGGGCACCGTGATCGGCGAAGCGGCCATAGGACTGCTCGAGAAACTGAACGCGACA
>CANKHC010000003.1 GCA_947481595.1 Fidelibacterota bacterium
AAGTTTCAGATCGCCGTTGGCTCGTTGATTGCCGCGGGCTTCGCGTTCAGCAGCGCTTTCGCCGCCGAAACCAAGCTGAAAGCCGCGCTGTCCGGCGCGCAGGAAGTCCCCGCCAACACCACTGCCGGCAAGGGCATGGCCGAAATCACCGTCAACGACACCACTAAAGAAGTCAGCTGGAACGTCACCTTCGAAGGCCTGACCGGCGACGCCGTTGCGGCGCACATCCATGGTCCGGCCGCGGCTGGCGCCAACGCCGGCGTGCTGGTCAACTTCGGCGCCGGCCCGCTCAAGAGCCCGGTCACCGGCAAAGCCACCGCCACCGACGCGCAGATCGCCGATATCCTGGCGGGCCGCGCTTACGTGAACGTGCACACCGCCGCCAACAAGGGCGGGGAAATCCGCGGCCAGCTCGCGAAGTAATCCGCCAGCTGCCTCTGGCCCGCTTGCCTCTGGAATGACGGAAAGGCCGGGGTTCGCCCCGGCCTTTCTGCTTTTGGGGATATTGTTTGCGACTCTTGCGCCGGACGGGGTTAGGCCCCAAGACTTGCACCCATGCCTGATGATTCCGCCGCCGGCGCCGCGCGCGCTCCTAGCCAAACATCTGCGCTGCCCGCTGCCACCGCTCCCCACATTCCCACCACGCCTTATGCCCTGATCTGGAATCAGGTGAAGCGTCATGGCCATTGGCGAATCACGGCGATCATCGCCCTGGTCGTGGCAGGCGCTTTGGTCGAAAACCTTCAGCCCTATGCCCTCGGCGCCCTGGTGAATGCGCTCGCCGAGATTCCCACCACGGGAGCCGCCGGCAAGGACGCGATGCTGTGGTTTGTCGTTCTTTGCGCCATCTGGACCTTCGCGCCGGTGATGGGCCGCATCCATACCCTGACCAGCACGACCACCATGTTGCGCCTGCGCGCCCACATCCAAGACGATCTTTTCATGTACGTGCACGGTCACGCGCCGCGCTTCTTCCTCGACCACATGTCAGGGGCACTCTCAGCCAAAGTGCGCAGCGCCGCTGGGGCGGCGACCACGGTCATGGAATACATCTTCTCGGCCCTGCCGCGCCTGGCCATCCTCTTTGTGGTCTCGGCGGTGTTGATCTCGCACCAGGCGCCGAGCTTTCTCCTGCTGTTCGGCGCCTTCGCGCTGGTCTTCACCATCGTCGCCGCGACGCTGGCGCAACGTTCGCGCAAATACGCCAAAGCCAGTTCGGTCGCCGCCACGGCCTACACCGGACGCCTGGTGGATTCGCTCAACAACTGGGATCTGGTACGGGCTTTCGCCCGGCGGGCCCTCGAGCGCGCCACACTTGCGCCGCTCGGTGAGAAGGACCACGACGCCGGTGTGACCTTGCGTCTGGTGCTGTTCCGCATGCGGCTGGCCCTGCACGCCATCGGTGTCGTGTTCCTGATCGTCGTGGTGTGGTGGGCGTTTCAAGAAGCCTTGGCGGGCCGCGTCTCGGTGGGCACGTTCACCATGCTGATGTCGCTGGCTTTGCTGATCTCGGCGCACGTCAACACGCTCGGCGATAACCTCCTGGGATTTTTCGAACACCTCGGCGTGCTGACCGACAGCTTGGAGACTATCACCAAGCCGCACGACATTGTCGATGCGCCGGATGCCGTGCCGCTGCACGTCACCGGTGGCCGCGTCGACGTCCATGACGTGACCTTCAACTACCCCGACGGTACGCCGGTGTTCACCCATCTCAACCTCGCCATCGCGCCGGGTGAAAAAATTGGCGTCGTCGGCCCTTCGGGGGCCGGCAAGAGTACGCTGCTCCGGCTTTTGCGCCGCCAGTTCCCGATCCAAAGCGGGCGTATCGTCATCGACGGCCAGGACATCGCCGAAGTCACCTGGGACTCGTTGCATGAGGCTTTCGCCGAAGTCCCTCAGACGCCCAGCGTCTTCCACCGCTCGGTGCGCGACAACATCGTCTACGGCCGCCCCACCGCCAGCGACGATGAACTGTTTGAGGCCGCGAAGCTCGCCCATTGCCACGACTTCATCAGCGTGCGCAAAGGCGGCTACGACGCTGTTGTCGGCGAAAAGGGCATGAAGCTCTCGGGCGGCGAAAGACAACGCGTCGCCATCGCGCGCGCCTTCCTCAAGGACGCACCGATCCTGATTCTCGATGAAGCCACATCGTCGCTGGACAGCGAGGCCGAGCACCTGATTCAAGACGGCATCCTCAAGCTGATGGAAGGGCGCACGGTGATCGCCATCGCTCACCGCCTCTCGACCATCATGCACCTCGACCGCATCATCGTGCTGGAGGAGGGGCGCATCGTCGAGCAAGGCAGCCACGCCCAACTGCTATCCCTCGGCGGCACCTACGCCCGCCTCTGGCACCGCCAAGCCGGGGGGTTCATGTGAACACGCTCACGCTCTATCAGTTCAGGCCGATGTTCGGGCTGCCCAATGCCAGCCCCTTCTGCATGAAGCTCGAGACCTATCTGCGTCTGGCGAACCTTCGCTATCAGACCGTCACGCTCAAATCCCTGCGCGCCTCGCCCACGGGCAAGGCACCCTTCATCGACGACGGCGGCCAAGCGATCGCGGACTCCGGTCTCATCATCGCGCACCTCGAGGCCAAACATGGTCATCCGGTGGACGGACGACTGACGCTCGCCCAGCGCGCGGAGTCACTCGCCCTGCAACGCATGATGGAAGAACACCTCTATTGGGTCGCGGTCTACATGCGCTGGGTTGATCCCGAGACACGCGCCGCCTGGAAGCCGCACCTGCGCGAGATGTTCGGCTTGCCGGCCTGGCTGACACCACTCATCGCGAGGTTATCCGCACGCGGCATCGCCAAGGTCCTGCGCAGTCAGGGCGTGGGACGGCATCCGCCGGAAGGCATCTGGCGGATGGGCATCGCCGACGTGCAGGCGATGGCGCATTGGCTGGGTCAGCGCCCGTGGGGTTTCGGCGAAACACCGACGGTCATCGATGCCTGCCTCGCGGCCTTCATCGGCAATATCTTGAAGACTCCTTGGGAGAATCCGCTGACGGCGGCAACCCGCAAGCACACCAACCTCGTGTCCCACACCGAGAGGTTGATGGCCCGTTGTTTTCCGGAACTCGCAGACTGAGTCCGTTTTGTGTACAATGGGTGGTGTAGAGACCGGGGGATTTCACCACATGCTGTATCGTCATTTAACTGTTTTGGCCGCCGTCTTGACCCTGGGGCTTGCGCGACATCACCCGCCGATGAGGGCGCGGTGACTTCCAGCGCGGCAGCATCGGAATCCTCAGCTTTGGCGCCGCCCATCGCCGCCGGCACCGCGCTGCCCGCGGGATACAAGGTCGATTCCGCCCGCACCATCATTTTCGGCACCAATGAATCTTGGACGGGGCGTCTGTCCTACAGCACTGCGTCCAGCGCCGACGAGGTCTTCGATTTCCTGCACAAGGAAATGCCCAACTTCGGCTGGTCGGAAGTCACGGCCATGCGTTCGGACCCCAGCGTGTTCACCTTCAACTCCGCTTCGACCGGACGCACCGCGACCATCACCATCGCGCGTAGCGTGGCGTTGAAGAACACCAAAGTTGATATGGTGGTGGCCACCAGCAACGCCGGCGCCAAGCCTTAACGCGAATTCCACAACGGCGAGATTTCAGCAGGATCGAAGTCGTCCACCGTGATGACCGCGCGCGTCAGCGTGGCGGCGCGGTCGATCATTTCCTTCTCTTTCGGACTGATGGCTTTCTGGGCCAGCGCGGTGGCCACATCCTTGATCTTCAGGCGCTTGATGCGCGCGGTGATGGCGTCGCCCTCGATCACCGCTTTCATGGCGGCGTCGAGCTGGCCGATGGGCTGATCGGCGGGGCCTAAGTAAATCCCCGCGGTCAGGCGGTCGCGCGTCGCCGAGGGGGACAGCAGGATGTCGGCAATCTCGTGGGAGAGCTTGTCGGAGGGCGGACGGCGATGACGCCCCAGCGGAAAGACGATGATGCGCATCAGCAGCCCTAAAGGCCGATAGGGGAAGTTCGCCAAGGCGCCGTCGAGCGCGGTCTGGATTTCATTTAGGCAATGGGCGGCACACCACTTCAGCAGCGGCACATCGTCGGCCGGGCGGCCGTCGTCCTCGAAGCGCTTCAAAGCGGTGCTCAGCATATAAAGGTGCGACAGCGCATCGCCGAGGCGCGCCGACAAACTCTCTTTGCGCTTGAGCCCGCCGCCCAGCAGCACCATCGCGACTTCCGCCACGTAGGCAAAGGACGCGCTGGCCCGGCTCAGCTGACGGTAGATCGCGGTTGCTTCGCCAGCGCGCGGCGCAGGGATGAACAGGCCGAAGGTGAGGTTGTGGAACAGGGCGCGCAGTTTCAGGCCGGCCATGTGCCCCAGGTGTTTCCAGATCAGGTCGTCGAAGTCGTAGAGGCTCTGCTTGGGATCGGGATCGCGCGCCGCTTTCATTTCCTTATAGAGGTAAGGATGGCAGCGGATGGCACCCTGGCCGAAGATGATCAGGCTGCGCGTGAGGATATTGGCGCCCTCGACGGTGATGCTCACCGGCATGGCGTGATAGATGTTGGCCAGGTAATTGCGCGGGCCTTCGATGATGCCTTTGCCGCCGTGGATATCCATGGCGTCGTTGATGACCTTGCGCATCAGCTCGGTGGCGTGGAACTTAATGATCGCCGAGATCACCGAAGGCTTCTCGCCCATGTCGATGGCCACCGCCGTCAGCCGGCGCATGGATTCCATCAGGTAGGCGGAGCCGGCGATGCGCGCCAGGCCTTCCTGTACGCCTTCGAACTTGCCGATGGGCAGCCCAAACTGCTTGCGCACGCGCCCGTATGCGCCGGTCGCGCGGGCCGCCAGCTTGATGCCGCCGGCCGACAGCGCCGGCAACGAAATGCCGCGTCCCGCCGCCAGGCATTCCACCAGCATGCGCCAACCCTGGCCGATGCGCGCTTCGCCGCCGATCAGCCAGTCCAAGGGAATGAAAACATCCTTGCCGCTGTTAGGCCCGTTCATGAAGGCCTGCGACACCGGCAGATGGCGGCGTCCGATGGTCACGCCCGGCGTCGACGTCGGGATCAGAGCCACGGTGATGCCGCGCTCCTCTTGTTCGCTGAGGATGTGATCGGGATCGAAGACCCGGAAGGCCAACCCCATCACCGTGGCGATGGGACCCAGCGTGATGTAGCGCTTTTCCCAGTTGAGCCTGAGTCCCACAACCTCTTGGCCCTCGAACATGCCGCGGCAGACGATGCCGGTATCGGGCATGCCCGAGGCATCCGAGCCTGCATCCGGCCCGGTCAGGGCGAAGCAGGGGATGTCCTCGCCGGTGGCGAGGCGCGGCAGGAATTTATCTTTCTGCGCGTCGGTGCCGTAATGCAGCAGCAACTCCGCCGGACCCAGCGAGTTGGGCACCATCACCGTCACCGCCGCCGAGATGCTGCGCGTCGAGATCTTGCTGACCACGGCGGAGTGCGCCTGTGCCGAAAACCCCAGCCCGCCGTATGTCTTCGGGATGATCATGCCAAAAAAGCGGTGCTGCTTGATGAAGGCCCAGACCTCGGGCGGCAGGTCGTGCCACTCGTGATTGATGCGCCAGTCGTCGAGCATGAGGCAAAGTTCCTCGACCGGTCCCGCCATGAAGGCTTCTTCCTCGGCCGACAGCTGCGCTTTTGGCGCGCGCAAGAGCTGCATCCAGTCGGGATGGCCGCTGAACAACTGCGCATCCCACCACACCGTGCCGGCCTCGATGGCTTCGCGCTCGGTGTTGGACATGGGCGGAATGCGGCTTTTGTAGAAAGCCAGCAGCGGGCGCGAGAGCATATCGCGGCGCCACTCACGCCAGTTGCGTTTGGGCTTCTCGTCGGGTGCTGGGGTCTCCGGCGTATCGGTCATGGAGCGGCTTTCATTTCGGCGTCCCACTGCGCGCGGTAGGTGCTGCGCAGCAGGTTCTTTTGCACCTTACCCATGGCATTGCGCGGCAGGGCCTCGGCGACCACGATCATCTTGGGTACTTTGTAGTTGGCGAGGGCTTCTTTCAAGGCCGCGCGCACCGCGCTCACCTCCAAGGGCGGCGCGCCTGCGTTCATCGTCACAACCGCCAGTCCCGCCTCGCCGAAGTCCGGATGCGGCATGCCGACGACGGCGGACTCAGCAACGCCCGGCAGCGCGTCGATCACCATCTCGATTTCCTTGGGGTACACATTGAAACCCCCGCTGATCATCATATCTTTCGCGCGCCCGACAATGTTCACACTGCCATCAGGCTCGATCACCGCCAGGTCGCCGGTCTTGAAGAAGCCGTCGGCCGTGAAATCCTCGGCGGTTTTCTCGGGCTTCTTCCAATAGCCGGCGAACAGGCCGGGGCTTTTGATCTGGATCTCGCCGGTTTCACCGCCTGCCACGTCTTTGTTGTCGCCGCCCGCGAGACGCAACGTCACACCCGGCAGCGGCCAGCCGACGCAGCCCGCCCGGCGCGGGCGCTGTGGATCGGCGCTGGTGATCATGCCGGCTTCGGTCATGCCGTAACGCTCGACGATCTCCTTGCCGCTGGCGCGCTTGAAGGAGGTGAAGGTCTCCTCCAGGAGCGGCGCCGAGCCGCACAGGAACAGGCGCACAGTCTTGGCAGCCTCGGGCGTCATGCGCGGATGCGCGGCAAGGCGGCCGTAATAGGTCGGTACTCCCATGAACAGCGTCGTGCGCGGCAAATCGCGCAGCGCATCGTCGGCGGTGAACTTGGAATGGAAGATGATCGCGCTGCCGTTCATCAGCGAGGTATTCAACGCGACGAACAGGCCGTGGATGTGGAAGATCGGCAGCGTATGCAAAAGCACGTCACTGGGCACGAACTTCCATAGTTTGTGCAGCGTCAGGGCATTCGACGCCAGAGCGCCGTGGGTCAGCATCACGCCCTTGGGTTTGCCGGTGGTGCCGGAGGAATAGAGGATCACCGCCAGGTCGGAAGCTTCGCGCGGCACAGTGTCGAACGCTGCCGGCAAATCGGTACTGCGTTCCATCAGCGTCCCGCTACCATCGGCGGCCAAGGTCAGCTGATGCGCGACCTTGCGTGCCGCACACAGGGCGATCAGCGCGGTCGCCGACGGATCGCAGACCACCAGCGCCGGTTCGGCATCCTCAAGGAAATAGTCGAGCTCGTCGGCGCGGTAAGCTGTGTTGAGCGGCAGGAACACGGCACCCGCACGCAAACACGCGAGATACAGAAACACCGCTTCCGGCGACTTCTCCACCTGCACGGCAACGCGGTCGCCGGTTTTCACGCCGAGGTCCTTGAGGAGATTGGCGAGGCGTCCCGCACTCGCGTCCAACGCCCCATAGGTGACGCTGCGCCCATCGGGCAGCATCAGGAACGGGCGATGTCGGTCTTTGGGAAAACGCGAACGGAAAGTATCGAACAGATTTGCGGGCATGAATCCTCTGTGAGGACTCATAAACCATCAGAGTCTGCGCGCAAATGTGTGGAGCTTAGGCCGCGGTATTCAGATTTTGGCCGCGGAAAGGATGCGGGCTCGGCGCATCGACCACGCTGGGCTGGACCTGTGGTGCGGCTTGCTTGGGCGGCGGCGGCGGATTGGCGTCGACCGACGGGCCCGGGTCTTTAGCGCGGGTCGTCTGGGTCTGCTGGAAACCGAGTGCTTCGCCGGAGATGGGGTCCATGGGCTTTACAGTGCTGCGGAAAACGGCGCTTTGCAACCCCCGACTCAATGAGGGCTTGGTGTCTACAACCAATAGTATAGTCAAAGGTCCCGGAGGGCAATGCTGGGGTCGGCCAGGCGTGCCGAGTCGGGCTTGGCCCGGTCATGGATCAGTTTCTTGGACTGAATGAAGTCCTTGGCCAAGTTGACGGACTGACAGGCGACAAAGACGCCGTCGCGCAAATAGCAGGCCGAGAACTTGCGCTCCGCCATGCTGCCGCGAATCACGACCTGATCGCCGGGGCGCGACAGGCCGGTCATTTGCAGCTTGAGGTCATATTGGTCCGACCAGAACCACGGCACCTCGTGCATGGGCTCGGGTTTGCCGAGGATGGCGAGGGCTGCGGTCTTGCCTTGCGACAGCGCGTTGGGCACCGACTCAAGGCGCAGGCGCCCGCCGACAATCGCGTTGGGATGATTGGTGCAGTCTCCGGCGGCGAAGATGTCGTGATCGGCGGTGCGTGCGCACTCGTCGACAACAATACCGTTGTCCACCGCGAGCCCTGCATCAGCCGCGAGCTCGATATTCGGAACGATACCGATGCCGACGATCACCAACTCGGCGTCGATCAGCGTCTCGCCACAGCGCACACGTTCGACCTTGCCGGCACCCTCAAAGGCGGTGACGGCGGTGGACGTGCGGATGTCTACACCCGCCGCCGCGTGTATCTCGGCGTAAAAGCGCGACATCTCGGGTGCGACCACGCGCCCCAGCACCACCGGCATCATCTCGAGCACCGTGACCTTGCAGCCGCGCTTGGCCGCCACGGCTGCCACCTCGAGGCCGATGTAACCGCCGCCGACGATCACCAATTTGGTGCCGGGCTGAAGCAAGCCGCGGAAACCGCGCACGTCATCGATGTTGCGCAGGTAATGCACGCCAGGCAGATCAGCGCCGGGGCAGGTCATCTTGCGTACGCGCCCGCCTGTCGCAAGCACGAGCTTGCCGTAGGGCAACGTCGCACCGCCTACAAGGTGCACGGTACGGGCCGCGCGGTCGATGCGCGTTGCCGTCACACGTTGCACTAAATGTATGCTTTTCTCGGCATAAAACGCTTCCGGGCGCATGAACATGCGCTCTTCGCCGACATCGCCCGCAAGGTAGCTTTTGGACAGCGGCGGGCGCTCGTAAGGGATATAGGGCTCGTCGCCGAGGACCGTAATCGCGCCCAGAAATTCGTGCTGGCGCAAGGTGAGTGCCACCTGCGCGCCCGCTTGTCCGCCGCCGATAATGACAACGTTGTCGGTCATGCCAACGTTCTATGGGGAAACCTGCACAACGTCAAAGTGCGGGAGAGGGGCCTTTTAGCGGTCGCGGATGGCGTCGCCGGCGACCAGTTTGTCGATCTGCTCCTGCGTCAGGCCCTCGCGCGGATCCTCTTTGACGGTCGAGCGTGGTCCGCCCTTGCCGCGCTTGTCCTCGCCTTCGGCCATGACTTCCGAACGCCGGCGCCGGTCTGGGCCGAAGTAGATGCCGACGTCGACGAAAGGCCGGGGCCGTTCGATGACTTCCCGGATCCGCATAATCAGGCTTTTGGCGTTGAAGGGCTTGGCGACATATTCTGTTACACCCGAATTGCGCGCCGCGATCACGCGCTCGCGCCGGGTCTCCGAGGTGATCATGATCAGGGGTGTGAACTTGAGCGAACCCTTGTCGGCGCGGATGGCCTTGAGCAGTTCGACGCCGTTCATGGGGGCCAGCAAGGCCTCGGTCAGCACGATATCGGGCGGCCAGCTGCGCATGATCGACAGGGCCTCGCCGCCGTGATGGGCCTCGTCGATGCGCTTGCAGCCCAGCGTCTCAAGGATGCCCTTGATCACCCGACGCATATAGGCGCGGTCGTCCACGACCAAAAAACTGATCGGTTTCAGGTAGTCTGATGTGGCCGTAACCATGCTGTCGTGCGCGTGTTGTTTTTCTTGGACAATAAGACCCCGTCCCCAAGGCCTTAGACCCATCCCATCTTCAAAGGATGCCGCCCAAACTTTAAGGTATTCTTTCCGTTGGGAAAATTAAACCCGTTCTAAAGGATACCGGTGAAACAGCTAAACCTGACGGCCGCGACCGAACTGGCCAGCCATGCCCCCCGGACCTGGCAGCGCATGCTGTCGGGCCGGCGGCTGAACCTGGTCGAGCCCTCGCCGCTGGACATCGAGATCAGTGACATCGCCCTGGGCCTTGCGCGCAACACCCGCTGGAACGGCCAGACAGTGGGACCCCACGGCTGGAGCGTCGCCCAGCATTCTGACCTTGTGGTTGAGATCGTGCGGCGCTTAAAGCCGCGCGCCAGTGCCGCGCTGTTGATGGCGGCCAAGCTGCACGACGCCTCGGAATACGTCACCCACGACCTGATCACACCGCTGAAGGCCGTGGTGGGCGATGTCTTCAAGGAGGTCGAAGCGCGTCTCACCCGCGCCGTCTTTATCCGCTTTGGGTTGAAACCGGTCCTGGATCCCGCCGACAAGGCGCTGATCAAACGCGCCGATCGCATCGCCGCCGCGACCGAGGCCGTGCAGCTCGCCGGTTTTTCCGCCGCCGAGTGCAAAAGTGTGCTGGGTTTCAAGGAAAAGCCGCTGAAGGACATCAAACTTACCCCGCTTCCGGTAGCCGAGGCGGAGCGGACATTCCTCGAAGGCTTCCACGTCCTCGAAAAAGCGCTGCAACTGCAATCGCGATAGGAGGAGATTCACATGGCCCCCAGCTTCTTTGCCGTCGTGATGTATGTGATCGGCGCCGTCTCGGGTTTCGTCGCGGTCGCGGCTGCGGCGCTCACGTCCCACGGCCTGCAAGGCTTGGCACCCACCGGTGAACAGGCAGTTGAGTGGTTCAAGATCGCCACCAATTTCCAGCTGACTCACGCGCTGGCCTTGATCCTGGTGACGGCGCTGGCGGAACGCTTCGGCGAAAGCCGCGCCCAGGTGGTCACGCGTCTCGCGGCAATCCTATTGGCCGCGGGGGGCATCTTGTTTCCCACGGCGCTCTATTCGCTGTCGTTCAACGGGCCAGCATTCTGGGCGCCTTTCGGCGGCACCGCGGCGATGGGGGGATGGGCCGTCTTTGCCGTTGGTGCGGTGATGGCCGGGCGGAAGAAAAAGTAGCGGGCCTCAGACTCTCGGGAGAATCTTGCGCGCCAGTTCTTCTTCCATCTTGCGCTGGTCTTCTTTCTCGCCGCCCTGCAAGAACACCGACATACCGATGCTGATCTTGCCTTTGCGCACGGCCGTGCCGTCGCCCCACCACAGGGCTTCATCGCCCATGGATTTGATCGCGATGGGGTCGTTGGGAATGATGTCCTGCTTGAAGGCATCGCGGAAGCTTTGCAGGAACCCCGAAGCGTCTTCCGTCTTCGGCCAGACCATGGCGTTGAGGATGGCGAAGCGCTTGCCGCCCATGGGCAGGTTCGGGTCGGCGTCGAAATGGGTATCGAGCTGGAACTGCCAGATGCAGGTCGAGGAATATGTGCCGGCCGGGGCATAGCCGCCTTTGCCGCCCACATCGCCGTCATCGCGGCGCTCGCCTTTGGTGACCGCCGCACCGACGGCCGCGGCCACTTCCTCTTGGCTCAACAAGGCGCAGGCATTGATCGGCGTGCCGTCCGCGGTTTGCACCGGAGCGGCGCCTGCGGCCTGCGCCGGCGTGCGCGCGCCGTTGTAGGCGAAAGCCGCGACGCCGACCAAGGCGACGGCGGCGATGACGGACAGGCTCTTGCTGGCGGCACTCATGTGGTTTCTCCCGAAATGTGCTGAAAATGATATAGGGCCAAACCCGCCGCAAAGAAAGGTGGCCAAATCAAAGCGTGGTTATAAGGGTTTACTGCGTCCGGCCAGCAGGGCGAAGGCGAAGGTGGCCAAGCCTGCCCCCAGCAGCGGCCAGGTGAATCCGAAGGCCGAGGCCAGTGTGCCAAGCAGGATTGCCCCCAACGCCAGGCCCGCGCGGGTGGCGGTGTACCAGATACTCAGCACGCGCCCGCGCATGTCCTCGGCCGACTGGGACTGGATAATTGTTTGCGACGACGCCCCGCCCATCACCATGAACATGCCGTTGATGGCGTAGACTGGCACCGCCAGCCAAAAAACTTTCGTCAGCGCGAAGACGACGACCAGCAGGCCATTGGCCATGATGCAGCGGCGGAAGATCTTCTCGATCCCTGCGGAGTCCTTGCGCTGGACGAGAAACAGCGCCCCAAAGATCGCCCCCAGCCCTTGCGCTGAGGTGAAGGTCGCCAGCGCCGCGACACCGCGGCCGAACTCGTGATCGGCAATCCCCGCCATCAGGTCGCCGACCGGCCAGGTCAGCATGCCGGCGATGACGATGGTGGGGATCACCCATTTCAGCGTGGGGTGCGAAACCGTGTAACGCCAGCCGGCGGCGAAGTCCTGCCACATGCTGGCCGCCAGCGAGACCCGGCGCGCCGGCGCCGGCTGATGCGGCGGCAGGCGCAGATGGAGCAGCGCCTTGATGACAAAAAGGTAGGAGGCTGCGTTGACGGCGAAGGAATACCCCGGCCCCACCGAGGCGATCAGCGCACCGGAGATGGCCGGGCCGATGATCCGCGTGATGTTGAAGACCATGGACGTGAGCGCGATGGCATGGCCGACGTTGGCACGCGGCACCAAGGTCGGCGCGATCACTAGGCGCGCGGTCTGGATCAAGGGTTGAATGAAACCCTGAAAGGTCTGCAAGACCAGGATCAGCACGGGCGTGATGTTGCCCGAGATCGTCAACGCCGCCAGCGTTGCCGCCTGCAGTGTCGCCAGCACCTGGCCGATAATGGCGATACGGCGCCGATCGATGCGGTCGACCATCACGCCTGTGATGGGCGCCAAGAAAATTACCGGCAGGAACTCGGCCATGGCCACGGCTCCTAGCCAGGCGGCGGAATGGGTCAGGTCCCAGGTCAGCCAGCCGACCGCGACCTTCTGAACCCAGCTCCCCAGCAGCGACGCCGCATTGCCGGCGGAGAAAATCGCAAAGTTGCGGTTGGCTAACGTCGCGCGCAGCGCCGAGAAATCGAGGTCTAACGCCATGGTGAAAGCAAGATAGCGCGCGGCCGTTTCCGCGCCAGGGGAATATGGTCCAAGGTCAAAATTCAGGTTAGAAGGGAGAATGACTGGGAACACCATACATCTCGCGCGCGCCGGCACGGTGGCGACCATCACGCTCAACCGCCCGGACAAACGCAATGCGCTCGACATCGCCATGTGGGCGCAGCTGATCGACGCCGTCGATGCGGCCGATGCTGACGCGGCAGTGAAGGTCATTGTCGTCACCGGCGAGGGCCGTACCTTCGCCGCCGGCCAGGACATCGAAGAACTCGGCAAGGCTGCGCGCGATCCGTCCTGGGCGGAGACGGCGGCCGATGTGATCTATCGTTCCCAGAAACGTCTGCACACGGCAGCCAAACCCACCATCGCCAAGATCCGAGGTGCGTGCATCGGCGGCGGCAACGGCATCGCACTGTGCTGCGACTTTCGTTTCGCCGACACCACCGCGCTGTTCGGCATCACCGCCGCCAAGCTCGGCATCGCCTATCCGCTGCTCGACACCAAGCGCCTGGTGGATGTGGTGGGCGCGGCGCGCGCCAAGGATATCCTCTTCACCGGCCGCACCTTCGGCGCCGACGAAGCGCTGAGTTTGGGGATGATCGACCGGCTGGTGGCGCCGGAGAAGCTCGATGAAACCGTCGCCGCCTATGCCGCACAGCTCGGCGAGAATTCGCAGTATTCCATCCGCGCCGGCAAACGCATGATTCAGGCGATCATCGACGGCGCCGCCGACGAGACGCCCGAGACGCGCCGCGCTTTTGTCGACGCTTTTGGCGGTGCGGATTTCAAGGAAGGCCAAGCCGCCTTCATGGGCAAACGTCCGCCCAAGTTCACCTTTTCATGAGGACCCTTTAGTAGAGGATTGGCGCGTGGCTGACGTCTTTTTCCCCGATTACGTCATCGAGCAATTGACCGGCTTCGGTGCGGTCTCGTCGCGGCCGATGTTCGGGGGCAACGGCCTTTATAAAAGCGGTGTGATGTTCGCGGTCATTTTCGACGGCGAGCTTTACTTCAAAGTCGACGACACCAATCGCCCCGACTATGAGGCCAAAAAGTCAGAGCCTTTTGTCTATCAGGCGCGCGGAAAGTCCATCGTCTTGTCTTACTGGTACGTTCCGGAAGATGTCGTCGAAGATGCGCAACTGCTGTGCGATTGGGCCGCGAAGGCCTACGGCGCAGCGCTCGCCAAGCGCAAAGCGGATATCACCAAACCCAAATCGCGCCGCCGCGCTCTGGGCCAGCCTCAGCGCCGCCGGCGTTAATATCCGCGTTTCACGTCCACTACCGACAACAGTTTGTCGCCGGCGACAAAGCGGCGCATGTTCTCGCGCATCACTAGCCAGCTCCGCTCCAAGCGCTGCTCCGAGAAGTTGCCGATGTGCGGGGTGATGATGATGTTGCCCGCTTTCCAGATGGGATTGGCGGCGGGTAGGGGATCGGGGATCACCACATCGAGACCGGCGCCGGCCAGTTGGCCTGAGGTCAACGCCGCGGCCAGGTCTTCGGTGATCACGCTTTCGCCGCGCCCGATATTGATGAAATAGGCCCCTTTTTTCATCTTCGCGAACATCGTCGCATTGAACATCCCCGCGGTTTCCTTGGTCAGCGGTGTGGCGTTCACCACCACATCGGCCTCGCCAATCATCGCCGGCAGTTCATTGGCCAGCCCGACCTTGGAGACAAACGGCGGGCCTTCCCGGCCCGTGGCGCGCGTGGCGATGATCTTCATGCCAAACGCATTGGCGCGCTTGGCGATGTCGGTGCCGATCCCGCCGAGCCCAACGACCATCATGGTCTTGCCTTCAAGATCGAACACCTTGCGCATGTCACGGTCGTCCCAGCGCCCGGTCTGCTGATTGACCACCGCCACATTGATCTTGCGCGTCAGCCCCAGCAGCAGCGCCATGGCGTGTTCAGAGACGTTGGGCCCGTTGATGCGCTGGGTATTGGTCAGCACTACGCTGCCGTTGGCAACATTGGGATTGGCGAAGCAATCCTCGACGCCCGCCTGCTGCGAGTGGATCCACTTGAGTTTCGGGCCTTTGCTGACCACGTTCGGCTGGCAGAAACCCACGAGCGCGTCGGCGTCTTCGATCACTTCCAGCGCTTCGCGGGGGTTGCGCGCCGGGATCAGCTCCACGCCCTTAACGGTTTGCTCAAAGAACAGGATGCGCTGCGGCGCGTCGGCCAGCACTACGATCCGCTTGGGCTTCACCCAGCCCTTCACGTCGCGCATCGCAACGCCGCCCTCGCGCAGGCCCATTTCCGCGAGGACCTTGGCATCTTCGGCCGCGAACACCGGAAGGCTCACGCACAGCACGCCGATCATCAAAAAACGCCGGATCATGTTTTGTCCTCGTTCATCATCTCGCGCATGGCGCGCACCATCTGTTCACGCATCTGGGGATCGTCGAGCGCCGCCGACAGCTTGGCCTTGAGTTTGTCGATATTGCGCGCCGCACGGCGGCCGTCGGCTCCTTCGACCTTCATGACCGGCGGCTTCGCGGCCTTCGGTGTGTCCTTGCCCGGTTTCTTTTTCATAGGCCCGGCCAGTCCTCCGGCGCCGGATTCTCCAGCGGCTCCTTGTAGGGGCCGTGATAGGGCTTCACCCGCGCCACGATGATGCAAAAGATTCCGTGACTGACGGCAAAGCACAGCAGCACCGGCCACGGCGGGATGCCGCCGAAGAACAGGGTCGCGAGCACCGTCAGCACAACGAATACGGCGATGGTCATCAGGATGATGACCTTGCGCGGGTTCATCCGGCTGCCTTGCACTTGCGCGCGCTGCAGGCGGCGGTTGAAGATATCGGGTTGCGGAAGTGGCGCGGTCATGGCGCAACTCTACTCCGCTCCCATGGCAGCGGGAAGGCAGCGCCTAACCGGCTGGCCGGGTTAGGGCTTTAACCCTCGTTCGGATCGCGCACGGTGGGCGTGAAGCCCGCGGCTTGGATGCGCTTAATCACCTCGCCCGCGTGGGCCTCGTCGCGGGTTTCGATGGTGATGTTCAGGCGCGCGGCGCTGGCCGACAGGTCCAAACTAAAGCGGCTGTGGGAGACTTCCAGCACGTTGGCCCCCAGCTCGGCGCAGATCCCGGCGATGGCATAGAGCGAGCCGGGCCGGTCCGGCATCTCGATGGTCAAGGTCAGCACCTGGCCCACGCGCACCAGATCGCGCATCAGCACCGACGACAGCATGCGCGCATCGATGTTGCCGCCCGACAGCACGATGCCCACTTTGCGGCCCTTGAAGCGGTCGGGATGCTCGAGCATGGCAGCCAGCGGCGCGGCTCCGGCGCCTTCCGCCACCGTCTTCACGGATGAAGCAAAGATGCTGATGGCGCGTTCGATGTTGGTCTCCGAAACCGTCAGCGTCTCTTTCACCAGCGCCTTGACGACGGGCACGGCCATCTCGCCCGCAGTGCGTACGGCGATGCCCTCGGCGATGGTAGATCCCTGACACGGGCGGTTGCCGCGCGTCAGCGCGTTGATCATCGAGGGATAAAGTTCGGGCTCGACGCCGAAGATCTCGATGCTGGGCTTGATGTCCTTGGCCGCGAGTGCGACGCCTGCGATCAGTCCGCCGCCGCCGATGGGCACGACGAGCATATCGAGGTCCGGCACGGCTTCGAGCATCTCAAGGCCGATCACGCCTTGGCCGGCGATGACGTCGGGATCGTTGTAGGGATGGACGAAGGTGTAACCCTTCTCGGCCGCCAAGCGCTCGGCGGCGGCGGCGGATTCCACCAGCGTCTCGCCTTCAAGCACGACCTTGCCGCCGTAGTCTTGGGTCTTGCGCGTCTTGTTGAAGGGCGTGCCTTTCGGCATGACGATGGTCGCGGGAATGCCAAGGCGTGTGGCGTGATAGGCGACACCTTGCGCATGATTACCCGCCGACATGGCGACGACACCGGCCTTCCTTTGCTCCGGTGTCAGTGTGGTCAGCTTCGCAATCGCACCGCGCGCCTTGAAGGCGCCAGTGTGCTGCATGTTCTCGTATTTCACATAGACCTCGCAGCCCAGCAGCTGCGACAGCGCCGGGCGCTGCAGACAAGGTGTGACGATGAACTGGCCCTGCGTACGTTCGCGCGCGGCGCGGATCAGCGCAGCATCAAGCTTGGGCAATGAGGAAGACGTCATGAGGATCGGATCCTTAAAAAAATCAGCGTGAACAAAAAAATAGCTCTCCCGGCGTCGCTTAGAGCGCCGGGGCTGTAATTCGTCCGCTGATGATCCGCCCGCTGTTCATTTAAAGGTGCATATCTCTAGCGCGGCTTGAAGATGAAGTTATTGATATAGCCGATGCGCGGCTTAAAAGCAGCCCGATTCTGGACCGGGTCGAACTCGGAGATGGGCCGCAAGATCCCGTCACGCAGGAAAAACGCGTCCATGCCCAAGGCCTGCACTTCGGCCAGGCACTGTTCGATCGTCTTGCCGGTGTGCTGTTCCTCAAGTTCGATCTGCATCACTGGCCGCTCGCGCAGGATGGTCTCGCGCGCGCCGGCCAGCACGGCTGACTCAAAACCCTCGACGTCGATCTTGATGAAACCGACATTGTTGAAGCCGTAAGAGTCCAACGTGCGCTGCGCAACGCGCACGACGCCCGCACCCTCATTGCGCTTAAGTGGATTCAGCGACGCGGTCTGATTGGAAAAGCCGCCGCCGTACATCGGCACGATCAGCTCGGCGGTGCCCACGCGGTCGGACAAGGCCACCTGATGCGCCACGACGTTGGCCGGCAGCGCACGGTTGAGAATGCGGTAAATCTTGGGATTGGGCTCAAATGCTTCCACCGCTTGCGCCACGCGCGCGAGCAGGTGGGTGTACACGCCCTTGTTCGCGCCGACGTCAATGGCGACACGGTCCCGCGGCACGATGTCGGGCAGGATCTTGAGTTCGGCCTCACCCTTGCGCAGGTGCTTGCGGATCAGCCGCCACATGTAAAGGCGCGCTGGTACGAAGGTGTACTTCAGCTTCTCCTCGAGCGTGTAAGGCGGCGTCCAGTCGGCGGGAAGTTCCGTGGTCATGGCTTGGGCAACCCCTCGGGCAACTGGCGCATGACTTCCAGCGGTGACGGTGGCGGCTCATCCGGCTTGTCGCTGGGTACCGCCAGCATCACACCGAAAATCACCACCAAGGCCAGACCGAAATACAGCAGGATCGTAGGCATGCAAGGGTCATAGTCCGGCGCGCGCGGACGTGCAAGGCGTTAGGCCAGCATGGCCGTCAGCACACGGGTTGCGGTGGGGGCGGGCGCATAGTGCTCCAGCGCCCAGGCGCGCCCGGCGGCGGCAATCGCCGGCCAATCCTTTTCCCGCGCCAGCAGGGCCTCCACCGACCCCGCGATATCGTCGAGATCGATCGGCGCATAGTGCACCCAGGCCTCGGGTTTCACCGGCAGGGCGAAGCCGTACTTGTCGAAGTCGAGATGCACCGTCAGGCAGCCGGCGGCAAAAGACTCCCACAGTCGGAAGCTGTCCCAGCGCATCACCACGGCGGGGGCCTTCATCTCCTTGAAGCTGTGCTCCGCCGCAAGGGCCGGATCGTTCTTGGCGAACCAAGCATTGCGGGCGATGGGCGAATAGAGATCGCCTCCATAAGCCAGGCAAATCTGCGTCCCCAGGAGCGCCTTCAGATAAGCCTCGGGTGCCAGAATATTCTGATCGACGGGCATCGCGCGGGCCAGCGCCGGAACGTAGGTGAGATCGAGCAGCGCGCGCAGGCTTTGGTTGAGCGTGGCGCGGAAATTGCGCAAGGCCGCGCGGCGGCGCTGGGCGAAGGGCGTCGGATCTTGCGTCGCTGCGATCACGCCGTTGCTCAAACCAAAGGCGAGGGGAATGCGCCGGCCGTGCTGTACGGCGAATTCATTTTCATGGGCGGCGAACATCATGTGTTCGTCAGGAATGCGGCTGAAAGATGCCGCGTCGCTTTGATTGAGATAGGCGAGGCGCCCTGTGCCCAGACCTTCAAAGGGCGTGAACTGGTTGCTGTGGCTAATGTCGACGATGTAACCGTCGAAGCCCGCAAAGGGCTGCGAAACCAGCGGCGCCAGGTCCACGCCTTTGAACGGCATCGAAACCGGGCGCGATGTCACGCGCGCGGTGGAAACTTTAATCGGTATTCCCAGCGCCTGCACACCTTCCGCCAGGCAGCCGGAATTGTGCGTCAGTTGTCCGCCGACGGCATGGAAATAAACCGCGCGTTTGAAGGCTGCCCGAAGCTGATCGATGCTCCCCATGCCCGCATCCTATGGGAAGTGTTGTTACGTGGGTAGTTGCTTGCGCAGCCGCGCTTAGGCAGCATGGCACCCATGGCCAAGGTCTTTTTCACCCAGCACCTGCGTGACGTCGCCCCGCGCGGCGAGATCGCTACGGACGGCGCCACGGTGCGCGCAGCCCTCAATGATGTTTTCGCTGCCTACCCGATGCTCAAAGGTTACGTCCTCGACGATCAGGAACGGCTACGGCTGCACATCGCGGTTTTTGTCGACGGGGCGCAGGTGCGCCGGGATGTACTCGATCATCCGCTGCAGGCGGGCAGCGAGCTCTATATAATGCAGGCGCTTTCGGGCGGTTAACGGAGGGAGCGATGGCGGACCGGCTTTATGTGGCCTCGAAGAAAGGCCTGATGATTTACCAGCGCGACGACCGTGCCGGCTGGCGCCATATCAATACCGCCTTCATCGGCTCGCCCGTGTCGCTGGCGCTGGCGTCTCCCGACAACAAGACGGTCTTCGCCGCACTCAATCTCGGCCACTTTGGGACCAAGCTCCACCGCTCAACGGACGGCGGCACCTCGTGGACGGAGCTGCCGACACCGAAGTTCCCCAAGGTCGAAGGCGGCGAGAAGGACGAGAAGGCGCCGACCGTCAACGGTATCTGGGCTTTGGAATGGGCTGGACCCGATAAACCTGGCTGTCTCTGGATCGGCACCGGGCCTGCCGCACTGTTTTATTCGGCCGACAATGGCGACACCTGGACGCGCAACGAACCGCTTTGGGATTTACCGACGCGCGGCAAGTGGATGGGCGGCGGCACGGTTGACACCGCGCTGCACTCGATCTGCGTCGATCCGCGCAATTCCAACCGCATCGCCGTCGCCGTCTCTTGCGGCGGCGTCACCCTCACCGAAGACGGCGGTAAAAGTTGGCGTGTCGCCGGCCACGGCCTGCGCGCGGAATTCATGCCGCCCGATCAGCAATACGATCCCGACATTCAGGACGCGCACCTGATGGTGCAATGTCCGAAAGATCCCACAGTCTGGTGGATCCAGCACCACAACGGCATCTTCCGCTCGACCGACGATTTGAAGAGTTGGCAGGAGATCAAGACTGCGCCGGTCTCGCATTTTGGCTTCGCGGTGGCCGTGCATCCAAAGAATCCCGACATCGCCTGGTTCGCGCCGGCGAAGAAAGATGAATTCCGTTACCCCGTGGACGGAAAGGTCGTCGTCCAGCGCACCCGCGACGGCGGCAAAAGCTTTGACGTATTGCGCAAGGGTCTGCCGCAGGAGAACGCCTTCGACCTGGTCTATCGCCACGCCCTCGCGGTCGACGAGACCGGCGAGCGCCTCGCCATGGGCTCGACCACCGGCTCGGTGTGGACATCGGACAGCGGCGGGGACTCCTGGACGCTGCTCTCGGCGCATCTGCCCCCGGTCAACGCGGTGAGACTCGTTTAGGCTGCGCTAAACGCCGGGCAGGCGATCTCGGTGCCGCCGTGACCGCAGTAGCCGCCGGGGTTTTTGGCGAGATACTGCTGGTGATAGTCCTCGGCGTAATAGAACGTCGGCGCGTCGATGATCTCGGTGGTGATCGCCCCAAAACCTTCCTTGCCGAGCGCTCTTTCATAAACCGCTTTCGACGCTTCGGCAGCTTTGCGCTGCGCGTCGTTGTAGACATAAACACCCGAACGGTACTGCGTTCCGGCATCATTGCCCTGGCGCATGCCTTGGGTCGGGTCGTGGCCTTCCCAGAATTTCTTCAGCAGCGTCTCGAACGAAACTTTCTTCGGGTCAAAGTGCACGCGCACCACTTCGTTGTGCCCCGTCAAACCTGAACACACTTCGCGGTAGGTCGGATTCGGAGTCACCCCTGCCGCATAACCCACCTGCGTCGAATAGACACCCGGGATCTGCCAGAATAATTTCTCCGCACCCCAGAAGCAGCCGAGACCGAACATCGCGGTCTCGAGGCCGTCGGGGAAGGGACCCTTAAGCCGATTGCCGTTGACGAAATGCGTCTCGGGCACCGGCATCGCATCGGCGCGTCCGGGCAAAGCATCCTTAGCACTGGGCAATTTTGATTTTGTGAAGAACATCGCACGCTCCATATCTCTTTAGAGCGGAGCGTACACCCCGGACATGGGCGGTGCATCCGCCAATGTGCCGTCCCAGCCGCCGCCCAAGGCCAACGTCAATCCGATCACGGCGTTAAAGCGCGACAGGCGGTTCTGCACCAGCCCTTCCTGCGACGAGAAGGCGGAATTCTGCGCGTTCAGCACGGTCTGGAAATCCACGACTCCGTTGCGGTAGCGTAGCTCGGCCAGACGGTAGGCGAGATCAGCCTGAGTCGCGGCTTCCACTGCGAGATCGTATTGCTGGCCGTATTCGTTGACCGCCGTCAGCGCATCCTCGACATCGCTAAAGGCATTGATGATCGCCTTTTCATAATTGGCGGCGGTTTCACGGTAACGCGCCCGCGCCCCTTGTTCCTGCGCCTTTAGGCGGCCGCCCGCGAACAGCGTCTGCGCGATGGAGGCGCCGTAGGAGTACGCGAAGGTGCCCGTCTGAAAGAGTCCACTCAGCGCCGCCGAGGCGGTGCCGCCATTGGCGGTCAGCTGAATGCCCGGAAACCGCGCCGCGCGCGCAACTGAAACGTCGAGCTTGGCGGCGACCAGATTGGCTTCCGCCTGGCGCAAGTCGGGCCGGCGCACCAGCAATGTCGAGGGAATTCCAGAGGCGACCACCGGCAGCGCCAGATCGCTCAGCGAACGCGCGGTGATGTCGAATCCCTGGGGATTGCGCCCCATCAGCACGGCCAAGCTATTGAGCGCCTGGCGTTCGGCCAAGCGCAGCGCCGGCAGGGCGGCGCGCTGGTTGGCGATGGCCGCGCGCTGCTGCGATAGTTCCAGTTCAGAGAGTGTGCCGACACGGCGCTGGGTCTCCAACAGGCGCAGGATGGTCGTGGCGTTGTTCAGGCGCTCGGTGGTGATGCGCTGGCGTTCACGCGCGGCGAGCACCTGCAAGTAAGCCGTGACAACGTTGGAGATCACGGTGACGGTCGCGGTCTCGCGGTCGTACAAACTCGCTTCAAGGCGTTTGCCCGCCGAGGCCGCGCTGTTGCGCGCCTCGCCAAATAGGTCGAGCTGGTAGGAGGCCTGAATGCCGGCGGAATAGCCCGTGCTGCCAGAGAAATCAGACGTACCATTCTGACGTTCGTTGCGGCTCACACCGCCGCTGGCACCCACCGAAGGCAGCAGCGCCGCACCTGCCGAACGCGCCGACGCTTCGGATTGCAGCACGCGGGCCGTCGCAATCTTGAGGTCGAGATTGCTCTGGATCGCTTGGGTGATCAGCTGATTGAGTTCGCTGCTTTCAAAGCGGCGCCACCACAAGGCATCGAGCGGTGCACCGCTCTCGGCGGTGGCCGTGGCGAGGTAGGCCTCGGGTACGGGCGCGTTGGGGGAGGGGACGGAAGCGCAGGCGCTGAGGGCCAACGCAGCGAACAGCGAGGCAGACCGGCGCATGGCTACTCGGCTCCGAGGGCGACCACGGGGTCGAGGTTGGCGGCTTTGCGCGCCGGCAGGTATCCGAACAGGATGCCGGTGACAAAGGCGCAGGAGAACGCCAGCAGAATCGGTCCCGGCGAGAACATGATGGGTTTGCCGAAATACGAGAACGCAAGTGCGGTTCCCATACCGACGGCGACGCCGATCAACCCGCCGATGGCACAGACCACCAGGGCCTCGGTGTTGAATTGCAGCAGGATGTTGAGCTTGCGCGCACCCGTGGCCATGCGCACGCCGATCTCGCGCGTGCGCTCGGTGACGCTGACCAGCATGATGTTCATCACCCCGATTCCGCCCACCAAGAGCGAGATCGCTGCCACCGCGCCGAGCAAGATAGTCAGGGTGTTCTGGGTCTCGGTCGCGGTTTCGAGCACCGAGACCATGTTGCGGATCTGGAAGTCTTCCTGCTTGTGGCGCGCGATCAGAAGCTGACGCACGGCTTCTTGCGTCGCGTCGATGCGGCTGACGTCCTTTACCGCCACGGTGATGGTGCGGGCATAGCGCTGGCCATAGATGCGCTGCGCGCCGGTGGTGATCGGCACGAAGATCTGGTCGTCGAGATCGTTGCCGTTGTTGTTCGCACCCTTGGCCGCCATCACGCCGATGACCTGGAAGGGGTTGTTGTTGACGAGCACATACTGGCCCAAGGGATTTTCGCCGTTGGTGAACAGCGCCTTGACCACGGTCTGTCCCAACACCACGACCGGGGCGTAATCCGCCACGTCGGCCTGGGTGAAGAACGCCCCCTCCGTCGTGTTCCAATCGCGCGCGGCGGGGTAGTCGGCGGTGGTGCCGTCGACGCTGGTCTGGGCATCGTTCTTGCCGTAGCGCACGGTCACCCCGTTGGGGAACTCGGGCACCGCCTGGTCGACATTGGGCAAAGTGGCGATGGCTTCGGCGTCGACCGGTACCAGCGAAGCGCGGAAACCGCCGGCAAAACGCTGGTTGGGCGCGCCGGGCCGGATCAGCAAGAGGTCCGTGCCCATGGCCGAGATGCTGTCGAGCACCTTCTGCTTGGCGCCGTTGCCGATGGCCAGCATGGCGACCACCGAGGCAACGCCAATGATGATGCCGAGCAGGGTGAGAAGCGTACGCATCCAGTTGTTGCGCAGCGACCGTACCGCCATCTTGGCGGCTTCGGTTACGTCCGGAAGGCTGGCGAAGGACGGCGCCGGGCCCAGGCCCTCAGGCGCGATCGCCTTCTCCAGGCGCGCGGCATCGGGGGCTATCGCGCCGGTGTCAGAGGTGATCACGCCATCTTTTATTTCGACCACGCGCTTGGCGCGTTTGGCCACGCTCGCGTCGTGGGTGATGATCAGAATGGTGTGGCCGGCGGCATTGAGCTCGGCCAGAAGCTTCATGACTTCTTCGCCGCTCTTGCTGTCGAGGGCACCCGTGGGTTCATCTGCCAGAATCACCGCCGCGCCGTTCATCAGCGCGCGGGCAATGGACACACGCTGCTGTTGGCCGCCGGAAAGCTGGTTCGGGCGATGGTGCAGACGGTCGCCGAGGCCAAGCTGTGTCAGCAAATCCTCGGCGCGGGCGATGCGTTCGGCATGGGAATGGCCGGCGTAAACCGCGGGCACCTCCACGTTCTCGGCGGCCGAGGACGTCGCCAGAAGATTGTACTGCTGAAAAATGAATCCGAAGGCGCCGCGGCGGAGCAGCGCGCGTTGGTCGGCGTCTAGGCCGGAGACTTCCTGGCCCGCAAAGAGGTAACTGCCCGAACTCGGCCGGTCGAGACAGCCTAAAATGTTCATCAACGTGGTCTTGCCCGAACCCGACGCGCCCATGATGGCGACCATCTCGCCGGGATAGATGTCAAGCGTGACACCGTGCAGCACCTTTACCGCGATCTCGCCGTTCTCATAGGTCTTGGTGATATCGCTGAGGGCGATGATCGGCGTGACCGACGATTGCGTGTTAACTGTGTGTTTGGTCTGGCGAAGTTCGTTCATATGCGCGGGCCTCCGCCACCGGGTCCGCCGAAGCGCCGCCCACCGCCCTGGTCCTGTTGCGGGCGTGCGCCACTCTGTACGCCGCCGTCCAGAACAACTTCATCGCCGGGCTGCAGGCCGGATTTCACTTCCGCCAGCATGCGGTTCATCACGCCGATCTCGACGTCGCGTGTGACCATCTCGCCGTCTTCCATCACATGTACCTGGTAGCGCACGGGGGCAACGCCTGAAGCCATGCGTTCGCGCATGCGCAGGCCGCGCCCGCCGCCGGGAGAGGTTCCGGCCGCACCGCTGCCGTCGCCGCCTTGTCTGCGCGCACGCTGTTGGTCAGCAGGCGCCGCGCCTTGCGCGTCAGCCGTCGCTTGCTCCGGAGCGCCTGGTGTTGATGCGTTGGGACGGGGCCCGCGCACTGTGTGCAGCGCGGTCACCGGCACCACCGGCACGTTGCGCGCGCCGGCCACGACAAAGAACACCTGCGCGCTCATCTGGGTGAGCAGGTCGCCGTCGGGGTTCTCGACGTCAAAGAGTGAATTATAGAGCACGACGTTGTTGACCACGTCGGGTGTGGGAATGATCTTGCGCAGCTTGCCGTAGCGGCGCCGGTCAGATGTGCCGAGCGTGGTGAAATAAGCATCCATGCCGACCTTGAGCTTGGGCACATCGGCTTCCGACACCTGCGCCCACACCGTCATGGTGGAAAGGTCAGCAACGCGCAGCACGATCGGTGCGGTCTGGTTGGCGTTCAAAGTCTGGCCTTGCTTGGCCACCAGATTGACCACCGTGCCGTCCATCGGCGAATAGATTTTCGTATAACCCAGATTGGCGGTGTCACCCGCCAGCGTGGACTCGGTCTGCTGGATCTGCGCCTGCAATTGCGCGACCGTCGCCACGGCGACTTTCAAAGCCGCGTTCGCGCTGTCGAATTCATTCTGGCTGGTGGCGTTTTCCTTGAGCAGTTCTTGTTGGCGTCCGAACTGCAGCTCGGCCAGCGTGCGTTGTGCCTGGCGCTGGGCCAGCTGAGCGCGCAGGTTAAGCAGTTGCGCCTGGTCGGCGCTCACACGTGATTGATAGATGGTCGGGTCGATCTCGGCGAGAAGGTCGCCCTTCTTCACCTGCTGACCGTAATCGACATACAGGCTGCGCAACTGCCCCGACACCTGCGTACCGACGTCGACGAATTGCAAGGGCTGCAGCGTGCCCAAAGCGGTAACGGAGTCTTCCACGTCGCCGAGGACAATCGGCTGGGTCAGGGCGGTGGTGGAGGCCGTGTCGCGTCCGAACGTTGTCCAGATGCCATAACCCGCGATCGCCAAAACCACGACGGCCAGGGCCGGCACAACCCACCGCGGGCGCGGCCGCGCGGCGAGCCCCGCGAGCGGCGATTTGCTCGAAGGCGCTTTCTGCGGCGAAATATTGCGGGGTTCGAACATCGCTGGTCACTCGGGCCAAGAGGGGCGGGAAAGGGGCGTGGTTTGGACCTAACGTTGTCACACGCATCTTTGATCGGTCGCGCAACGTGTAGATTAGCGTAAGTCTTTAGCGGCGTTGCGTATTATATCTTAATTGTAACCCTGACGGGCACCGCCGCCCGCACTATAGATAGACGCATGCCCTCACCAAATCCTGCGGCCCCAGCGTTAACCCGTGCCACGGCTTGTTTTGTCGTGCTGGGCGCGCTTGCCTTGGTGGGCGCTCTGTTTGCGGCGGACCTGCTCATAGTCGTACGTGCGGAGTTCGTAGCCGGTGCCGCGCTGCCCTATGCCGTGGGCGGTCTCCTGGCGGTGACACAGATTGCGCGCCACCACCCCCACCCTACGTTCGGTGCGGCTAATCTGGTCACACTTTTGCGGCTGCTATTGACCAGCCTGTTCTCGGGCTTTGCCGTCGAGATGCTTTTCAACCCCGCTTCGCCTGCGGACGAGGCCCTGTGGGCCGCGTTCTTTCTCGCTCTTGCGGCGGTCTCGCTCGACGGGGTCGACGGCTTCCTCGCGCGGCGCTTAAGTATCAGCTCGGACTTCGGCTCACGCTTTGACATGGAAACCGACGCCTTCCTGATCCTGATGCTCTCGCTGGCGGTCTTCGCTTTGAACAAGGCAGGCGCCTGGGTGCTGCTCGGCGGATTGATGCGCTACATCTTCGTCCTCGCCGGTTGGTTCTGGCCGGCGATCGCCCGGCCTCTGCCGCCCTCGATGCGGCGCAAAGTCATCTGCGTGGTGCAGACCGGCGGACTGATCCTGCCGCTGGCGCCGACAATCGATCCGCCCACCGGCGCGCTGATCGCTTTTGCCGCATTTTTGCTTCTACTTTACTCCTTCGCCGCCGATGCGCTCTGGAGCGTGCGCGCTGGCGCGCCACAACCGTCATGACCGCATTTCCGCAACACACCACTATCCTGCGCTGGTTGGTAGCCCTTCTGGCGATCCACGCCATCCTGCTTCTGCCTGACCGGCCCGAGGCGTTGGGGCTGCATCTGCTCAGACTGCTGCCGCTCGAGCTGCCACTGATCGTGCTCGGCCTCGTCGCCTTCACCGGGCGCACGCGCGACGTGCTGCGCATTCTTGTCGTCGCGCTGCTTGCTCTCATGCTGATCTTCAAGCTCGCCAGCATCGGCACGCGCTTCGGCTTCGACCGGCCCTTCAATCCGCTGGTCGATGCCGCGATGATCCCCGTCGCCTTCGATACCATTGCCAAGGGCGTAGGCTTCCTCGGCGCGGCGGCGGCGGTGCTCGCAGTGCTGTTGATCGTCGGCCTCGTGGTGGTGCTTCTCTATTGGGCGACGGGCGTGATCGCGCACAGCGTCACCGCCGAGGCTCGCATCTTCGTCTCGGGTGCCGCCTTCTTCGTCGCCATGCTGTCATTCATCCCGGCGCTGAGTGGAAATCTACACTGGGACTCCAGCGTTTTCATGCGCGACCAGGCCGTGGGCTTTGTGCGCAACATCGAAGACAGCGGGCGCTTCCGCGCGGCCCTTTTGGAAAAGCCCTTCGCCGATCTGCCGGCCGAAGGCCGCTTGGCCGGCCTCAAAGACACCGACGTACTGTTCATCTTCGTCGAGTCCTACGGCCGCTCGTCCCTCGACAATCCGCGTTTTTCGGACGCCGTGCGCACACGCCTCAAAGCCTTCACCGCCGAGATGGCGGCCAAAGGCTTCACCGCCAAAAGTGCCTGGATGGACTCTCCCACCTACGGCGGCGAGAGTTACCTCGCCCACAGCACCGTGGTGTCGGGACTGTGGGTGGACAACAACCAGCGCTACGGCCAGCTCCTGAAGAGCCAGCACGAAACCCTTGTCGGCGATTTCGCTAAGGCCGGCTGGCGCACCGTCACGGTGATGCCCGAAATCACCATGCCCTGGCCCGAGGTGGACTTCTTCGGCTTTGACGCCGTCTACAGCGCCCTCAACCTCGACTATAAGGGCCAGTCCTTCGACTACATGACGATGTCGGATCAATACGCGCTGGCCGAGCTGCAGCGCCGCGAACTCGACCCCACGTCACGCAAGCCGGTGATGGCCCTCGTCGGGCTGATCTCCAGCCACATCCCCTGGGCGCCGCTGCCCAAGCTGGTGCCCTGGGACGCCGTCGGCGACGGCACCGTCTTCACCACCGCGCGCACGCCCGAAAGCGCCAACGACGTCTGGCGCGATCCCAAAACTGTCGATGCCTTCTACGCCAAGTCCATCGACTACAGCCTGGAAACCTTGGCTTCCTTCGTCAGCACCTATGCCAAGGACAACACCTTGGTGTTCATCATCGGCGACCACCAGCCCATGAGCTTCATCTCCGGCGAGGGTGCGAGCCATGAGGTGCCGGCCCATCTCATCGCCCGCAACCCCGCGCTGATTACCGCGTTAGAGCAGGGCACCTGGACGCCCGGAATGGAGCCCACCCGCGACAGCCCCACCTGGCCTATGGACTCGCTGCGCGAACGCATACTAAAGGCATATACGCCCTGAAGGAGTGCTGCCCCCGTGTTCGTCCGTTTCGGCCACCAAACCCAAGACAAAGCCCGCGCCGAGCGTGCGGTCGCAGTGCTGCCGTTGGCCGCCATGGAAGCGCACGGGCCGCATCTGCCGCTCGCTACCGACGCGCTGATTGCCGAAGGCATACTCGACCGCGCAGCGGAACTTGCGACCGGCTCCCAAGAAGTCCTGCGCCTGCCGGTCCTGTGGCTCGGTGCCTCCATCGAACACGCTGACCGCGCCGGCACCCTGTCGCAAGAGCCCGAGCAGCTCATCGCGCAGATCGTTTCGATTGGCGAAGGCCTTACCAAAAGCGGCATCAGCCGCATCGTTCTGTTCAACGGCCACGGCGGAAACATCGCGCCGGCCGCCATCGCCGCCCTCAAACTGCGCACGCGTTTCGGCATGCTTGCCGCCAGCGCCCATTGGCTCGACTTCGGATTGCCTGATGGTCTGGTCCCGCCCGCACCCGTCGCCATCGACGTGCACGGCGGCTGGGTCGAGACCTCGGTGCTCTTGCATCTTGAGCCTGATCTTGTCGTGCGCGGCGCTGTCGCCAATCGCCCCGCCGCACCGCCGGCATCGATGCTGTTCCCGTCAGGCCCGATCAACTGGGGCTGGAAGACCGACGACCTCGCCGACCAAGGCGGCGACGGCGGTTGGATCGGCGAGGCCCGCCTGGCTGACCCCGCGCTCGGCGCGCAGATGGTCGATCACGCCGCGCGCGCGCTCAACAAACTGCTGGATGAGATTGCAAGCGCGCGCTGGCCGCGCGCTTAGTTATTTACCGTTGAAGCCGGCCAGCATGTGGCCGGCGCGGTGGGCCTTGGTTTGCAGATAATCGTGATTGTGCGGATTGACCGTGCCCATGATGCGCTGGTGGCCGACGACATTGACCCCGAAGCTTTCCATCGCAGAAATCTTGTCGGGGTTATTGGTCATCAGCGTGATGCGCCGATATCCCAGCAACGCCAGCATCGCGCCCGCTACCGAATAGCGCCGCTCATCCGGGCCGTAGCCCAGCACGGCATCGGCATCCATGGTGTCGTGGCCTTGGGCCTGCAGACCGTAAGCGCGCATTTTATTGAGCAGCCCGATGCCGCGGCCTTCCTGGTCGAGATACAAGAGCACGCCGCTGCCGTGCGCCGCGATCTCGCCGACGGCGAGGCGCAGTTGATCGCCGCAATCGCACTTCAAGCTGCCGAAGAGATCGCCGGTCAGGCAGGCCGAGTGCAGGCGGGTCAAAACGGGTTCGCGCGGATTGGGCTTGCCGATGACGATGGCCACCTGGTCGCGCAAGCCGTCGCCGCCGCGGAAGATGACAAACTCGGCTTCGTCGGTGTCGGCCAGCGGCACGCGCGTGCGCGCGGCGATGGTCAGATCGCGCGCCGACTGTTCATGGAAGTCGGCCACGGCTGCCGCGTCGACTTCGATCAGTGCGGCCCGTTCGCCCGCCGCCGTCGGCAACACCACTGCCGCCGGCAGAAGGTAGGCGCGTTTGACCAACTCCAGCGCGGTGTCTTCGAGCGCGTTGGCGGGGCGGTATTCAAAAGCCGGCAGGACGGGTTGTACCGCCGCCAGGATCTCGTCGATCTCGTCTCCCATCAATCCGGCGAGTGAAATGTGCGCAGCCCCCTCGGTCGCAAGGCCGATATGGGTCATGCGCGGCGCGGGCAGCACCAAGCCAGGCGCGCCGCCGGTGGCGCGGTGCCAGGCGGCAATGCGGTCGCCGGCCAGCATTTCGGCCGCGGCAACCGTCAGACTGCCATGCTCGCCCCGCAGCTTCACCGGGCGACCGGCCCGAAGCTCGCCCACGGCACGCTGTACGCTCAACCGGCCGGGGTTGCCGAACCACCTTGCCAAGTCGCCGTCGACGGTACCAATCTTCACATGTTCATTAGGCACTGCTTATCCATCAGTCAGAAATCTGTCATGCACACCATTGTGGACTGGGAGCCCAACACTTCGCAATGGTCTCAAGTCCTTGCCGCAGCCCACGGTTGCGTCGTTTCCGATCGCATTAGTGACAACGCGCTGTGGCCGATTTATGGCCCATTGATCCCAAAATCGGGCCATCAAGCGGTTGTGATCGGCCAGCTCGGCCAATCCCTAGATGGGCGAATCGCCACGCCGAGCGGCCACTCTCATTATATCAACGGTGCAGCCGCCCTGGTGCACCTGCATCGCCTGCGTGCTTTGGTGGACGCGGTGGTGGTGGGAGTCGGCACCGTCGTCGCCGACAATCCGCAACTCACTATACGCCGCGCGAGCCTCGCGCCAGGCAAAACCCAGCCGGCCCGGGTCATCATCGATCCCCACGGCCGCATCCCGCCGGGGGCGCGCTGCCTCACTGACGACGGCGCGCGGCGCATCGTCATCGGCGCCAAAGCACCGGCGGGCACCGAGCGCATGGACCTTCCGCCTGAGGGCGACCCCGCCGGGATTCTCAAAGCGCTGGCTGAACGCGGCCTTCCCCGCGTGCTGGTGGAAGGCGGGGCCAACACGCTCTCGCGGTTTCTGGCAGCCGGCTGCCTTGACCGGCTGCACATCATGACTGGGCCGATCATCATCGGTTCGGGGCCAACGGGTGTAACGTTGCCAGCCATCGACACCCTCGACAAGGCGCTGCGCCCCGATGTCAGCACCTACGCCCTGCCGGGTGGTGACATTCTCTTCGACTGTGCATTTTCAAAGCGGAGCGGATCATGATCGATGCAGCCTTGCGCTACAGCGTGCCGGCGAAATTCTTTCACTGGCTCTCGGCGGCCACGATCCTCACCGCGATTGTGCTCGGCTTCGCGATGCTGGAGTCAGATCCCGGCCCGCGGCAGAACCAATTCTACGACCTCCACCGCTCTTTCGGTTTCCTGATCCTGCTGTTGACCGCCGCGCGCTTGTCCTGGCGGCTCTACTCACCGCCGCCGCCGATGGTGGCGGGTCTGCCGGTTTGGCAAGAGCGCGCCGCGCGTGTGACCCACGCCGCACTCTATATTCTACTGCTGGTGATGCCGTTCGTCGGCTGGGCCGGAACCTCGGCCTTCGGCGCTCGCATTTCGATCTTCGGGCTTTTCGACCTGCCGATGATTCTGGAAAAGGACGAAGCGGTTTCCAAGGTGCTGCTGCCGCTGCACGGCGCCTTGGGGCTCACGCTGTGCGCGCTCCTGTTCATGCACATCGGCGCAGCGCTCTTCCACCACTTCGTGCGCAAGGACGATACGTTGCGCAGGATGTTGCCGGGCGGCTAATCCGAGATCATCGCCGCGAAAACATCGCGGTGGCCGATGGTCAAGGTCTTTCCCGGCAGGCACGTCTGCATCAGCCATTCCTGCAACGTGTCAGTCGGAATGTCGCCGGTCTCCGCGACGGCTCCGGCGATGCCGGTGGCGGTTTCGGTCAGCAGCGATGAATACTTGAGCATCCACGGGCTCTCGCCTCCAACCGGGCGGTAGCCGTTCTCGGTCAGGATTTCCTCCAACAGCCGCGCCGCATCGGCGCCCGCCGAGGGTCCAAACCCTTTGTCGCGCGTCTGATGGCGGCGAAAGCTGGCGGCCACTTGTTCGTCGAGCCGATGATAAGGGTGCCCGCTGATCTCGCCGTTGGCGGTCAGCATGGCCAGCAGCGGCGTGCGCTCTTTGGCAAGGGCGGCGACAAAGCGTTCCAACCACGCCGCCGAGACCAGATCGAACAACGCCGAGGCGGTGATGAGGTCAACGCTCTCCGGCCAATGGGCTTCACGTCCGAAATCCTGCTGCCACAAGCGCACCGTGATGCGCTTGCCGGATTTTTCCAGAAGCAGACCTTCGCCCTGCGGTTTGGCGGTGTCGGCCCAAGCCGTCAGGACTTCGCGCGCGGCTTTGAGATTCGCCGCGTCATAATCGACGAGCGTCCAGTCCTGTTCAGGCGGCAGGAGTTCCGCCAATGCCCGGAGTGACGAGCCGGTCCCGGCGCCGAGATCGCACACCGACACACGCGGTCGCGCCGCGAAATAAAGTGCGCTCACCGCCAGTACATCGCGGTTGCGCGCCAGCCGGTCAGCGGGTTCGCGAAGCGCCAGCCAATCGGGTGAAAAGCCACTCACGGCAAAGCACTCCAAAGGGCCTCGGAAACCGCTGCGGCCGCGTCGTCCCAGCGCGGAAGGCTTTGGCCGTGTGCCCAAGCATTCTCGGCCATGCGCTTGCGGAGCGCGGTATTTGTGAGGATACGCCGCAGCGCCTCCGCCAGCGCCTCGGGATCATCGGGCGGAACCAACAGGCCAGCATCGGCGGGCACCGTCCCGGTCACCGCGCCTGCGGCACATGCGACGATAGGTAATCCATGCGCCATGGCCTCGGCGAAGACCATGCCGTAGCCCTCATGCCGCGACGGCAGCACGAAGACATCCGCATTGTCATAGGCCGGTGCCAGATCAGTCATTTCGCCGCGCAAGACGACCCGGTCCCCCAGATCATGCTGCGTGATCAACGCGCGCACCTTGGCCGTCACCACCGGATCGCGGTCGGTGCTGCCCACCAGCACGCTGGTCCAGTTTAAATCCTTTATGCGCGCGAGCGCTTCTACCAAGACATCGGGCGCCTTGCGGTGAGTGAGCGTTCCCACCGTCAGCAGCACCGGCGCGCCGGTGCTGCCCCGCGCCCGCGGCGCCTGGTCGGTACCGGGCTCCGCCAGCGTGAGACGGTCGCGCGGCACGGCGTAATCGCGCGCGAGAGTCTCAAACGTGTGCCCGCTGGTGACCACGACCGCTTGCGCCAGCGCCAGCGCTGCGCGCTCGCTCGCCTTGAAACGCGCGACATCGGGCGCGCTCAGGCCGGTTTCTTCCGCCAATGGGTGATGCACCAGAGCGGTCAGGCTGAGATTGAGTTCGCCCAAGAGCTCCTGCGGCAATGCGCCGTAAGCCAGCCCGTCGAACAACACCGCGCTCTCCGGCGGCAATGCCGCTAAAATGTCGCTGGTGGCTTTCAAATCCGCCACGGCCGGATTGGGAAAGCTTCCCGGCAGCGGCACATGATGCGCCGTCCATCCCGCGCCGGGCAGCGCCGCCATCAGCCGGCGCGCATAAGCATAGCCGCCGGTCAGTGTCGTCAGGTCACCGGGAATGGCAAACCAGACGTCGGGCATCTAGAGATCCGACTCAAAGGAGGCCAGGGCGTTGTGGGATTCGTTCAGCGTGATCTTCAACCGTGCGAGGCCCTTGGCCGAAGGTCCCAGTTTGCCCGCAGCGATGGCGGCTTTGACCTTGTCGAAAACCCAGCGCGCGACGACTTCCGTGGTCGTGCGCTTGCCTTTGAATTCGGCATGTTCGTCGAGGTTGCTGTAGTTGATGATCGCCAGGGTGCTCTTGACCACATCCAGCGCCAAGCCGATGTCGACGACAATGTCGTTCTCGTCCAGTTCCTTACGCATGAAACAGACATCGATGACATAGGTCGCGCCATGCAGTTTCTGGGCCGGGCCGAACACTTCCCCCGGAATGCTATGGGCAATCATCACGTGGTCGCGGACTTCAACGGTATACATCGTCATTCCTATTCGTCGTTACGTATAGCGCAGGACCGTCATCAGTCCGGCGCCGGTGAAAACCGAGGGCAATTGTGCGGGTGCATCGGCGAAGGCGATCTCGCCGGTGATCAAGGCATCGAACTTGTCGTCGCGCAGCAACGCCAGTGCCTTCGCCATGCGCCGTTGATAGGTCCAGCGCGCGCGTTGCGGGGCGGCGACGGCGCCGACCTGCGATGAGATCAGCGACAGGCGTTGCGAATGGAACGCACCACCCAGCGGCACCGGCACGTCTTTGTCGCCGTACCAGCTCGCCTCGATGATACGCCCTTCGAAGGCAGCGCTGGCGAGGGCGAGCTTCAATCCTTCGGAACTGGCGCTGGTGTGGATGACAATATCCCGATCCTTCGGCGCGGCGGAGGGCAGTGCGAAGGACACCCCCAACGTCTCCGCGACCGCGCGGCGCGCGGGATCGATGTCGGTGATGGTCACGTCGGCGCCGGGAAGCTCCGCCGCCAGGGCGGCGATCAACAGCCCCAACACGCCGGCCCCGACGACGAGGATGCGGTCGCCGGCGGTGGCGCGCGAATCCCACAGCGTATTGAGCGCGGTCTCCATGTTGGCGGCCAATGCGGCGCGGCGCGGCGGCAAGCCGTCTGGCAGCACATTGAGCGCGCTCACCGGGACGAGGGCTTTGGTCTGATGCGGATGCAAAAGGAACACATTCCGCCCGACGACTTCCTTTGGTCCTTCCTCCACCACGCCCACCAGGCAGTAGCCGTATTTGACGGGGAAGGGGAAATCGCCCTCTTGGAAGGGGCAACGCATGCGCGTGTGCTCCGATGCCGGCACGCGGCCCTCAAGGATCAAGCGTTCGGTGCCCTTGCTGATGCCGGAGAACCGCGCCGCCACCAAAGCTTCGCCAGAGCTTGGCTGGGCGAGCGTGCCCGCGCGCCGTTCCACGCGTCCCGCGCCCGCGTACCATAAAGCTTCAACTTGCGGCATTTCCTCGGTCCTCGGCGGCGATGTCGATGTGGTCGGGCGCCAAGCCCTGCCAATACCGTTCGCACATCTGGGTATAGGCGGATTCCATATGCCGCGCAAAGAGCCTCGGATCAAACAAGGGCTGCGTCAGGCGGTTGCGCGCAAGCTTGTCGCGGACGGCGCGCAGCATCCCCGGATTCTGCGCCAGTTCCCCGGCGCGGTCCTCGTACTCCTGCGTCGTCGTCGTCACTAACTCTGGAAGATCGAGCGCTGCCAGGAGGCCGGCCGCAACCCGTGCGGTCAAGGATTGCCCAGCTTGGGTGAGGAGCGGCAGGCCCATCCACAGGGCGTCACTCGCGGTGGTGTGGGCATTGCAGGGCAGGGAGTCGAGAAACAAATCGGCCAGCGGTTGACGCGCGAGGTGGACGCCCTGTGGCGCACGCCGCGCAAAGATCAGGCGGGCGGGATCGATCCCACGGGCGGCGGCTTCGCGGCGCAGGTTGCGAGACGCCGTCGCATTGTCCTCGAACAGCCACAGCACGCTGCCCGGCACGCGCGCGACGATGCGCATCCACACGTCGAACATCGCCGGCGTGAATTTAAACGTGTTGTTGTGGCAACTGAAGACAAAGGCCTCTGCAGGCAGTCCTGCCGCGGCCCGGGTCGGTGCATGGTCATCAATCGCGCGGGTGGTATCGTTGGCCTGGTAGCTGTAAGGCAGGCGGACGACTTTCTCGGTGAAATACGGACGCGCCGCATCGGTGACGATCGTGGTGTCGGCGATCACATAGTCGTAGTAGTCCGAACCCATGGTTCCCGGATAGCCGAGGTAGGTGGCCTGAATCGGCGCGGCCCCCGCGGCGAAGATGCCGGTGCGCGATCCGTAGGTATATCCCGCGAGGTCAACGGCGATATCGATCCCCAGTGCGCGGGACAAGGCGGCGATCTCGACATCGGTTTTCTCGCGTACATCGATGAATTGGTCGACGCCGCATTCCACACGTCGGCGCAATGCGTCATGCGCCTCCGGCCCGAAAGACAACGCAATGGTTTCAAACCTGCTGCGGTCGTGGGCCTCGAAAAGGCCTGCGATCAACTGGGATGTGGGATGGGCGAAGTAGTCTTTGGAAAAATAGCCCACGCGGATCCGGGACTGGCGCGGCCTCGCCGGCACAGGACCGAGGGCAGTGTTGCGCGGGTGCATCGCATGCGCCCAGGTCTGCGCGGCTTTGTGCTGCGCTGCCGGTGCATCGGCCATAAGCAGCAAGGGAAAGGGCGAAGAGACTTTCTCACCCCGCGCGACGCGCGCGAGCAAATCGGCGAGAGCACTGTCAAGACCGGTCCAGTCGCAGATGGTCATGCGGGTGTGCAGCAGCGTCCCGGCGAGAAAGGGGTAGTCGGGTTTCAGTGCCGCCGCCCGTGCATAGGCTTCAATGGCCTCTTCGGTGCGCCGCAGTCCGGCCAGCACCACACCGCGATTGTGATGCGCCTCGGCGTAATCGGGGCTGAGGGCGGCGGCTTCGTCGAAGGCCTTGAGGGCGTCGGCCTCGTGCTTGTCCGCAAGCAGCGCCGCGCCGCGCGCGTTGTGACGTTCCGCCGCGTGCCGGGCCACGGCCTTTTGCAGCGCGTCGCGGTTGGCCATGGCATCGCCATAGTCGGGCTTCAAGGCGATGGCCTGCGCATAACTGGCCAGGGCCTCGTCTGCCGCGCCGAGCGCTGCCTGCACATTGCCGAGATTGTAGTGCGCCACGGCATTGCTGGGATCGACCGCCAGTGCACGGCCGATCAATGCCGCGGCCTCGTCCCGCGCGCCGGTCTGGGCAGCGGCGATGCCGCCGAGATGCAAAGCATCAAAATGCCGGGGATCAAGTTCCAAGACTTCGCGGTACAGCGCCAGCGCTTCGGCCGCCGCGCCGCGCTGGTGCGAAGCCCACGCCGCCTGGAATTTGACCTGGGCCGCCTCGGTCATGCCAGAAACAACCGCTTGAGATCGGCTTGAGCGCGCGCAAACACGTCGCCCCAATCGCCGGGATGTTGCTGCCGGTACAACGTCGCACTCGGATACCATGGGCTGTCGCTGCGCCTCAGCAGCCAGCGCCAGTCGGGATTGCTGGCCAGCAAAATCCACACCGGCTTGTTCATGGCACCCGCCAGATGCGCAATGCTGGTATCGACGGTGATGACCAAATCCATCTCCGCGCACAGCGCCGCTGTGTCGCTGAAGTCGCACAAGTTGTCGGCAAAGCGGCGGATATCGGGCCGCGCGGCAAAGAAGGCTGCGTCCTCAGGCCGCTCGTCCTTTTGCAAGCTCACATGCTCGGCGCCCGGCAAAAGTAGTTTGGAAAACTCCGCCAGCGCAATACTGCGCTGCAGGTCCATGTTGTGTTTGGGATTGCCGCTCCAACTGATCCCGATCCGCGGCCCCCTGCGCGGCCCCAACCGCTCGGCCCAGGCTTTTTGCTTATCGGCAGCCGCATGCAGATAACCCGATCGCGGCACGGTGGCGAGCGTCGTTCCAAACGCACGCGGCAGGCTGAGCAGCGGGCAGTGCAGATCGAAGGCCGGCAACGCTTCGCCTTTCGCCACGACCTGCTCCGCCAGACCTTTGAGCAAAGGCACCAATGGCGCAGCCACTTCCAGGATCACGTGTGCACCACGCGCGGCCACCAGCAGCGCGTAGCGGCAGAACTGAATCGCGTCACCCAGGCCCTGCTCGCCGTGCAACAGGATGCTGCGCCCGGCGATGTTCTCGCCTTGCCACAAGGGTACGGGAAAATTGCGCGGGTCGAGCTTCAGACTGGCGACCTTCCAGCGCTCCTCATACAGGGGCCAACCGCGCGCAAAGTCGCCTTGCTGCAGCAGGCAGATCGCCAACGCCCAATGGGCTTCAGCGTGATCCGGTTTGAGTGCGATGGCCTTGCGCAGACTGGCTTCGGCCTCCGCGTGCCGGCCCAGGGCGCAAAGCGCCACTCCACGGCTATGGTGAGCATCGGCATTCCCGGGATTCAACCCCGCCGCCGTGTCGTAGTCTTTGAGCGCGTCGGCGGCATGGCCGAGGTCGGACGCCGCCGCACCGCGATTGATGTAAGCCTCGCCGTAAGCCGGATCGGCGGCGATCGCCCGCGTGTAAGCCTCAGCGGCTTCACCATGACGCTTGAGGGTGCGCAGGACATTGCCGCGGTTGTTATGCGCCGGCGCATGGTGGGGAGCCAACGCCAGCGCGGCGTCGTAGCTTGCCAACGCCTGATCGGACCGCGTGAGGTCCGCGAGCACATTGCCGAGATTGTAGTGCGCTTCCGCAAGGCGCGGTTCGAGAGCGACGGCACGCGCGAAGCTCTCAAAGGCGGCGGCGAGATCACCGCTTTGCTTGAGCACAATGCCCATGTTGTTGTGAAAGGCGGCGCGGTTCGGCTGCAACGACAGGGCTAGCGTGAAATCGGCGCGCGCTGGTTCCACCAGCCCCAGACGGCGCAGCACGTCGCCGCGCGCGTTCAAGACATCGGCGGCGTGTGGATTGACCGCAAGTGCCGCATCATAACTAGCGCGCGCGCTCGCCAGCTCGCCAGCATCACGCAACACATTGCCGCGATTGAAGTGGGCATCGCCGTAGTCAGGTTTGAGCTCCAGAGCCCGCGCGTAGCTGGCGAGCGCCTCGCGGTTGCGGCCAAGGGCAGCCAAGGCGACGCCCAAGTTGTTATGCGCCGGAGCATGTTCAGGTTTCAGAGCGGCGGCGCGGGCGAAAAAATCCGCGGCTTCCGCGGTCCGGCTGCCTTGAAAGGCCTGCACGCCCTTTTGCTGCAACTGTTCGAAGGATTCACTCATCGTGCGATCTCGATGTGGTCCGGCGGCAGCCCTGCGTGATGCCGCGCCGACATCTGTGTATAGGCGGCTTCAATGTATCCCGCAAAAGCCTTGGCATCGAACAGGGACGAATCGCGGCGGGCGAGTTTCTGCCTCAGCCCCGTCATGCGTCCCGGATCTTTGGCCAGCGCCACCGCAAGGTCCTCATAGGCCGACGGCGTCGTGGTGATCAACTCTGCCAGGCCCACCGTCTGCAGCAGGCTCGCGGCCACGCGCCCCGCATAGGACTGTCCCAATTGCGTGAGCACCGGCAACCCGGCCCACAAGGCGTCGCTGGCCGTGGTGTGGGCGTTGAAAGGCAGGGTGTCGAGGAACAGATCGGCTGCGGCCAGGCGCGCAAAGTATTCGGCCTGCTCACCCCGCGGCGCAAAGATAAGGCGCGCGGGATCCGCGCCGCGCGGGAGCGCTTCACGCCCCAAGTTCCGCTCTGCGTCCGCCGTGTCGGCCGGCAGCAGCAGCACGCTGTCAGGCACGCGTGTGAGGATGCGCATCCAGCTGTCGAAGACAGCCGGGGTGAACTTGTAGGCGTTGTTGAAGCAGCAATAAATAAAGCGTCCTTCAGGCAGCCCAAGCCCCGCGCGGCTGCGCTCGGCCCTAGGCCGGCTGCCGTCGTTCACCTGGAACCACGGCAGCCGTACAATTTTTTCGCTGATCTCGGCCTCCCCCGGCAGCACCATGCGGTCGGCGATGATGTAGTCGATATACGCCGCCCCCGACGAGGCGGGATAGCCGATATAGCTCGCCTGCACCGGTGCCGCGCGTAAGGCGAAGATGCCGCCGCGGCTGTCCATGGTGTGGCCGGCCAAGTCGATGGCGATATCGATGCAGCGTTCGCGCGCCAGCGCGGCAATCTCGACATCGGTTTTTGTGCGCACGTCGTGAAAGTGGTCAAAGCCCTTTTCAAGCCGCCGGCGCAGCGCATCGCCGGTGTTGGGGCCGTAAGAAAAGGCGTGGAGCTCGAAACGCTCGCGGTCGTGGGCCTCGAACAGCCCGGCAGTCAGCTGCGCCACTGGATGCAGGCGAAAATCCATCGAGAAGTAGCCGAGCCTGATCTTCGCCGACGCCGCGCGCGGCGGGATCGGACCCAGCACCGGGTTCGGCGGACACTCCGCCGCCGTCTGGATCTCGGCGGCGCGGCGGTGCAGCGCCGGCGAGTCGGTAACCGCCACGGCGATAAACGCCGGTGCCGCGCGCTCGCCGCGCATGATGCGCGCCGTCATCTGCGCCGTCTGGGCAGCGAAGTCCGTCCAGTCGCACAGGCGCATACGGGTGAACAGGCGCTGGCCAAAGAGATAGTCATGGTCAGGTGCCAGCGCAAAAGCGCGGTCGAAGCAGGCCAGCGCCGCGCCGTGCTCCCCGCGCGCCGTCAAGTGCATGCCTTTATGATAGTGAGCGGCCGCCAAATCGGGATTGGAGCGGATGGCCTGCTCGAAGCACGCCAGCGCGGCTGTGGCGTCACCGAGCGCCGCCTGGGCGAGGCCGCGGTTGGTATGAGCTTCGGCAAAGTCCGGCCGCAACCGCAGGGCCGCGTCATAACACGCGAGCGCGTCCTGATGCCGGTGCAGGTCAGTCAGCACCGCGCCGCGCGCGGCATGAAACGCGGCGTCGCCGGGACGCAATAGTAAGGCGCGATCGCAATCCGCCAGGGCCCCGGTGCTGTCCTTGATCTCGCGGCGGACCAGGGCGCGGGCCAGCAAAGCATCGGCGTCGCGCGGATTGAAATCGAGCACGCGGTCGAAATTCGGCAAGGCCGCGTCGTATTGCTTTAATGCGCAATATGCCGCGCCGCGGTTGGCGTAGGCGGTCACATAATCCGGGCGCAGGGCAATGGCACGGTCGTAGGCCGCGATAGCCTCAGCAGGGCGCTGCAAACCCTCGAGCGCATAGCCCATATTATAATGTGCGGCGGCATTGTCGGCGGTGATCGCCAGCGCCCGGCCAATGGCGTCGACCGCGCCGGCGAAGTCGCCTTGCGCCGCCGCGATCACTCCCAGCAGGTGCCAGGCATCGAATTGGCCGGGATCGCGCGCCAGCACCTCGCGGTACGCCGCCGCCGCCTCAACGAGCCGGCCCTTTTGCTGCAAGGCAAAGCCTGCCAGCAAGCGTTCCGCGACCGATGCGTCCGGCTGCGGCATCAGTGCGCCTCCGCAATGGTGATGTCAGCCGGCGGCAGCCCGGCCAGCGCCCGCTCCTGCGCGCGGGCATAGGCATCTTCCAGGGTGCGGGTGAAGCGTTGCGGATCGAACAACAGCGACGCCGGTGTATTTTGGGCCAGCTTGCCGCGCAAAGACTTCAACCGCGCCGGATCGTGCGCCAGCGCAATCGCCAGCTGTTCAAAGCCGTCTTGCGACGTGGTGATGAGTTCGGGCAGGCCGGCCGCCGTGAGCAGGCTGGCGGCGATGCGCGCCACATAACTTTGGCCGGCGCGGGTGAGCACCGGCACGCCGGCCCACAAGGCATCGCTGGCGCTGCTCGCGGCGGTGAAGGGGAACGTATCGAGCATCAGGTCGGCAGCGCGCTGCCGTGCGAGATGCTCCTCGGGATCAAGGCGCGCGGCGAAGATCAGGCGCTCGGCAGCGATGCCCGCGTCTTTCGCGGCGCGGCGCAGGTTGGCGGCCGCGGCGGCATTGTGGTGCGAGAGCCACAGAACGCCGCCTGGCACGGCGGCCAGGATTCGCAACCACCCTGCAAAACAGTCGGGGCTGATTTTATTGGCGGAGGTGAAAGCGCCGAAGACAATTTCCGACTCAGGCAATCCCACTTCGGTCCGTGTGAAGCGGCGCGGCGCGATCACCCGGCGCTGGTCGCCCGCCTGATACCGCGGCAGATAAAGCACCTTCTCGGTAAAATGGGGCCGGCTCTCGGGCGGGATCAAGACAGGGTCGGCGACAATATAGTCGATGAAATCCGCACCCATGGTGCCGCCAAAGCCCAAATAGTTGATTTGCACCGCTGCCGCGCGCGCGGCGAAAGTGCCCGCGCGCGAGTCCGCCGTATACCCGGCCAGGTCGACGGCGATGTCGATGCCCAGCGCCCGCGCCATGGTGGCGACATCCGCGTCGGACTTTTCCCGCACATCGATGAAACGGTCAAAGGCGCCACGCAGGCGCTGCTGCATCGCGTCCCCGGTGTCGGGCCCGAAGGAAAACGCGGTGCAGTCGAAGCGGGCGCGGTCGTGAGACTCAAAAACGCCGGCCATGAGTGTCGCCACCGGATGCTCGCAGAAATCGGGCGAGAAATAGCCGATGCGGATTTTCTCATGACGGGTCGCTGCCGGCGCCGCCGCCGTCATGGGATGCTTGGCGCGCGTCCAGATCTCGGCGGCTTTGCGGTGCAGATTTGGGTCGTCGATCAACGACAGGATCGGCCAGGGCGGTGTGACGGCCTCGCCGCGCTCCAGCGCGGCCTGCAGATTTGCCACGTCGCCCACGCGGTCATGCCAGTCGCACAGCCGTGCCTTGGTGTACAGCCGCGTACCTTCGACAAAATCAAGGTCCGGCTGTAGGCGCAGCGCCTGCGCGAAATTCCTCGCGGCTTCTTCCAGACGGCCCGCATCGCTCGCGACCACGCCGCGGTTCTGCCAGGTTGCGGCA
>CANKHC010000004.1 GCA_947481595.1 Fidelibacterota bacterium
GCCGCCGAGAAGGTGTTTTCCGACCTGGGGCGGCTCAAACCCCTGAAGAAGCAAAAAGACGGCGTGATCATCGCCGTGGCGGGATGCGTGGCCCAGGCCGAGGGTGCCGAGATTATGGCCCGCGCCCCCTTCGTCGATATGGTGCTGGGGCCCCAGGTCTATCACCGCCTGCCGGAGATGGTGGCGCGGGTGACGCGCGGCGCCAAACACGTGCTCGACACCGAATTCCCGGCCGAGCCCAAGTTCGACCACCTGCCGGCCCCGCGCGCCGAAGGTCCGGCGGCTTTTCTGTCGGTGCAGGAAGGCTGCGACAAGTTCTGCACCTTCTGTGTCGTGCCCTATACGCGCGGCGCTGAGTATTCACGCCCCGCCGCCGACGTGCTGCGCGAAGCGCGCGGCCTTGTGGCTGGCGGTGTGAAAGAGATCACCCTGCTCGGCCAGAACGTGAACGCCTATCACGGCGAAGGGGATGGCGGCCCACTTGGAACCAAGACAACGTGGTCCTTCGCGCGGTTGATCCGTGAACTGGCGAACGTCGATGGGCTCCAACGCATCCGCTATACCACTTCGCATCCGCGCGACATGGACGATGACCTGATCAAAGCTCATGGCGAGATCCCGCAGCTGATGCCGTTCCTGCATCTGCCCGTTCAATCCGGATCCGACAAAATTCTCGCCGCCATGAACCGCGGCCATACCGCCGCCGACTACCGGCGCATCATCGACAAACTGAAAGCCGCGCGGCCTGACCTGGCCCTGTCGTCGGACTTCATCACCGGCTACCCCGGTGAGAGCGACGCCGACTTCAACGACACCATGAACCTGGTGCACGACATCACGTTTGCCCAAGCGTTCTCGTTCAAATACAGCCCGCGCCCCGGCACGCCCGCCGCGATGATCAAACCGCAGCTTGACGACGCCGTGAAGACCGAACGCCTGCATGCCTTGCAACAGGTTCTCGATGCGCAGTTGACCGCGTTCAACCGGAGTTGCGTGGGCAAGACCTTCGAGATCTTGCTCACCGGTCACGGCCGCAATCCCGGCCAGCTGGTAGGCAAGAGCCCTTATCTTCAAGCGGTGCACGTCAATGCCGATGCGGCCCATATCGGGCAGATCATGCCGGTGACCATCACCACGCTCGAATCCTTCAGCCTCGGCGGTGTGCGCGCCGACACAAGCATCGCCGCGGAATGAGCGAAGCGACGCACCTCACCTGCGCATTCTCAGACAACAAGCTGTTTCAGCAGCTGGTCGGCCCGCACAACGCCAACTTGGCGCGCCTCGAACAGCGCCTCGGCGTGGTGCTGCACAGCCGCGGCAATACCGTGACCATCGAGGGCGCGCCGGCGCAAACGGCGCGCGCGGAGGCGGCCCTCAAGCAACTTTACAAGCGATTGGCGGATGGACTGCCGATTGAAATGGGAGATGTGGACGGCGTGGCACGACTGACGCAGGACAAACCGACTGAGACCGATGCGGGGGATTTTTCCATCCGCACGCGCAAGCGCCACATCACCGCGCGCTCGGCGGGGCAAGCGGCGTATCTCAAGGCCTTGGAGGACTTCGAGATGGTCTTCGCTTTGGGCCCGGCCGGCACCGGCAAGACCTACATGGCCGTTGCCAAGGCGGTATCGCTGAAACTTTCCGGCGCGGTCGACCGCATCATCCTCTCGCGCCCCGCCGTCGAAGCCGGCGAGCGCCTCGGCTTTTTGCCGGGCGACATGCGCGACAAGATCGACCCTTACCTGCGCCCGCTCTACGACGCGCTCTACGACATGCTGCCGGGCGACTACGTCGCCAAGCTCTTGCTCTCCGGCGAGATCGAAGTTGCACCGCTCGCCTTCATGCGCGGGCGCACGCTGACCAGTGCCTTCATCATTCTCGATGAGGCGCAGAACACCACCACCGTGCAAATGAAGATGGCGCTCACCCGCATGGGCGAGAATTCGCGCATGGTGGTCACCGGCGACCTGACCCAGGTCGATTTGCCGCGCGGGACAAAATCAGGCTTAGAGGACGCGCTGGAGACACTCGATGACGTCAAAGGCGTCGGACGGGTCAACTTCACCCACCGCGACGTCGTGCGCCACGATCTGGTGACGCGCATTGTCGAGGCCTACGACAAGCGCGACGCGGCGCGTAAGAAAGCCGCCCCGAACGAATGAAACGCGCCCCCCCAGCGAAAACGATCATCGACGTGTCGGTAACGGCACCTGCGTGGACGAAAAGCCTGCGCACTCCGGCGGCCATCGCCCGCAAGGCTGCACGGGCGACCGTCACAGCTGCGGGTCCGAAGGGCGCGGTTGAAGTGTCGGTCGCTCTAACCAGCGATTCGGCTGTGCGCAAGCTGAACGGTCTGTACCGCGGCAAAGACAAGCCGACGAATGTGTTGTCCTTCCCCGCCGGCCTCAGCGCCCGGGACCTGCCGCGCGGCGCGAGTCTGCCCCTGGGCGACGTGGCGGTGGCCTATGGGACCTGCGCGCGCGAGGCCAAAATCGAGGGTAAGTCCTTGAAATCGCACCTTTCGCACCTGATGGTCCATGGCGTTCTGCATCTTTTGGGCTATGATCACGAGGACGATGCTGACGCCGAGATCATGGAACGCCTGGAGAGACGGATTCTGGCCCGCCTGGGGATCAAAGACCCTTACGGCGACCCTGAACCGTCGCGCAAACGGACCCGGCGATGACTGAGCTGAACCGGACCCTTCCGGCGGAGGACACCGCCGAACAGAGCCCTGGGCTCCTCAAAACTTTGAAACGCTGGTGGGCGCCCGAAAGCGCCGAAGCCGAAACCGTGCGCGAGGTCATCGAGGAGCTGATCGAGGAGCGCAACGAGGAAAGCCCGCCCGACGACGGCGGGCCGGCCATCGATCCCAACGAACGCCTGCTGCTCGGCAACGTGCTGAAGATGCGCACCGTCACCGCGCTCGACATCATGATCCCGCGTCCGGATATCGTCGCCGTCGAAGTGCAGACCCCCATGGACCAGGTGCTGGAGCTCTTGATGAAAGAGCGCCACTCGCGCCTGCCGGTCTATCGCGGCACGCTCGATGACGTGCTCGGCTTCGTCCACATCAAGGACGTGGCCGTGCTGGCGGTGGAGCACAGCGCCGGCAAAGCCGCGACACCGCTCGCCGATATCGTGCGCAACATGCTGTTTGTTTCACCTGCGGTGCGCGTGCTCGATCTTCTTCTCGAGATGCGCCTGAAGCGCACGCACATGGCCTTGGTGGTCGACGAGTACGGCGGCATCGACGGCCTGCTCACCATCGAGGACGTGGTCGAACAGATCGTCGGCGAGATCGAAGACGAACACGACAGCGACCAGGCAGCCACCATGGTCGAGAAGCCCGACAAGAGTGTCTCCGCTGACGCGCGCGTCGGTCTTTCGGAATTCGAAGCACGCTACGGCCAGGTCTTCAGCGACGAGGAGCGCGAGACGACAGACACCTTGGGCGGCCTTGTGACTTACCTCGCGGGGCACGTGCCGGGTCGCGGCGAATTGGTCAAACATCCCTCCGGCCTCGAATTCGAAGTGCTCGAGGGCGATCCCCGCCGCGTGCGGCAGTTGCGCGTGCGCAACATCCCGCCGCCGCCCGCTCCCACCGGGAAATAAATCCGCATCATGTCCGGCGTCGCACTTTGGTTCGCCCGGCGATCCGGCTGGCAACGATTGGCGGTGGCGTTTATCGCCGGCTGCATCGCGATATTCGCCTTCGCCCCGTTTTCCTTTGTACCCGCCTTGCTGCTCGCCTTCGTGGCCCTGATGTGGCTGCTCGAGGGATCGACGTCCTGGAAACAAGCGGCCGCAGCCGGTTGGGCCTTTGGCTTCGGGCATTACTTGACCAGCATCTATTGGATCAGCGAGGCGTTTTTCGTCGACGCCGAGACCTTCGGCGCCATCGCTTATCCCGCCGTCACCGCGTTGGCGGCAGCCCTCGGGATTTTCATAGCGATCATCGCCGCCGTCACGCACCTCATCGCGCCGGCGCATGAAGACGAGATGCCCGACGACCGCGTGATCACAACGGCTTTGCGTGTGCTGCTCTTCGCCGCCGCCTGGACGCTGATCGAATGGACCAAGAGCTGGATCTTCACCGGCTTTCCCTGGAACCCGGTGGGCGCGGTGTGGTCGGAGACCAAAACACCTTTGGGCCTGCCGATGATGCAGGTGACGACGCTGATTGGCACCTATGGCCTGACGCTGGTGACGGTGATCGCAGCTTGCATGCCCGCCGTACTGGGACACACACCGCGCTTCCGCCGCGCGCATCTGACGGCGGCGGCGCCGCTTTTTCTGTTGCTGGTGATTGGTGTCGGCGGCGCGGTACGTCTCCATGGCGCCGAGACGCACTTTGTGCCGAACGTGAAGCTGCGCTTGGTGCAAGCGGCGATCCCGCAGACCGAGCGCGCGCGTCCCAGCCAGTGGGAAGCACAGCTCGCCGACTATGTGGCCTTGAGCACCGCCAACCGTCCGGGCGACATCACCCATGTTATCTGGGGAGAGGCGGCGGTGCCGCCGACGTTCTTCTTGAATCTGGATGAACGTCACCGCCGCATCGCTGCTGCCGCGGCACCGGCGAACGGTCTGCTGATCACGGGCGCCGACCGCGGCTTGAACGACGGCGTGAAGTGGACCGAGATCTACAATTCGCTTTACGCGATCCGCCCTTCGGGCGACATCGCCGCGTTCTACGACAAGACGCACCTGGTGCCCTTCGGCGAATACATGCCGTTCCGCTGGTTGATCCCTTACGACAAAATTGCCAGCGGCTATGGCGACTTCGCCTCCGGCACCGGATTGACGGCGCTGGCGGCCGACGGGCTGCCCGCATTCACACCTTTGATCTGCTACGAGGCGATCTTCTCCGGCAACGTCACGCCCGAAGGCCTCCCCAAACCGAAGTGGCTGCTCAACATCACCAATGACGCCTGGTTCGGCATGAGCACCGGGCCCTACCAACATTATGCGACCACCCGCTTGCGCGCGGTCGAGGAAGGCCTATCTCTGGTGCGGGTCGCCAATACCGGAATTTCGGCCGTCATCGATGGTTATGGCCGGACGGTCAGCGAGCTGGGATTGGGTCAACGCGGGGTGGTGGATGCAGCCTTGCCGGAGCCCGCGAGCGGTTTCACACCCTTCGGTTTGTTGGGGAATCTGATTCCGCTCCTTCTGGCAACCGCTGCGGGCGGCACCGCGTTAACACTTTACCGGCGACGCAATCGACGAGCCTAACAACCGACACAATCGGTCCTTAGATGACGGGTACCACGTTTGATTTGGCCGATTTTTTGTGTCAAATAGTGGTGAAGCAGGGCCGTCGATTCAACGATCGGTAGAGCTATCGTCTACATTTGTTACAGGCCTATGTTTTTAGGCCGCCTTTAACAGCAGGAACTGCCATGGGTTTACCGCAGGAAGACGACGATTTTGAAGGCTCGGCAGCGCGTTCGACGCGTGGCCGTATGCCCTCGGGCAAGCCGAATCCGGTGGATGTGCACGTCGGCAGCCGTGTGCGCCTTCGCCGCACGCTGCTCGGCATGAGCCAGGAAAAGCTGGGTGAGGCCATCGGCCTGACCTTCCAGCAGGTGCAGAAGTACGAGCGCGGGGCCAACCGTATCGGCGCCAGCCGCCTGTGGGATCTCAGCCGCGTGCTGGATTGCCCGATGTCCTTCTTCTTCGAGGAGATGGACGACGCCACCCAAAGCGCCTCCCCGCGCAACCTCTCGGTGGAGACGCCCGACGTCGAGCCACGCGAAAACGGCCCGATGACCAAGCGCGAGACGCTGGAACTGGTGCGCGCTTACTACCGCATCAAGGACTATCACGTGCGCCGTCGTATTTACGAACTGGCCAAGTCCTTGGCCTCGCCGGAAGAAGTCCCAGCCGAAGATTAAGCTTCGCTTTACCTCTTAAGTCTTAAAAGCCGCCGTGGGATACACGGCGGCTTTTTTGTGCCCGGCTTGAAAAAGACGTCCGGTTCCTATACGCCCTGCGGGACTTTTCCCGCCGTTTTGCACCATTCCGCCAGGAGATCCAGCCTTGTCCAAGACCGATTATGTGTTCACCAGCGAGTCCGTTTCGGAAGGTCACCCGGACAAGGTCAGCGACCGCATCTCTGACTCGATCGTCGACCTGTGCTTGGCGGCCGATCCGCAATCGCGCGTCGCCCTCGAGACCCTGTGCACGACCAACCTCGTCGTCCTCGCCGGTGAAGTGCGCGTTCCGAAATCGGTGACGCATGAAGCGATGATCCAAGCGGCGCGCGATGCGGTGAAGGACATCGGCTACGAGCAGGACGGCTTCCACTGGCAGAACGCGAAGATCGATTGCTATGTGCATGCGCAGTCCGCCGACATCGCCGTCGGCGTCGATTCCGCCGGCAACAAGGACGAAGGTGCCGGCGACCAGGGCATCATGTTCGGCTACGCCGTCAATGAGACGGTCGAGTTCATGCCGGCGCCCATCCATTATTCGCACCTGATCCTGAAGTCGCTCGCTGAAGCGCGCCACAACAAGGACATCGATTTCTTGGGTCCCGATGCCAAGAGCCAGCTGTCGCTGCAATATGTCGGCGGCAAGCCGGTGAAGTGCACGTCGGTCGTGGTCTCCACGCAGCACAGCGAGAAGGCCGATCAAGAAACTATTCGCGAATACGTGCGCAAACACGTCACCAACGTCCTGCCCAAGGGCTGGATGTGCCCCGAAGACCAGTTTTATGTGAACCCCACCGGCCGCTTTGTCATCGGCGGGCCGGACGGCGACACCGGCCTCACCGGCCGCAAGATCATCGTCGACACTTATGGTGGGGCTGCGCCGCATGGCGGCGGTGCGTTCTCTGGTAAGGATCCGACCAAGGTCGACCGCTCGGCGGCTTATGCTGCGCGTTACCTTGCGAAGAACGTGGTGGCCGCCGGCCTCGCGGACAAATGCCTGATCCAGCTTTCCTATGCCATCGGCGTGGCCAAGCCCCTGTCGGTCTATGTCGACACCCAAGGCACCGGCAATGTCGACGAGGACAAACTCTCGGCGGTGCTGCAGGAACTGATGGACCTGTCGCCCCGCGGCATCCGCACGCACCTCAAGCTCAACCGCCCGATCTATGCCCGCACGTCGTCTTACGGCCACTTCGGCCGCGCGCCGGACGGCCAGGGCGGTTTCAGCTGGGAGCGCCTGGACCTGGTGGATCAACTTGAATCCGCCTTCGGGGTCTAATCAGCCCACCGAAAAGCTTCAGTTCTACGGGCGGCGCAAAGGCAAGCCGCTAAAGGCCGGGCGGCTGGGGCTGCTCGACAACCTCTTGCCGCGCCTGAAGTTATCCACAGATCAACCCATTGATCCAGACGTATTATTCCCTGGGAAAAGTGTCCGCCTGGAGATTGGTTTCGGCTCCGGTGAGCACCTCGCCTACATGGCCCAGGCCAACCCGGGCGTGGGCTTCATCGGCTCTGAGGTGTTCCTGAACGGAGTGGGGTCGTTGCTGCGCTATGTGGCCGAGATGGATCTGGCCAATGTGCGCATCTATGACAATGACGTGCGCTACCTGCTGCCCATGCTGCGCAGCAATTCCTTGGAGCGGGTTTCGCTGTTGTTCCCCGATCCCTGGCCGAAATCCCGCCACGCCAAGCGCCGTTTCGTTGGTCCCGCCATGCTCAATGAGATGGCGCGGCTGCTGAAAGACGGCGGCGAGTTCCGCGTCGCCAGCGACCATCCGGTCTATGTGGAATGGACGTTGCTGCACGCCCCCCAGCACAAGGACTTCCGCTGGGAGGCGAAAACGCCTGAGGATTGGCGCGTCCGCCCGGCCGACTCGACGCCCACGCGCTACGAGGAAAAAGCCCTCAAAGCCGGGCGCCGGCCAGCCTTCCTAACCTTCACACGGATTGCGAGAACCGGCTGAAAACCGCGGGATTCGGCTTGAATCCTGCGGAAAATCGGCATATATCAGCGCCCATCTTCACCATGTCGGATTGACTGAGGAGTGGGCCAATTGCCCACTTTTTTTATACCTGTAACGCCTCGGGGGTCCGACCGGACGACGAGGACCTTTTGCAGAGACTACCCGCCCTTGAAGCGCGCGTTGAACCGACCCTGGAAGCGATGGGCTTCGAGGTTGTGCGCATCGCGCTGACCGGCGGCGAAGGCACCAAGACGCTGCAGGTGATGGCCGACCGCCGCGATGGATCGCAGATCTCGGTCGACGACTGCGCCGACATCAGCAACGCCCTGTCGGCGATCTTCGACGTCGAGGAGCCGGTGAGCGGGCACTACGACCTGGAGATCAGCTCGGCGGGCATCGACCGGCCGCTGACACGGCTGAAGGATTTCGCCAACTACGCCGGCCACGAAGCCAAGCTGGAAACCAAGATCGGCGTGAACGGCAGGAGACGGTTTCGCGGAGCCCTTGCGGGTGTCGACGGCGAGAACGTGAAGATCACCACCGATGAGGGCGACGCCGTCATCGCCTTTGACAACATCGGCAGCGCCAAACTGGTGCTGACGGACGAGTTGATCGCCGCGACAGCGGCAAAAATTAAAGACGCCGCGACAGCATCGCGCGCGGCAAAGAAAGAAGCTTAAGGAGAAAGACAACATGGCTCAGAGCATTGGTATGGCGCGCCCGGAACTGGTGCAGGTGGCAGATACCGTCGCCCGCGACAAAGGCATCGACCGCGAGGAAGTCTTCCAGGCGATGGAGCAAGCCATCCAGAAGGCCGGGCGTTCGAAGTACGGCCATGAGAACGACATCCGCGCCGCCATCGACCGCAAAAACGGCGAGATCCGCCTGGCGCGCTACATCACCGTCGTCGAGACCGTCGAAGACGAAAACACCCAGACCACCTTGGCTAAGGCCAAGAAAAAGGACCCGACGATCGAAGTCGGCGGTGTCCTGGTCGATCCGCTGCCGCCGATCGATTTCGGCCGCATCGCCGCCCAAACCGCGAAACAGGTGATCGTGCAGAAAGTGCGCGACGCCGAGCGCGCGCGCCAATTCAGCGAATACAAAGACCGCGTCGGCGAGATCGTCAACGGCCTGGTCAAGCGTGTGGAATTCGGCAACGTCATTGTCGACCTGGGACGTGCGGAAGGCCTGCTGCGCCGCGACGAATTGATCCCGCGCGAGCATTTCAAGAACGGCGATCGCGTGCGCGCCTTCATCATGGACGTGCGCGAAGAACCGCGCGGACCGCAGATCTTCCTGTCGCGCACCGCCGGCGATTTCATGGCCGCCTTGTTCGCTCAGGAAGTGCCGGAAATCTATGACGGCATCATCGAAATCAAAGCCGTCGCCCGCGACCCGGGCAGCCGCGCCAAGATCGCCGTAATCTCCAATGACAACTCCATCGACCCCGTGGGTGCCTGCGTCGGTATGCGCGGTTCTCGCGTGCAGGCCGTCGTCGCCGAATTGCAGGGCGAAAAGATCGACATCATCCAGTGGAACCAGGATCCGGCGACCTTTGTCGTCAACGCCCTGGCGCCTGCGGAAGTGACCAAGGTCGTGCTCGATGAAGACTCGGGGCGCATCGAAGTGGTCGTGCCCGACGAGCAGCTGTCGCTCGCCATCGGCCGCCGCGGCCAGAACGTGCGCTTGGCCTCGCAGCTGACCACCTGGACCATCGACATTCTCACGGAAGGCGAAGAATCCGAGCGCCGCCAGGAAGAGTTCCGCTCGCGCTCGAAAATGTTCATCGACGCCCTGGACGTGGACGACGTGCTGGCCCATCTGTTGGTGACCGAAGGTTTCACATCCGTGGACGAACTGGCTTTCGTGCCGGTCGAGGAACTGACCGACATCGAAGGCTTCGACGAGGATATCGCCGGCGAACTGAAAGCCCGCGCCACCGCCTATATCGAAGAAGAGAACAAAAAGGTCATGGCGCGCCTGGAGGAACTGGGCGTTTCCGAGGACCTGGCCACGGCCGAGTTCGACGGCCTGGATGCCAAGAAGATCATCGTTCTGGCGGAAAAAGGCGTCAAAACCCTCGACGATCTGGCCGATCTGGCCGGCGACGAGCTGGTCGAGATGCTGGGCGCCGACGTGATCAAGGAAGACGCGGCTAACGCGATCATCATGCAGGCGCGCAAGCATTGGTTCCCGGAAGGCGAAGCTCAGCCTGCCGGGGAAAGCCCGCAGGCCTAGGCACCAGGGCAATCTAGGCGGAACAGCAGAATGGCGATGACCGCAGAGAACCTGGACAACGAAGAGGCGGAGGAGACCGGCCCGAACCGGCGCTGCATCGCAACCGGCGAGTCGCTGCCGATTGCGGGATTGGTGCGGTTTGTCGTCGGTCCGGGCAACATCGTGGTGCCCGATATCGACGGCCGCCTGCCGGGCCGGGGTTTGTGGTTGAAAGCCGAGCGCGCTATGATGGAGGCTGCGGCGTCAAAGCGGTTGTTCGCCAAAGCTGCGCGGAAAGACGTCGTTGTTCCCGCGGATTTGGCCGATACAGTCGCAGCGTTGTTGAAGCGCCGCTGTCTCAATCATCTTGGTTTGGCGAAGCGCGCCGGACTGGTGGCCGCCGGAGCAGAGAAGGTACGCGCCCGGATCGCGGAGGGGCGGACCGCAGCTTTGGTCGAAGCGGCTGACGGCTCTCTTGATGAGCGTCGCAAGTTTGTGGCCTTGGCGCCGGGCATACCGGTGGTGGAGCTGTTCACCGGGGCAGAGCTAGGCGCCGCAGTGGGACGCGAGACGGCCGCCGTGCATGTGGCGCTGGCGCCGGGCAAGTTGACGACGACGTTGATCGAAGATGCCGCGCGGCTGCGCGGTATGCAAAAGACTTAGAAATTATCCAGACGAGATCTCGAAGGGTACGGTTAGGAAGCATGCCGAGCGATACCAAGACGACAACGACCAAACGCCCGCTGTCTTTGAGCGGCGGCAAACTCGAACTGAAGAAGACGGTCGAGACCGGTCAGGTGCGCCAGAGCTTCAGCCACGGCCGCTCCAAGGTCGTGCAGGTCGAGCGCAAGCGCAAACGCCAGTTCGAGATGGGCGCCGACGGCAAAGTGCAGGAAGTCAAATCCGCACCCGTCACGATGAAGGACAAGGCCGCCGCCGAGCTCTTCGCCAAGGACCCGACCCACGGCTCGCTGACCACCGACGAGAAGGCGCACCGCCTTAAAGCGCTACAGGACGCGCTGAAGGCTGACGAAGAATCGCGCCGGATCGCCGACGAAGAAGCCAAGCTCGAGGCCGAGCGCGAAGTCATCCGCGCCGCCGAAGAAAAACTGCGCGCCGCCTCCGCACCGCCGGCCAGCGAAGTTGCGGGCGAACCCGCTCCCGCCCGCCCCGCCGCCGCCGCTCCCGCCGCAGCAGGTGCGGCGACCACGGAAGCGCGCACCGAGACCGCCGCGCCCGTGCGCCGCGAAGTCGTTGAGGAAGAAGACGACGAGGACGCGCGCCGCAAGAAGGCCAAGACCGGCCACAAGCCGCCGATGGTCAAGCGCACCGAGCCGCGCCGTCGCGCCGGCAAACTGTCGATCGGCGCCGCCCTCGAAGGCGACGACGCCGTCGAGCGCAGCCGCTCGATCGCTTCCATGCGCCGCGCGGTGGAAAAAGAACGCCGCAAAGCCCAACTGAAGCAGCCCATGAACACGGACAAGGTCGTCCGTGAAGTCGTGATCCCGGAGACGATTACAGTCCAGGAACTCTCCAACCGTATGGCCGAGCGCGCCGTCAACGTCATCAAGTCTCTGATGAAACTGGGCATCATGGCGACGATCAACGAAGTGATCGACGCCGATACCGCCGAGCTCGTGGTGCAGGAATTCGGCCACCGCGTCAAACGCATCACGGAATCATCAGTGGAAGACAACTTGAAGGCCGCTGCCGACGAAGCGGGCTCGCTAAAAGCGCGCCCGCCGGTGGTCACGGTCATGGGTCACGTCGACCACGGCAAGACCTCGCTGCTCGATGCCTTGCGCTCGGCCAATGTCGCGGCCGGCGAAGCCGGCGGCATCACCCAGCACATCGGCGCCTATCAGGTGCGCACCTCGGGCGGCAACAAGATCACCTTCATCGACACCCCCGGCCACGAAGCCTTCACCGCCATGCGCGCGCGCGGCGCCAAGGTGACCGACATCGTCATCCTGGTGGTGGCCGCCGACGACGGCATCATGCCGCAGACGATCGAGGCGATTAAACACGCCAAGGCTGCTGGCGTTCCGATCATCGTCGCGATCAATAAGATGGACAAGCCGGGTGCGAACCCGCAGCGCGTCAAGACCGACCTCTTGAGCCATGAAGTCGTGGTCGAAGACATGGGCGGCGAGACCCTGTGCATCGAAGTCTCGGCGACCAAGAAAACCAATCTGGATAAGCTCGAAGAAGCCATTCTGCTGCAGGCCGAAGTGCTCGATCTGAAAGCCAATCCGGATCGCACCGCCGAAGGTACGATCATCGAAGCCAAGATGGAAAAGGGCGTCGGTTCCGTCGGCACCGTGCTTGTCCAACGCGGCACGCTGCACATCGGCGACATCTTCGTCGCCGGCGCCGAGTGGGGCCGCGTACGCGTGCTGATCAACGAACACGGCAAGCAAGTGAAGTCAGCGATGCCCAGCGCGCCGGTGGAAGTGGTCGGCTTTGCAGGAACACCGGCGGCCGGTGACGACTTTATCGTCGTCCAAGACGAAGCGCATGCGCGTGAGGTCGCCGAGTTCCGCCGCCGCAAGCTGCGCGACAAGGAACACGTCGCATCCGCCGGCGGCTCGACCATGGAACAGATGTTCGCCAAGATCAAAGCCGGCACCGCCAAGGAATTGACCGTGGTGGTCAAGGCCGACGTGCAAGGCTCGGTCGAAGCCCTCTCCGGCACCCTCGGCAAGATTGGCACCGACGAAGTAAAGCTGAAGGTCATCCACGGCGCGGTCGGCCCCATCAGCGAAGCCGACGTGACGCTCGCCAAAGCATCAGGCGCGGTGATCATCGGCTTCAACGTGCGCGCCAATGCCCAGGCCCGCGAAATCGCCAAGCGTGACGGCATCGACATCCGCTACTACTCGATCATCTACGAGGTGGCGGACGACATGAAGCTCATGCTGACCGGCATGCTGTCGCCGACGTTCAAGGAAAACTTCATCGGCTACGCCGAGATCCGCGAAGTCTTCAACGTCACCAAGGTCGGCAAGGTCGCCGGTTGTATGGTCACCGAAGGCGTCATCAAGCGCGGCTGCAAAGTGCGCTTGCTGCGTGACAACGTCGTCATCCACGAAGGCGACCTGTCGCAGCTCAAGCGCTTCAAGGACGACGCGCGTGAAGTGCGCGAAGGCTACGAATGCGGCATGGCGCTCGCCAACTATCAGGACATCCAGAAGGGCGACGTCATCGAGTGCTTCGAAATGGAGCGTGTGGCGGGAACGCTCTAAGGGCGCCCCCGCTTCTCTTAAGAGGATACGCCCATGCCGAGACAGCGGCCTAAAGCGCCGGGCCAGCGGCAATTGCGCGTCGGCGAAGAGATCCGCCACGTCCTGGCCGCGATCTTCGAGCGCGAGACCTTTCGTGATCCGGCGCTCGCCAATGTGCGCCTGACGGTGACCGAGGTGCGCCCGGCCCCTGACCTGCGTCACGCGCGCGTGTACGTGGTGCCGCTCGGCGGCAGCGCCAACATGGAAGGCATCCTCGAGGGCCTCAAGCGCGTGAAGCCGTTCCTGCGCCGCGAAGTCGCGCACCGCGTCACCTTCAAATTCATCCCCGACCTGATCTTCGCCGCCGACACCACCTTCGACGAGGCCGAGCACATCTCGCGGCTTTTGCACAAACCCGAGGTCGCGCGCGACATCTGGGGCGGAGACGAAGCCGACGGCGACACACCTGCCGAAGCCCCTCGTCCGCGCGACGAGGAAGAGTAGTGGCGCGCAAGCCCAAAGGCCGGCCCATCCACGGCTGGATCGTCATCGACAAGCCCTCGGGAATCACCGCAGCGACCGTCGTGGCCCGCGTGCGCCGCGCGCTGGACGCCGCCAAGGCCGGGCACTCAGGCACCCTCGATCCGCTGGCCACAGGGATTCTGCCGGTGGCTTTGGGCGAGGCCACCAAGACGGTGAGCTTCGCCATGGACCACCGCAAAACCTATGAGTTCGAGGTCACCTGGGGGGCATCGACCGACACCGACGACTCCGACGGACAGGTCACCGCCACCAGCACTGTCCGCGCCGATGCTGCAGCCATCACCGCGGCATTGCCGGCCTTCACCGGCACTATTCAACAAATCCCGCCCGACTATTCGGCCATCAAGGTCGCCGGCCAGCGCGCCTATGACCTGGCCCGGCGCAAGGAGGCGGTGGTCCTGGCCGCCCGTCCCGTGCGGATCGACAGCTTTACCCTTTTGGCGACACCCGATTCGGAGGCTTCTCCCGATCGGGCCAAATTTCGCGTCGAATGCGGTAAGGGCACCTATATCCGGGCCCTGGTCCGCGATCTGGCCCAGGCCCTGGGAACCCTTGGCCACATCTCGGCCTTACGGCGCACCCAAACCGGGCCCTTTGCCGAAAACAGGGCGATTTCCCTGGAAAAACTGGAGGCTTTGGGCCATAAAGCCGCCGATTCCGAGGTCCTCCTTCCCACCCGGACCGTGCTGGACGACATCCCGGCACTGGCCCTGACGGAGGAGGAAGCCCGCCGCATGACCCAGGGCCAAGCCATCGCGCTATGGCCCCTGGTGAAGCGAAGTCCTCTCATTGGTCCCAACGGGACCGGTTTGGCACAGGGAACTCCTGTCCAGGCTTTATGCGGAGACAAGCTGATTGCGGTGGCAGAGGTCGGGAACGGCATGGTCCGTCCCGTCCGTGTTTTGAACCACTGACTTAAGGAGTACCCGATGTCGATTAGCGAAGAGCGCAAAACAGCGCTCATTAAAGAATTTGCCATCAATGCAACGGACACCGGCTCGCCGGAAGTTCAGGTGGCCGTTCTCAGCGAGCGCATTAAGAATCTCACCGAACACCTGAAGGGTCACAAAAAGGACAACCACTCGCGTCGTGGTCTTCTGGTGATGGTCGGAAAGCGTCGCCGCCTGCTTGATTATCTCAAGGATGCCGACAACGTTCGCTACGACAAACTGATCGGTAGCCTCGGCCTGCGTCGCTGAGTCGCTTCCAGACACTCGTGGAGTGCGTTTCGCGTCCCTCGTAATCACGAGCGGACGCGTTCGGCGCTTCCAGATTGCAGCAGCAGTGTCTGGGTTTATTTGCTGCATCCACGCGGCGGCGCAGGTGCGCTTAAGCGTGAACGAAGGATGAGCCGCATGTGCGGCTTGTTTGAAAGGTGCGCGGCAGTCCAACCGCCGCGCGGGATCGAAATCTCGGCTCGCTAACCTCTGACCGTATGTATGCGCCACCTCCATGAGAAAGAGGGGGGGTGGCATCCAAACGGTGAGCCGGGCGCACAATACGGTGCCGGTCCGTGGGGTAAGAAGGAAGAATAGATATGACGATGTTCAAAGTGTTCCGTAAGGAGATCGAGTGGGGCGGCCGCAAGCTGATCCTCGAAACCGGCAAGATCGCGCGCCAGGCCGACGGCGCAGTCCTCGCCACCTACGGCGAGACCACGGTGCTGTGCACCGCTGTTGGCGCCAAATCGCCGAAACCCGGCATCGATTTTTTCCCGCTGACCGTCAACTACCAGGAAAAGACCTTCGTCGCGGGCAAGATTCCTGGCGGCTTCTTCAAGCGTGAAGGCCGCCCGACGGAAAAGGAAGTTCTGACCTCGCGCCTGATCGACCGTCCGATCCGTCCGCTGTTCCACGAAGGCTACCGCAACGAAACCCAGGTGGTGTGCACCGTGCTGTCGCACGACCTGAAGAACGATCCGGACGTCGTCGCCATGATCGGCGCCTCGGCGGCGCTGACGATCTCGGGCTTGCCGTTCCTGGGCCCCATCGGTGCGGCGCGCGTCGGCTATGTCGACGGCGGCTACGTGCTGAACCCGAAGATGGACGAAACCGACAAGACCAGCCTCGACCTCGTGCTCGCCGCCACACGCGAAGGCGTGCTGATGGTCGAATCCGAAGCCAAGGAACTCTCGGAAGAGATCATGCTGGGCGCGGTCAAATTCGGCCACGAGCAGATGATGCCGGTGATCGACATGATCATCAGCCTCGCCGAACAGGCCGCCAAGGAACCGCGCGACATCCCGGCCGCGCCGCCGGAAGTCGCCGCCGTGAAGGGCAAGCTCGCGTCGTTCGCCGCGGAGCTTTCCGAAGCTTATAAAAACCAGGTCAAGCAGGACCGCTACACCGCGGTCGGTGATGTGAAGAAAAAAGCCATCGCCAGCCTGGGCGACAACCTTCCGGAAGTCGCGGTTGCAGGCCCGATCTTCAAGCACATGGAAGCCGACGTCGTTCGCGGCAACATCTTGAAGACCGGCAAGCGCATCGACGGCCGCGACACCAAGACCGTGCGCCAGATCGAGATCGAGGTCGGCATTCTGCCGCGCACGCACGGTTCTGCCCTGTTCACGCGCGGTGAAACCCAGGCGCTGGTCACGACCACGCTGGGCACCGGCCAAGACGAGCAGATCATCGACGCGCTGGAAGGTGAATACCGTCAGCGCTTCATGCTGCACTACAACTTCCCGCCGTACTCGGTGGGTGAAGCCGGCCGCATGGGCAGCCCGGGACGCCGCGAAATCGGCCACGGCAAACTCGCGTGGCGCGCGCTGCATCCCTTGATCCCCGGCGCGGACACCTTCCCCTACACGCTGCGCCTGGTCTCCGAGATCACCGAGTCCAACGGTTCGTCGTCCATGGCCACGGTCTGTGGTTCATCGCTGGCGCTGATGGACGCGGGCGTGCCCTTGGTGCGCCCGGTGGCGGGCATCGCCATGGGCCTGATCAAGGAAGGCAAGGACTTCGCCGTGCTGTCCGACATCCTGGGTGACGAAGATCATCTGGGCGACATGGACTTCAAGGTTGCCGGCACGGAAGTCGGCGTGACCTCGCTGCAGATGGACATCAAGATCACGTCCATCACCCCGGAGATCATGGAGATCGCTTTGCGTCAGGCAAAGGATGGGCGTTTGCACATCCTCGGCGAAATGGCCAAGGCGATGACCGGCGCACGCGACCACGTCGCCGAGCACGCGCCGCGCATCACCACGCTGATGGTGCCCAAGGATAAGATCCGCGAGATCATCGGCACCGGCGGCAAAATCATCCGCGAGCTGCAGGAATCCACCGGCACCAAGATCGACATCGAGGACGACGGCACCGTGCGCGTGGCCTCGGCCGATCAGGAAATGATGGAAGAAGCCGTGCGGCGCATCAAAGACATCGTCGCTGAGCCTGAAATCGGCGCGATCTACAAGGGCACCGTGGTCAAGATCATGGATTTCGGCGCTTTCGTGAACTTCCTCGGCAAGCGCGACGGCCTCGTGCACATCTCCGAACTCGCCTCCAAGCGCGTCGGCCAAGTCAGCGACGTCGTCAAGGAAGGCGACGTTGTGTATGTGAAGTGCCTGGGCGTCGACGACCGCGGCAAGGTCAAGTTGTCGATGAAGCGCATGGACCAGACCACCGGCAAAGAGATCGAGCAGGCCGGCGGCGGCGACGCACCGGCTAACTAAGCGCTGGTCTCGCCTTGGTTCAAAGTAGGGCCAGCTTCCCACGCATCATCGCCCATCGCGGCAGCCCGCGGGCGGCGCCAGAGAATACTCTGGCGTCGTTCCGCAAGGCGGCTGCGGAGGGTGCTGCATGGGTCGAGTTCGACGCTTCGCTGACACTCGATAACCGCGTCGTGGTTTTCCACGACGACGACCTCGACCGGACGAGCGACGGCAGCGGGCCTCTCGCCCAGATGACCTTCGACGCGTTGCAAGGACTCGACGCAGGCTCCTGGTTCGCACCGGCCTTCAAGGGCGAGATGATTCCCACGTTGGAAGAAGCGATCGAGCTCTTCGCGGAGGTGGGCTTGGGTTTCAACATCGAGCTCAAGACCGATCCCGGACGCGAAGTGGAGTTGGCGGAAGTCGCGTTACCGATCGCTGCGGAGTGTTGGCGCCCGGACTTGCCCGTGCCGGTGATTTCGAGTTTCTCGCGCCAGGCGGTCGCGGCGGCGAAAGAGATCTTGCCGGAATGGCCGCGCGCCATGCTGTTCGACCGCCTGCCCGAAGACTGGCGCTCCGTCGGCAAGGCCTTGGATGCAGTCAGCATCAATCTCTCCCAGCGCCACCTCACCCGCGAACAGGTGATGGAAGTGCGCGGCGCGGGCTATGCGGTCATGGCCTATACGGTCAACGAACCGGACCGCGCCCAGACCCTGTTTAGCTGGGGGGTGGATGCGATCTTCACCGATCTGCCCGGGGAAATGCTCCGGCAGGTAGGGAAATAACATGAAATATCAGTCACATAGCCCTCACACGGCGGGATTGCTTGGTTCCCGCGGACGCGCCTCCTATATTGCGGGCGCGAGTCGCTCCGGCGGTGAGGACCTAATGTTTGTGGAGCGAGGCAAAAGACCGTGAAAGCCCTCAACTCGATTGTCATAGCCGGCCAAGAAGTGCTGCCCATCGTCGAGGGCGGCAAAGGCGTCGCCGTCTCCAACGGTGCGAGTTCGGGCGCCTGGGCTGCCGCCGGCGGCATCGGCACCTTTTCAGGTGTCAACGCCGACTCCTATGACACCGCCGGTCACCACATCCCGCAGCTCTACTACGGCCGCACGCGCAAGGACCGCCACGAAGAGCTGGTGAAGTACGCCATCGAAGGCGGCATCACCCAGGCGCGCATCGCCCACGAGACCCGCGGCAGCAACGGCCGCCTGCACATCAACATCCTTTGGGAAATGGGCGGCGCCGAGCGTGTGCTCGCCGGCGTCATGGATCAATGCAAAGGCATGATCCACGGTGTCACCTGCGGCGCCGGCATGCCTTACAAACTGGCCGAGATCGCCGCGCACTACGGCATTCACTATTACCCGATCATTTCCTCGGGCCGCGCTTTCCGCGCCCTCTGGAAGCGCGCCTATCACAAGTACGCCGAATTCCTGGGCGGCGTGGTTTACGAAGACCCGTGGCTGGCCGGCGGACACAACGGCTTGTCGAACTCGGAAGATCCCAAGCGCCCCGAAGACCCATATCCGCGTGTCGCCGCCTTGCGCGCGGTGATGAACGAAGCCGGCCTCAACAACACCCCCATCATCATGGCGGGCGGCGTGTGGTGGCTGTCGGAATGGGAACACTGGCTGGATAACCCTGAGATCGGCCCCGTGGCGTTCCAGTTCGGTACGCGGCCTTTGCTGACGAAGGAAAGCCCGATTTCATCGGCGTGGAAAAAACGCCTCGTGGAACTCGAGCCCGGCGACATCGACCTGCAGCGCTTCAGCCCGACCGGTTTTTACTCCTCGGCCGTGCACAACAAGTTCCTCGAAAACCTCGAGCACCGCAGCGACCGGCAGATCCCCTTCACGCCCGAACCCGTCGGCGCCCACGAACTGGCGCTGAGCATCGGGGCGCGCAAGAAAGAGGTCTACGTCACCGCTGCCGACAAGTTCCGCGCCCAGACCTGGATGGAGCACGGCTTCACCGAGACCATGAAGACCCCGGACGGGACGTTGATCTTCGTCAATCCGGCGGAAGCCGAAGAGATCCGTGCCGACCAGATCGCCTGCATGGGATGCCTGTCGGCCTGCGCCTTCTCCAACTGGTCGCAGAACGAGGAAGGCACGACGGGCCGCAAGGCAGACCCGCGCAGCTTCTGCATTCAGAAGACACTGCAGAACATCGCCCACGACGGCAGCATCGACAACGAGCTGATGTTCGCCGGTCACAACGCTTACCGCTTCAGCCAGGACCCCTGGTACAAGAACGGCTTCGTTCCGTCGGTGAAGCAGCTGGTCGAGCGCATCACCACCGGCTGGTGAGTTTGTCGTGAACGGGGCGTGGACAGCGAAACTGCTGCTGCTGTCCGTAGCCCTCCTCGGCTTCGCCCACATCGCCTTCTTGCCGCCCTTCGAAGGCTTCGACGAAACCGCGCACCTTTCCTATATCCAGCAGATCGCCGACGCCGGCACGCTGCCGCGCTTAGGCCGTGACAAACTCTCGACGGATGTCGAGGGCTACGCCGGCCCCTTGCCCACCAGCATCGACCCCGCGCGCAGCTATCATCCCTATTTTGCCGGCGATGCGGGGCCGGTCGCGCAGACTCCCTTAAATTATGCGCCGGGAACCACCGACAATTGGCAAGCGCAGCACGCGCCCCTGTATTACGCGGCTCTCGCGCCGTTCTATGCCTTGGTGCGCGACGGAGGCTTGAACGCGACACTGTTCGTCCTGCGCGGGATATCGTGGTTGGCCGCCTTCGCGGGTTTTGCCGTCGGCAGTTGGGCGAGCATCAAGGCCCTGCCGTCCGAACGCGCCGCCTTCGCCCCGGTAATCCTGGCCTGGCCGCTTTTGCTGCCAGGATTCTTCCCGGAGATGGCGCGCCTCGGCAACGACAGCTTCTGTCTGCTGTTCATGGGCATCGCCTGGGCGCAGCTGCTGCGGCTGCTGGACAAACGCGACATCCTGACGGCCGCCCTGCTGGCGACGACGCTGGCGCTGGGATTCTGGACCAAAGCCTTCTTCATACCCATCACCGGCGGGATCGGTTTGTTTCTCACTTATGTCGCCTGGCGGCGGCGCGACCGGCAGCTGGCCATGAACGGCGCCATTGCCGTCGTCGCGCCCTTCATCCTCGGCGGCAGTTGGTACATCGCCAAGATCCTGGCGACCGGCGGCACGGGTTTCCTGCTGGCCGACCGGCCCGAGTCCTTCTGGGAGGCTCTGGCGACGCGCTTCGATCTGGCTGTCTTGTTCCGAGGATTGGTGGGCATCGTGTTCAGCTTCGCCTGGCCCGGCACCTGGTCCTTCGCGCGCTTTCATCCGATCTTCACCGCGCCGGTGGTTTTGCTGCTGGGGCTCGGGTTCCTGTGGTGGCTGCTGCGTCTGCGACGAAACGACGACGTGGCGCTGGCACCGCTGTTTGTCGCCGGGCCGGTGGTGGCGGGGCTCATCGTCTATCTGCTCACCCAAATGGCGCGGCCAGAGAACGCCAACGGCGCGCCGGGCTGGTATCTCCATATTCTGCAGGGCCCGCTCGCCTTGGCCCTGGCTCTGGGATGGCGCAAGACCTGGGATATGAAAGCGCTGACGGCTTATGCCCTGGGATTTCATGCCGTGTGCTGGCTGTCGCAGTTGTCCTTCTTCAGCGGCTGCGCTGTCCGCACACCGGAAGCGCGCTACATCTCCCTGGGGGACTGTTTGATCGCCTTCCCGAATCTCGCGGCGGTGACCTATCCCATGTTGGGCGCAACACTGGCCGTGATCGCCCTCGCGAGCGCAGCCCGCGCCATGACCGTACGGCCATGACGGCGTTCGGTCACGCCCTGCGTGCGCTGTGGAGCTTAGGCGACGGCATATTCCTCAATCACGGCTCCTTCGGTGCGTGTCCCTTGGAAGTCGTGCACGCGCAAGACGCGCTGCGCGCCGAGATGGAAGCGCAGCCCGACGTTTTTTTCCGCGACAAGATCATGCCGCGCGAAAACGGTTCCCAGTTGCGCACCGCGGCGGAAGCCCTTGCGGAGTTTGTCGGCGCCGACACCCTCGCCTTTGCCGAGAACGCCACCAGCGGTGTCCAAGCGATTCTAAATAATTTTCCGCTGACGCAGGGCGACGCGATCCTGCTGACCAATCACACTTACAACGCCCTGCGCCTGATGGCCGAGGCCTGCTGTGCCGCCAGCGGGGCGCAGGTGCGAACGGTGAACATTCCGCTGGACGCGAGCGATGACACGATCGTTGCGGCGTTCAAAGCCGCTCTGGCGCCCGAGGTGAAGCTGGCGATCGTCGATCACATCACTTCGCCCACGGCCCTGATGATGCCGCTGGAGCGGATCATCGCCCTGTTGAAGGCGCAAGGCGTCCGTGTGCTGGTGGACGGCGCCCACGCCGTGGGGCAAGTCCCCTTGAACCTCGCACAGCTTGGCGCCGACTGGTACGTCTCGAACGCCCACAAGTGGCTCTATGCGCCGCGCGCGACGGCGTTCCTGTATGCGGCACCGGGTACGCGCGCGATGACAAAACCGCATGTCGTCAGCCATTTCATCGGCCTCGGTTTTCCCCGTTCGTTCGATTACCTCGGCACGCGTGATTACACGCCCTGGCTGGCGATGCCGGCGGTGCTGGCGTTTTTTGCCAAGCTTGGCCCCGAAGCCCTGTGGCGGCACGAGCGCGCGGTGATCGCGGAAGCGACCGCTCACCTGGCGCAGATCGGTGTGCTGCCGGTGAACCCACACAGCGCGCCGGCGATGCGCGCATTCCTCCTGCCGCAAGGCCGCACCGCGCAGGCCGAGGACGCGGCACAGCTGATGCGTGACCTCTGGCGCGCGGCACGTATTCAGGTCGCGGCGATGGTACTCGGTGAGAAGCTGCTGCTGCGTGTGTCGGCGCAAGCCTATGTCGACGCCGATGACCTGGCGGCTTTGGCCAACGCGCTCGCCCAGCATGGATGGCCCGGGCGCTAGGCTTTCATCACGGATTTGATCTTGGCGTATTCCTGATCGAGCACGGCGTAGATCACCGTGCTCCACCAGCGCCCGCGCGCGAAATGGATGTCGCGCAGCAGGCCTTCGCGCGCCATGCCGAGCTTTTGCATGATGCGGATCGAACCCTTGTTGTCGGGGCTGCACTGGGCGGCGACACGGTGCAGTTTGAAATGTTTGAAGGCCACATCGACCAGCGCGGTGGCGAGCTCGGCGCCGAAACCTTGGCGCCAGTGCTTCGGCGCCACGCCGAAACCGATCTCACCCTGGCGTTCGGCGGGGTTGATGATCTTCAGCACACCCTCGCCGACGATCTCGCCGGTGTCTTTGCGTGCGGCGGCGAGAAAAAACATGGTGCGCGGCTGGACCGCTTGTTCCTTCACAACCCACTGCAGCAGCGTGTCGATCTGCGCCGCCATCGGCGCTTCGGCGCTCTGGAACTGCCAGTAGGCCGGATCCTGGGTGTAGGCAAAAACCGCAGGCGCATCCGTGGCCGCATAGTCACGGATGGTCAGGCGCCGTGTCGTGAGCGGCAATGCGAGGGGAGAGAGGTTCACCGTCATGCGGTGAATCCTAACATAGGATCAGCGCGCCCGCTTAACGTGCCAAGTATTTGGCGACGAAGTTCTCAATCTCGGCGACCGAGAAGCCCTTGGACTTGAGCTCGGCGCGGATCGCGCTGACGTCGACGTTGGCGTAGTTGTGTGTGGCGGCGGGGCGCCCGGCGTTGGTGTCGACGATGCGGAAATCGAAGGCGCGCTGCTCGCTCTCGAAGACTTCGTAGTAGAGCTGCTGGTCGATTTCGTTGGCCGGAGTGAAGGTGACCACGCGCGGCTTCAGGCCATAGAGCTCGGTCGGCTCGACCTCGGCGGAGGAAGCGATGATCAACTCGTCGCCCACCTGGCAGGTGCGGGCCGCCGCACCGTTGAGGACGCAGCAGCGCGAGCCGGGGGCGCCGAAAATGATATAGGTGGACAGGCGCGCGCCGGAATTCTTGTTCCAGATATCGACGAATTCGAGGGGATAGAGCCCGGCGGCGGCACAGTGGTCGGGATCGAGCGTGATCGAGCCGTGATAGTGCAGGTCGGCACCGGTGACCCGAAGGCCGTGCAGCTTTGCCCGGATGACTTTGACCACGAGAGATGCCCTGTCAGAAGATGATGCGCTGGACCATAGCCATTCCGGGGGAAAAAGGAAGCAGGCGCAGGTGCTTGCATAGCAGCCCTGCGGCCCCCTTGCGGCTCGCAAAGGGCGCGCGTAAAGTCCCCGGGCCAGGGGAACATAAGATGAACATCGCCAACGCCGGCCCGCCCTTTTCCAATCTGCGCGGACGCCGCCCAGCCCAAATCAAACCCGCACCCGCGGCGGTCACCGCGGCGGTCACGCGCGGGGTCGCGCGCTGGCTCGAAGACATGGGATTCGCCAGCCTGATGGAGTTCAAACTCGGCAACGGCCGGCGCGCCGACGTGGTCGGTTTGAATGCCGCCGGCACCATCCTGATGGTCGAAGTAAAGAGCACGCCCGAGGATTTCCGCGGCGACGCCAAGTGGCTGGAGTACGTGCCCTACTGCGACGGTTTTTCCTTCGCCGTGCCGCCGCACTTTCCCTGGCAGATCCTGCCCGCCGATTGCGGCGTGGTGATCGCCGATGCGCACACGGCCGCCGTGGTGCGCGAAGCCCCGCGCCATCCGCTGCATGCCGCGCGGCGCAAAGCCCTGACGCTGCGCTTCGCCCTGTCAGCTGGGCAGCGATTAGCGTCGGTGATCGATCCTCGAATTTAGGTCAGCCGCAGTACAGCCCAACCACGCGGTTCAGGCGGTCGAGCTCCACGTTCAGGCGCGCGGGACTCTGATCCATGCTGAGGCGCGCGTCGGGCGGAATGATGCGGTAGGGCGGCGTGATGCGTTCTTCGCGCAAGAACTGGCCTTCGCCGGGTGCCGGCATGTTCTTGGGCACCAACGTCATGCCCAGCGCCGGCACCAGCACATGACCGCGACACGGCACCAGCATCTCCGGCAGCACCGGCTGGCGGATCACCGGCGGGTCGGGCGGCAGCAGCTTGCCGGTGAATTCAAAGTCGGGGAATCTCTTGCCGTTGGCTTGGCACGCGGCAAGCGCCAGCGGTACGGCCAGAACGAGAGCGATGCGCAGCAGGTTATTCATTCCGGGCCCCCAGCGTCAGCCTTTGCGTGACGTCTTCATGGCCGCGATCGTAGCGGTCGTCGAATGCGACGCCACCAGATCCGCCAAGATCACTTTCCCACCGTAGCTTTCCACCACTTCGGCCCCCACGACCGTCGCCTTGGTGTAGTCCGCACCCTTGACCAAAACGTCGGGGCGCAGAGCTTCGATCAAGGCCAGCGGTGTATCTTCGCTGAAAATCACCACAAGGTCGACCGGCGACAGCGAGGCCATGACCGCCGCGCGCGCCGCCTCGGTTTGCACCGGGCGTTCTGGGCCCTTCAGGCGCTTGACCGAGGCATCGCTGTTGAGCCCGACAACCAACCGGTCGCAGACCGAGCGCGCCTGGCGCAGCAAGGACACATGGCCGGGATGGAGAAGGTCGAAGCAGCCGTTGGTGAAGCCGACCTTAAGCCCTTGCCGGCGCCATTCCATGACGCGCACGAGGGCCTCAGCGCGGGTGGCGACTTTCTGGTCGGCGCCGTTGCTGTTGAGGTTGAGCGCCGAGACGATGTCTTGAGGGGTGGCAACGGCGGTGCCGTGGCGCCCCACTACAATGCCGGCGGCGACATTGGCCAGGCGCGCAGCCACAGCGGGGACCGCGCCGCAAGCCAAGGCCAGCGTGAGGGTCGCGACCACCGTGTCGCCCGCGCCGGTGACGTCGGCCACTTCGCGGGTTTCGGCGGGCAGATGATGCACGCCGTCGCCGGTGACGAGGGTCATACCCTCACCCGAGCGCGTGACCAGCACACCGGCCACGTCGATTTTCTCGCGCAACTGGTGCGCCGCGGCGACGATGGCTTCATGACTGTCGACCGCAGCACCCGTGGCCTCGGCGAGTTCACTGCGGTTGGGGGTGATGAGCGTCGCGCCGCGGTAACGGCCGTAGTCGGCGCCTTTGGGATCGACGATCACGGCCTTGCCGGCTTTGCGTGCGGCGGCGATGACCTTGCCCGCGAAATTCCCCATCAGCACGCCCTTGGCGTAGTCGGAGAGAATCACGGCATCGACATCGGCGACCGCACCCAGCACCGCGCGGTCGAGATCGGCTTCGTCTTGCGCGGAGAGCGCCTGCACAGTCTCACGGTCGGCGCGCAGCAGGTGATGGCCGTCCATGCTGAAGAAGCGGCTTTTGATCGTGGTTTCGCGGGCTTTTGAAATGCGCAAGTAAGGCTCGACGCCCGGTAGACGCGCCAACAGATCGACCACCGTACGCCCGGCGCGATCATCGCCCACAGCCGTGGCAAAGGCCACGCGCGCACCGAGGGTGGCTAAATTGCGCACCACGTTCCCCGCACCGCCGAGTTCGGAACTTTCGCGCGCCACACGCACGATCGGCACCGGGGCTTCGGGTGAGATGCGCTTGACCTCGCCGTAGATCGAACGGTCCACCATGACGTCGCCGACGCACAGGATCCTCCGGCTGGAGAAACCGGCGAGCAGGGCGGCGAGTGCGGAGACTTCGTCGATCATGGGTTCCGTCAGTTACGCGGCCAGCAGTCCGCGGAAATAATGCACGGTGCGCGCCAGGCCTTCGTCGAGCGCCATCTTCGGCTCCCACTTCAAGGTGTCGCGGGCCTGGGAAATGTCGGGCTTGCGGCGCGTGGGGTCATCCTGCGGCAAAGGCTTGTGGATGATCTTGGACGACGACTTCGCGAGCTTGATGATCTTTTCAGCGAGCTCGAGGATCGTGTTCTCGACCGGGTTGCCGAGATTCATCGGGCCGGTGACGGCATCGGTGGCGGCCATGAGACGCACGAAGCCTTCGATCAGGTCGTCGACGTAGCAGAACGAACGCGTCTGGTCGCCTTTGCCATACACCGTGATGTCGTGGCCCTGCAGCGCCTGGACGATGAAGTTCGACACCACGCGGCCGTCGTTGGGCAGCATGCGCGGGCCATAGGTGTTGAAGATGCGCGCGACACGGATGCGCGTGCGGTGCTGGCGGAAATAATCGAAGAACAGGGTTTCGGCGCAGCGCTTGCCTTCATCGTAGCAGGCGCGCGGGCCGATGGGATTGACGTTGCCCCAATAGCTCTCGACCTGGGGGTGGACCGCCGGGTCGCCGTACACTTCGCTGGTCGAGGCCTGGAAGATCTTCGCCCGGGTGCGCTTGGCCAGGCCCAGCATGTTGATGGCGCCGTGCACGCTGGTCTTGGTGGTCTGCACCGGGTCGAACTGGTAGTGCACCGGCGAGGCTGGGCACGCCAGGTTGTAAATTTCGTCAGTTTCTACATATAGGGGAAACGTCACATCATGACGCATCAGCTCGAAGGCCGGATTGGCCAGGAGGGCAGCCACATTGGTGCGCCGGCCCGTGAAGAAGTTATCCACGCACAGCACTTCGTTCTTTTCGGCCAGAAGGCGTTCGCACAAATGGGAGCCGATGAATCCGGCGCCTCCCGTTACCAAAATGCGTTTCACTGAATTCCCCGTCACGGCTGGTTCTTTGTTGTGGGGCGAATTGTCATCTGAGCGCCCTGATTAGAGTATTTATTAATCTTTTCCAAATGGTTACCGTGCAGACTCGCCCATGGAACAATGGTGCTGCAAAGGTGCGCGACAAGTGATTAAGAGTGTCGTAGGCCTTTATCTAGGGTTTTGTCGCACCTCTCACCCATGAACGTCCCAGGGGAGAGCGCGCAATGGTTGTGGAACGGACTTCGGCTAGCGAATTGAGTACCTCGGGCGATGCAGAATCAAGGCGGTAAGGGATATCAGGAGACGCTGCTGGTCGACACCCTCGACCGTATGCGGCGCAATCCGGAAGGCCGCAAGGTCGTGCATCTGCATCTGTCGCAGCTGATGCCGCCGAATCGCACGCCCGTACGCATCAAGATCGTCACCCGCATGTTCCGCACGCTCGAGAGCGGGCGCAACGCGCAGATCTTCAGCCTGTCCAACGACGACATGGTGATGATCATCACGGCCGGCGCACAGCGCGACGTCAACAACATCCTGCATCGCATCCGCAAGCTCTACGAAGGCGATCCCATCACCATGGATGACGGTCAGGGCGCCGACAAGTTCGTCACCTGGTACGATCTGCAGCTCGACGCCGCCATGGCGATCCATGCCGCGCAGACCATGCGCCAGGAAGCCCAGCAGACGGGCCCGCGCGCGGTCATGCAGACAGCCCCCAGCCTGACGCCGGCCTTGCTCGACGAGGTGCAGAAGAAACTCGCCTTCGCCAACGTCGCACCGTTCATCCGCGAGCAGGTGGCTTTGCGCGTCAACGCCGCCACCAAGGAAGCGTCGATCGAGTTCTACGAGTTCTTCCTCTCGGTGGGCGACATCCAGCGCGCCATCGCGCCCAATCTCAATCTTCTCGGCGACCGCTGGCTGTTCCAAGACTTAAGCCGCACCATGGACCTGCGCATGCTGGAGACGGTGGCGCGTCATCCGCTGGTGCGCGGCAACGCCTGCATCAGCCTCAACCTCAATCTCGAGACCATCCTGACACCGGCTTTCGCCAACTTCCTGGAACGCATCGAGAAGGGCCAGAAGGTCATCGTCGAAGTGCAGGCGGTGGATCTGCTCACCAACATCAATATGTACCTCGATGTGCGGAACGTGCTCGCCAGCATGGGCCACGCCATCCTGATCGACGGCCTTTCGACCACGACCTTGCAGATGCTCGACGTGGCCAGCATGAAGCCCGACTACGCCAAGATCGTCTGGGCGCCGGAGCTGCTCGACATGATGGACCCCGCCAGCAACCGCAACGCGGGTCACATGGTCCAGGAGATCGGCACCGACAAAACGATTCTCTCGCGCTGCGATTCACCGGCAGCCCTGTCTTGGGGCCTGAAAACCGGCATCGCCGTGTTCCAAGGGCACTTCCTCGATCAGTTCAACAAAGCCCGCAAGAAATCCACGCCCGCGCCGGCGCGGCAGACGGCATAAGGAGCGGGCATGTCGGATCAAAAACCCGCCGCGGCTCCGGCCGGATCTGCCACCAACCCGCTGGGCGAAAGCCACGAAGCGCGGTTCCTCGACGAAATCCGCGGGCTTGATCCCGCCGCCCGCGGCAAAGGCGTGATCCGCCTGCATTTGTCGCGCCTGGCGCCTGAGAACCGCGACAAGCAGAACCTGCGCAACGCCGAGACGGTCTTCGACGATCTCACGCGCACGCGCTCCGCTTGGCTCTACCGCCTGCGCAATTCCGATCTGATGGTTGTCTTCGAGCGCCATGAGAACGATGCCGCCGAAGCCGCGGTCCTCAAGCTGCTCAAGCTGTGGGAACGCGATCCCTTGATGCAAAAGGCGCGCGCCGACGCGCGCAAGAACCGCCTGTCGAGCTGGTTCGACATGCAGGCGGACTTCGACAAGCTCCTCACCTTCGCCATGCGCCAGGCGGCGACCACCGAGAAGTCGACGCGCAAGACCCTGCCCGAGCTGATCGCTAAGCGTGAACTGCACCGCAACAACCCCGAGCGCGGCGTGCCGATCACACCGCTCGAACTCGGCAAGGCCGAAGCGGCATTGGAGCGCGTCGATCTTTCCAGCTTCACACGCCGCCAGCCGGTGTGCGCTTTCGTGGAAGATGGGAAGCCTGAAATTGTTTTCACCGAGGTCTTTGTCTCGATCGCCGATCTGCGCGAGACCTTGATGCCGCGCACCGACATCACCGCCAACCCCTGGCTGTTCTCGCACCTCACACAAACCCTCGACCGGCGCGTCATGGCGCAGATCTCGCGCCGCGAAGACCGCACGCTGCTGCGCGACGGCTTCTCGATCAATGTGAACGTCTCCACCGTGCTGTCGGAAGAGTTTCTGGCCTTTGACGATGACTTCGCGCCGTCGAGCCAGGATGTGGTGCTGGAGATGCGCATCGAAGACATCTTCGCCGATCCGGCCAGCTTCGCCTTCGCGCGCGATTTCGTCATGGAGCGCGGCTACCGCATCTGCATCGACGGATTGAACCTCAATACCTTCCCCTACGGCGACGCCAATCGTCTCGGTGTGGCCTATGCCAAGTTGGCCTGGACGCCGGACCTGGGGGCCTTCATCGGCACCACGCAGGGGCAGGAATTCAAGCAGATGATCCGCGACCGCAAGAAGGGCCGCACCATCCTCGCACGCTGCGATTCCGACGCCTCCGTGAAGGTCGGCCAGCAGCTCGGCATCACACTGTTTCAAGGCCGTTACGTCGACACCGTCGCGCGCGGCCGCTAGCCCCGCTTTACGTTAACTTTCGCATCGGTTGACCTCGCGACGTTGATCGCCATACTTCGGACGCACTTTTTGGTCAGCGTTGCGCGACCTCATCATCGGAGAGACTCATGCCGAAGACCCTTTCGCGCCGACAGTTTGCTGCGGGCATTGCCCTCTCCGCTGTGGTTCTCACAGCACCTGCCCACGCCGCGGACGACACCATGGCCGCCCGCGCGACCCTCGACGAGGCCGCGATCACCGTCGAGCGCGTGCGCGAAGAGACCAAGGGCGGCAACGAACTCGACAATATGCTGTCGCGGGCCAAGGGTGTCTTGATCATCCCGTCCTATTACAAAGCCGGGTTTATCGTCGGCGGTGCTTACGGCGACGGTGTGCTGATGACGCGCCAGCCCGACGGCAATTTCGGCGATCCGGCTTTTTACCGCATGACCTCGGGCTCGATCGGTCTGCAGATCGGCATGCAGTCGGCGGCGGTGGTCTTCATGATCCTGACCGAAAAGGGCATGAGCGCCGTGCTGAACGACGAATTCAAATTAGGCGCCAATGTCGGCATGTCGATCGGCTCCATCGGCGTGGGCGCCGAAGCCGCCACCACCACCAACGTCGGCAACGACATTGTCGCCTATTCCAAGAACTCCGGCCTGTTCGCCGGCGGTGCGCTCGAAGGTGCGGTGATCAAACCGCGCAAGGATTGGAACGCCGCCGTCTACGGTGTCGATAACGACAACCCCAATGCCATCGTCCAGCGCAGCCGCCTGTCGGCGGCCGCGCGTCTGAAAGACGTGCTGGCGAAGGGCTCCGCCCCCGCTCAGTAAAGAGTTATTGAGTCGCGTCCACGAAGCTGGTCGGCGCCGCTTCGACTTGCGTGGCGCCGTCGCGCGTCACCTGCATCATGGCAAAGCCGCGCTGCGACAATCCATTCGGCAAGAAGCGGAAGATTCCATCGACGCCGGCAAAGCCGGTGCTGGCGGTGAGCGAGCTCGCCGAAAACGGATTGACGGCAATCGTGCGCGAAAGCACCGCCGCTAAAGCCACGGCGTCATAGCCGTGACTGGCGATAGCCGGCGGCACTTGGCCATAGAATTCACGGTAGCGCGTGAGGAACTGACGCGTGGTGTCCGGCGGCGGGGCCGGATAAATGCCCCCGACCATGACCGGCTCGCGGCCCAGCCCCGGCGCGTTCCACAATAACGTGCCCAGCAACTGCACACGGCCCGGGTCGATGTCGAAGAAGGGCAGCAAGGTCGCCGCTTGCGTGAGGCGCGTGCCCTGATCGGGCAGGAGAATGGTGTCGAAGTCGACTTCGCCGATGGTGTCGAGGCGCTCAAGACGTTTCAGGGCGAGCTGCGAAATCTCATCTTCTTTGCCGGCGAGTTCGGCGCGCTGGGCGGCGAGGGTTTGCTGGCGCGTCTCATAGGAGGCGAGGTTGCGCACGACGTCGTTCAGGTCCTTGCCGTCTTCTTGATAGAACGCGACCTGCGCCAGTGCCGTGCCCGTCGCCGGCGCCAGCTGTTTCATGGATTCGACCACCGACTGGCCGTAGGCGGAATTTGGCGCCAGCACGGCGACGCGCTTAAAGCCCTTGCTGCCGGCGTAGCCGATGATCTGGCGCACCTGTTCGTGCACCAGGAAGCCCATGACGAAAACATTGGGGCCGGCGATGGTGGGGTCGGTGGAGAAGGAGACGACGTTGACGCCGGCGGCAGCCGCCAGGGGGCCGATGGCCCGTGCCTCGGCCGAAAACAGCGGCCCGAGAATCATCTGTGTGCCGTGGGAGATCGCCAAGGTGGCGGCTTCCGTAGCCCCTTCCGGCGTGCCCTTGGTGTCATAGGACTGCAGAACAAAACGCTCGTCGCCGATGTCGAACAGCGCCATTTCGGCGGCGTTCAGCAGCGCCTGGCCCACGGGTGCTGCGTCACCGGTCAGCGGCACCAGCAGGGCAACGCGGACCAAGCCTTGCGCGTCGGGGCTGGGGCGCACCGGCGTGGCCGGCGACGGCGAGAAGGCGCCGGGCGCTTGGGCATCGGGTGAAAGACCGGGGATCAATGAATTCTGCGGCAAGACGGCGCGGCCCGCAGGGGCGGCCTGAAGCGTGGAGGTTGGCGCCGTCGAGGTCGGTTTGGCGGCTTGCGGCTGTTGGACGGGACCGGCGGGTGCTACTTGTGGCTGTCCGCCGCAGGCGGCAAGCATGAGCACCCCGGCGACGGCGGCAAGGCGCAGCGTTTGTGAGACCCATGAAACACGGCAAGAAAACAACAGGTCGCGCAACGGCGTCCTCCAAGCATCAAGCGGGCAAACAGTCCGAACCGGGGGAACCTATCCCCGCCACCGTGACAAGTAAATCCGGGGCAATTAAGGCGAAACTGCCCGGGGCCTTGTACGTGGTGGCCACACCGATCGGAAATCTTGGCGACATCAGCGCCCGGGCGCTGGAGACGCTGAACAATGTCGACGTAATCGCCTGTGAAGATACGCGCGTGACCGGGATTTTGTTGCAACGGTTCGCCATCACCACCCCCATGACGCCGTATCACGACCACAACGCCGAACGCGCCCGCCCGCAACTGATCGCGCGGCTGCAGGAAGGTGCCGCGGTGGCGCTGGTGTCCGACGCCGGCACGCCGCTGATCTCGGACCCAGGTTACAAGCTGGTGCGCGCCTGTGCTGATGCGGGGATCGCTTGCATCCCGCTGCCGGGGCCTTCGGCATTGGTGGCGGCCCTGTCGGTGGCGGGCCTGCCGACGGACCAGGTGCTGTTCGCGGGTTTCCTGCCCGCCAAATCGGGCGCGCGGCGCGAGACGGTGCAAGGCTTGAAGACCCTCGCGGCGACGTTGGTGTTCTATGAAGCACCGCAGCGCATCACTGAGAGCCTTCGCGACCTGGCGGCAGTGCTGGGGCCGCGCGCGGCAGCGGTGTGCCGCGAGCTTTCCAAAATGCACGAGGAGATCCGCCGCGGCACCCTTGCCGAGCTGGCGGCGGCTTACGAAGCCGGCGCCACGGCCCGGGGCGAGATCGTGATTGTTGTGGCAGGCGCAGCGGTTGAGCAGGCCGCGGTGGACGACGCGGAGATCGACGCGGCATTGCGTGACGCACTCGCCACCATGAGCGTGCGCGACGCCGCCGAAACCGTGGCGCAAGCGCTGAACCAGCCCAAGCGGCAGATCTATGCCCGTGCCTTGGTCTTGGGCAAGAAATGAGCGAGACCCGCACACGCGCTGAAAAACGCGGGCGGTTTGCGGAAAATGTGTGTGTGGCCGCTTTGCGGCTGACCGGCTGGCGGATCCTCGCCCGGCGCATGACAGCCGCACGCGGCCTTGGTCTTGGCGAGGTCGATATCGTCGCCAAACGGGGGCGAACCTTGGCGTTCATCGAGGTCAAAGCGCGCGCCAGCGAAGCCGATGCGCTGGAATCGGTGACAGGGGCACAGCGCGCCCGTATCGCCCGGGCGGCCGAGGTCTACGTCCAGCGCCACGGTGAGCACGCCGACTGCGATGTTCGCTTTGATGTGATGATCCTGACAGGCGGATTGTGGCCGCGGCGTATTGCCGACGCATGGCGGCCCTGAATATGATGCGGATGGCAGCAAGGACCGTGAAGTGGCAGCGACGGAATCAGTGAAGGCGGCGCTGGCGAAAATCGCCGGCCAGGACGACGCCGTGATCGACGTCGCCGAGGCTGCGCTGCTGCTCGCCTCCTTCGATCATCCGGCCTCCGACCTGCAGATCTATCGCGAGCACCTCAAAGCCATCGCCGAAGCCGTGCATGACGCGAGCGTCGCCGCTGGCATCGACCTTGAGAACCCCGCGCCGGAGGAGATGGCGCAGATGCTCAACAAGGTGCTGGTGGAGGAATTCCGCTACGCCGGCGATGAAGACACCTATGACGACCTCGACAACGCCAACCTGATGCGCGTGATCGAGCGCCGCCGCGGCCTGCCTGTCGCGCTGGGCATACTTTATATATACGCCGCGCGCGCCCAGGGCTGGGGCGCGGCCGGGCTGAATTTCCCGGGCCACTTCCTCATCCGCCTGGAAAGCCTCGACGGCCGGCGCGTGATCATCGATCCCTTCCACGCCGGGCGCCTGATGGAGACCCAGGCCTTGCGCGAACTGCTCAAGCTCGTGCGCCAGGATGCGGCGGCGGAACTGGAATCGGCGCACTACAAGCCGGTGAGCAACCGCGATGTGCTGATCCTCCTGCAGAACAATGTGAAGACGCGGCGCATGGAGTTGAACGAAGTGGCCGGCGCACTCGACGCCCTCGCCAGCATGCAGGTCCTCGATCCGGAGAACGCCGGGCTCTGGCGCGAGGCGGGTGTGATGCACATGCGCCTGGGCCACCTCAAACATGCCGTGGAAGCCTTCGAAGGATTCGTCGCCCGCGCGCCGGAAGGACCGGACCGGCGCAAGATCGGCCAAGTGGTGCAGGAACTGCGCGAGCGGCTGCACTGAGTAACGCGCGGGGGGATTAATGTCGCTTCAGGTCGCCATCCAGATGGACCCGATCGAGTCCATCAACATCAATGCAGACTCGACCTTCGTCCTGGCGCTGGAAGCCCAGAGGCGCGGGCACAAGCTGTATCACTACGGCCCGCGCAAGCTCAGCTTCCGCGAAGGCCGCGTGACGGCCCGCGCCCGCGCCCTCAAGGTCAAGCGCGAGGTCGGCAAACACTATGAGCTGGGCCCCGAAGAAGTGCTCGATCTTTCGAAGATGGACGTGGTTCTGATGCGCCAGGATCCGCCCTTCGACATGGCTTACATCACCGCCACGCATATCCTCGAGCACATCCACCCGAAGACCTTGGTGGTCAACGATCCCGTCAGCGTGCGCAACGCGCCGGAGAAACTGTTCGTCACCCACTTCGAAGGCGTGATGCCGCCGACGCTCATCAGCGCCGATGTCGAGGACATCAAAGCCTTCCGCCGCGAGCACAAGGACATCATCGTAAAACCCTTATACGGCAACGGCGGCGCCGGCGTGTTCCACATCCGCCCCGACGACACGAACTTGGGTTCGCTGCTCGAGATGTTCACCACCACCTGGCGCGAGCCGGTGATCGTGCAGCGCTATGTGCCTGCCGTGCGCCAAGGCGACAAACGCATCATCCTGGTGGACGGCAAAGCCGTCGGCGCCATTAACCGCGTGCCCGCCGACGGCGAAGCGCGCTCCAACATGCACGTCGGCGGCCGCCCCGAAAAAACCCAGCTCACCAAACGCGAGCAAGAGATCTGCGACATCATCGGCCCCGCCCTCAAGGAGCGCGGCCTGATCTTCACGGGCATCGACGTCATCGGCGACTACCTCACCGAGATCAACGTCACCTCGCCCACCGGCATCCAGGAGATCAACCGCTTCGACGGCAGCGCGCTAGAAGCCCTGGTGTGGGATGCGATCGAGGGTCGGCTGAAGAGCAAATAGGCCAGATTCAGTTAGCGCGGCCGCAATTTCCCCGTCATATTTGACGGGAATTCTACCCAGATAACCTTCCGAATTTCGCTCATGTCATGAGGAGACTCGACGTGCGTTTTCTCGGTATTTCGTTTGCCGTTTTTCTCGGCCTCAGCTTCCCCGTTTCAGCAGCGCAGATCAAAGCCGTCGACGTGCCCGAAAGCGCGTTGGCGCCATTTGTCGTGCACAGCACTCCGGAGGCGGGCGATACAGCACAGCCTCCGAGGCGCGCACGTCCCGCGGACCGGCTGATTGAGCGGGCGAGTGCCGTCGACGGAACGCAGTATGCCGTCGTCGCGCCGATCTTCACCTCGGGCAACGTCTCGTACCTGCGGCTGTTCAACGGCCAAGGCTTGCCCGGCTTCACCAGCAAGTCCACGACCTTTGCCGTGGGCGTCGTCGGCTCGCCCTCAGGAACGCTGTACGGCACCGCGCAGATCGCCGTGCCGGCGCTGGCCTCGAAGCAGGTGGCGATTTCCGAAATCCTGTCGCTTGCCAGCGTCGCCGGATTGAGCGGCAGCGACACAGGCTACTCGCTGTTCATCCAGAACACCGACCTGGTGGGCTTTCAGCACATCATCTTCAACCAGAGCAACGGCTTCTTCGAGAACGTCAGCACCTGCAGCCAGGGCTATCTCAATAACGCCGGCGACAGCCTGCAGGTCCTCAATAACGTGCATACGTCGCGCCTTGCGACGTATCCGGCCTACGTCTCGGTCAGCAATTTCCAGGCGACCGCCGCGACCTATCAGGTGACGATGGTCGACGCCGCCACGGGTGCCACCGTCGGCATCATGAATCTCTCGACGGCCGCCAACGCGTCATATCTGCTGCCAATGACCTTCTTCGAGCAGCAGGCCTCGTGGTCACCGACCGCCGCACAACTGCATGCCAACCTGATCATCCAAGCCGCGGGCAGCAGCGCCGTCGTCGGCCAGTTTGTGGTCAACCAGACCTACAACGCCTATCTCAACATGAGCGTCGGCTGCCTGGTGGGCAACTACGTGGAGGCAGGCGGCGGCGGGACCACATTCCCGGCCGTAGGAGCGAACGGGATTTACAAAGGGTTGGAGTCATCCGGGCGCGGCGTGCTGGGGATGATCGGCGCCAGCGGCGACTACTGGTTCTTCACATTCCAGACCGTGAACCCGGGAACCGACATCACGGGCATCCATTGGGGAACCGGCACGTCCGCCAGCGGCACGTTCACCTCGGCCAGCGCGCGCGTGGCCTATCCGGTGCCCGCGACACAACAGGCGGACTTCCCGCTGTTGCCGGCCAACGGCTACGTCAATAGCGGCTCGTGGACGCTGCAATATGTCCAAGGACAGAACCTCTCCGGCACGATGAGCTATTCCGTGCCCACGAATGTCTCCAACGCTTTTGCCGGCACGATCTCCTTCACGCGCATCGACTATGACCCGACGTCGTTGACTGCCCCGGCCCTCAGCCAGATCGCAGGCACCTATCGCGGCACCGTGAGCACGTCCACGGCGACGCCCAGTAGCGCGCCTAACGGCTGGACTCCCAGCCCAACGCTGATTATCTCGCCCACGGGCGCGATCTCGGGAACGCTCGGATGTTCTTCAACCCCATTCGGAACATCTGCAACAGCGGTCTGCAGCATCGCCGGCACCATTACGCCGCGCAGCGACATCCGCGCCTATGACGTGAACCTCTCATTTCCGACGTCGGGCGGCGGCAGTGTGTCGCAGGTGCTGACGACGTTGCCCTACACAGGGATGGCCTACTTCGATACCGTCCTCAACCGACTGACCTTGGGGACGCGTACATCCGCCAACGGTGTATTTGTCTTCAATTCGACCTCGAAGAATTGAGGCCGCGCCGGTAAGATTACCGGCGGGGGTTCACCATGGTCGCGCACATCAATACCGTCGCCTTTGCCGGGATCGATGTGCTGCCCATCGAGGCCCAGGTGGCGATCTCGGGCGGCTTGCCGACCTTCACCATCGTCGGCTTGCCCGACAAAGCCGTCGGGGAATCCAAGGAGCGCGTGCGCTCCGCCCTCAACGCCATTGGTCTGGCTCTCCCGCCCAAGCGCATCACGGTCAACTTAGCCCCCGCCGACGTGCAGAAAGAAGGCAGCCACTTCGACCTGCCGATTGCCTTGGGCCTGCTCGCCGCCATGGGCGTGCTGCCGGCCGAGGAAATGGCGCAGTACACCGCGCTTGGTGAACTCGGCCTCGACGGCTCCATCGCCAGTGTCGCGGGTGTCTTGCCGGCGGCGGTCGCGGCCAACGCCGCCGACCGGGGACTGATTTGTCCCGGCTCACAAGGCGGCGAAGCGGCCTGGGCGGGCGGCGCCGATGTGCTGGCACCGCGCTCGCTCCTCGAGCTGATCAATCACTTCAAAGGCGTGAGCGTGCTCACACCGCCGCAAGCCGCGGCCCCCGGCGCAGGCACTGCCTATCTCGACCTCAAGGACATCAAAGGCCAGGAGAGCGCGAAACGCGCCGTCGAGATCGCGGCGGCGGGCGGCCATAACCTCTTGATGATCGGCCCGCCCGGCTCGGGCAAGTCGATGCTGGCGGCGCGCATGCCGGGCCTGTTGCCGCCGCTGTCGGCCGCCGAATCCCTGGAAGTCAGCATGATCCACTCGGTGGCGGGCCAGCTGCCCGAAGGCGGCATCGTGCGCCAGCGCCCCTTCCGCGATCCGCATCATTCGGCCTCGACGCCAGCGCTGGTGGGCGGCGGCTTGCGCGTCAAGCCCGGCGAGATTTCCTTGGCGCACCGCGGCGTGCTGTTCCTCGACGAACTGCCGGAGTTTTCGCGCCAGGCCCTCGAATCCCTCCGCCAGCCATTGGAGACCGGGCGCGTGGTGGTCGCCCGCGCCAACGCGCACATCAGCTATCCGGCGCGTTTCCAATTGGTGGCGGCCATGAACCCCTGAGGTTTCGTTGCCAATCCACCGCGATCTGAAGGGGTCTCGATGGGAAGGGTTGGGTCTGTTTGAGCGGATGCGGCTGTGCCGCCGCCCGACCGTAGGGAGGGCGGCGGGGAGTAGTAGAGGTTGATTTCAACCTCGCCTTCTCCGACGACTATCCTGTCAGTGATGGCTTCCACGACTCGGCGTTTTTCTTCCCCTGGTAGGGTCGGCCACCTGGAATAGAGGTCGCGGGCATCCGCAATGACCTCTTCCTGGGACAGATGGGAGATCTTGAGGAAATCGAGGTCGGCCTGGGCTTGGGGTATTTCCTCATCGAGCTGGCGCTGGCGCTCAGACAATGGGTGATATTTCGCCCCGAATCCCTGTTTGTCGATCATCCCCGACTGGTACAGGTCGTAGAGCTTATCGGTTTCTGTTGTAATTTTCTTTCGCTCACCTTCAAGGACGGCCAGCAACTCTGCCTTCTCCTTGATCGTGACCTCGCCTTTTTCAAGAACCGACGCTATTTCAGCATCCGAAAACAGGAAGCTCTTTATCTGCTCGTGGAAGACTGCCTCAAGGTCAACAACCGGCATTTTGTTTCGGCACTTATGGCAGGTGTATTTTGGACTGTTTGACGGGACGTACATTTTTTGCCCGCAAGCGCAGTAGGTGACGCCGGAGAACAGATGCACGACTTTCTTGGTCGGCCGTTTACCTTTGGCCCGCTGTAAGTCCAACATGCCGACACATTCGTTCCAGAGGTCTTCGGAAACGATCGCTTCAACCTCGTGGTGTACCCATTCATCCTCGGGCTTGAGCTTCCAGGCTTTCTTGCCATTTGAAGACTGAGTGTAGTTGGCTCGCCGGATGCCCTTGGCAATCGGATCACGCAATAGGCGATCTACGGTCGTGTCCGAAAATGCCGATCCGTTCCGAGTTCGAAAGCCGCGCTCATTAAGCAGACGAGCAACTGTTTTCTTGCGCTTGTGCTCACGGAATAGCTCGTGCACGCACTTTCGTACCGGGGCCTCCTTGGGATCAGGCACCAGCTTCTTATCTTTCCATTGATAGCCAAAGGGCGCTTGACCGCCCAACGACTTCCCGAGCTTTGCCCGAATTGGCACGGACGCTGCAACACGCGACGCGATCTCTTCGCGCTCCCACTGCGCCATCGCTGCGATCATCGTGTAAAACAAGCGGCCGGCGGGAGTTGACGTATCGATCGATTCTGCGAGAGAGATAAGGTCTGCATTGCACTCGCGGAAGATCTCGGAGAATTCGAGAAGCTCTTTCGTATTTCGAGCAAGGCGCGCCAACTTTGAGAACACAAGGCCAGTAATGTGGCCGTGCCTGATGTCTTTCAACATCCGCTTGGCTTCAGGAGTATCTTTGACCGTTTTTCCGGAAATAGCGTCAAGGCGGTAAACCTCAACGACATCCCAGCCCTTGGCTTCCGCATATAGCCGGGCACGGCGCTCGTGGTGCTCGGGACTTTCACCCCTCACCTGGTCTTCAGTCGAAACGCGAATCCAAATACCGATGCGTTTGACAGGCTGAGAGTTTTTCATACTCGAGCCCTCCTGAACCGTACCTTGCTAACCTACTGGCGTAAAACACCACCGCTCGACGCGCCTGAGATCCGTCTATCTTAACGTTGACGGCTCAACGAAGCCACTTCGCATAAGCCATTATATCGATCATCGGCACTGTCGCCTTTTCCTGCAGCAACGAAATCAAGCGCAGGAGGAAGAGTGTAAGCGCCTTCGCGCCGTCGTGAATGATCACGTGGCACTTTTCATCTATCTCGCAAAGGCCAGCTGTTGCAACGCAGGACAGATCAAGTCTTCCAGTCGCCAAATCTGAGCTGATAGCGGTTTTGAATGGGTCGCCAAATGCAGGGGTCCAGCAGCTATCGAGACAAAGTAAGCCGCCAAGAAGGGTCTGTGGCTCCTTGGCCGGGGTGGTTCCACCAGCATGTGGAATCGGCAAACTTGTTCTATGTAGAGCCCGTACCGAAGCTACTTTTCGCTGCGCGTATCCAATGTTCTCGGCTGTTGCACTCTGCTTTACTTCGAATGCCGCATAAATGGATTCAGCTGGAAGATAGGTCGTCCCACCGTGGTTGAAAATAAGCGGTGAATACTGGCGATCATAAACGACGATATCGATCTGATCGCTGCATTGTCCCTGCGAGTCGACAACGAACGCACTGGTTACCTGATATCGCTTTGGCAGGTATGTGTCCAACAAGCCAAGCCAGTGACCTTCGCTCGCGTCCCCTTTCGCAGTTGGATGTGAAATGGTCTCCCGTGCCAGCTTTAATTGTACGGCCAACGAAGTGTGAAGTCCTTCAAGAAGCGCAGAAAGGTCAACCTTGCTACTCATGCAATTGTACCCCGTCAGACCTTGTTGGACAGATTGAGGTAGTTGAATAACGGAGAGTTTCTGGCTCATCGTA
>CANKHC010000005.1 GCA_947481595.1 Fidelibacterota bacterium
AGGTCTTCAGGACCACCTTCGCCAACGGCATCTGGAACGACATAGGCAACTTCGAGGTCCAAGCCACGGACGCCACATCAATTGGCCTGAACATCGGGGCTTACGGCGTGGTCACGCATTTCCAGAACGACGGCGACGTGATCGTCGACACGGTGGATTCCACCGCCGACACCCTCAACAACATCGCCGGGACCAAGGGCGGCGACGCCTACGGCATCCTGGTCGATGCCCAAGGCGCTCTGACCTCCTTCGCCAATACCGGCAACCTCGTCGTCAGGTCTCAGGGCAACTTCGGCTCTTACGGCGTCATCGACCGTTCCGGCACGCTCAATAACTTCTTCAACTCCGGCCTGATCAACGCCCAGCTCCAGACCGGCAGCAACGGCGCGACCGTCGCCGTCGACATGTCCGCTAACACCTCCGGCGCGACGTTCAGCAATACGGGAACGATCCTCGGCGACGTGCGCCTGGGCGCCGGCAACAACACCGTCACCATCACCGGCAAGGATGCCCTGCTCAGCAACAACGTCACGTTCCAGGCGGGCACCACCAAGTCGGGCAACAACACCGTCAACATCAATGCCGGCCAGGTTTTCGGCACCATCGCGCTCGGCAACGGCAGCCATAGTGTGGCGTTGACCAATGGCGCCAGCATCGGCGGCCTCAGCCAAGGGACCGGCACCGTGGCCCTGGGCGTGGACGCCTCGAAAGTCACGCTGTCGGGTACGCGGCCCATCGTCGCCAGCACGGCGTCATTCACCAACGGCGCGACCCTGACCTTTGATATCGACAATGCGGCCGCCAACCTGCCGGGCGGCATTCTGCAGTCGTCGAGTGCGATCGCGATCGATGCCACCTCGCGCGTCAGCGCCAAGTTCACCGGCCTGATCGACGGCACGAAGACCGTCACCGCGATCAAGTCCTCGAACCTGATTCTGGGCGCGCCGCTGAGCACCATCGCCAGCACTCCGGCGTCCTATATCAATTCAGCCACCTTCAGCCTCGCCGCCAACGATCCCAATACCATGCTGCTGACGGTGCGGCGCAAGACCGCCACCGAGCTGGCGTTGGGTCCAAACCAGAGCGCGGTCTACAACGCCTTTACCACTGCTCTCAACGCCGACGCACCGGTGGTCACCGCGGTTTCGGCGCTGAACACGAAAGAGGATTTCGAGAATGCGCTGGACCAGCTGATGCCCGACACCAGCGGCGCCCTGCAGCAGGCGGCGATGAACAATCAGGACATGGCCGCCGGGGCCATCCGCCGCCGTTTGGTGGGTGTTGCCAAGAACGGCATGCCCGACCACGCCGCCGGCGACATCGCCAGCTTCTGGGCGCAAGCCTTGGGTGATTACAGCGACCAGAGGCCGCGCGGCGAGCAGGCCGGCTTCGACATCTGGGGCTTAGGCATCGCCTTCGGCGCCGACCTGCCGGCCTTCGACGGCTCGACCATCTTCGGCATTGGCTTCACCGAAACTTGGCACTCGATCAACCTTCAGGTCTCGGCGCGCTCGCCGGTCGAGTTCTACAACACCCAAGCCTCACTTTATTTCCGCTACTCGGGCGATGCCTTCTATCTGCAAGGCAACGCCGGCGGCGGCTACAACAGCTACACCCAGGAGCGCCGCGTCGTCATCGGCGGCGTCAACCGTTTGGCACTCGGCAAATGGAAGGGTTACGAGATGGGCGGCGTGCTCGAAGCCGGCTACATCATGCGCGTTGGCAATTATCAGTGGGTGCCGTTCGTGCGCGGCGCCTACCAGCGCAACCACGAGAACGGCTACGCCGAGACCGGCGGCGGCACCGGCATCGACCTGACCGTCAGCGCGCGCAACCCGAAGAACGGCCGCGCGGCCGCGGGCTTCACGCTCGATCGCGATTTCCCGATCTATTACGACTCCTACATCGAGGCGGAATTCCGCGCCAACTACACGCGTGAATTCATGAACGACCCTTATGGTGTGACGGCGCAGTTCGCTGTCGGGCCGACTTTCACCAACACCAGCCTCGCGCGCAATCCGAACCGCGCCAACGTCGGTATTGGTCTCGCCCACAAGGACAGCTACTCCTCGGTCAGCATCGACTACGACGCCGAAATCGCCAAAGGCTACCTGGCGCACAAGGCCGCGCTTACGGCACGGTTCCGGTTTTGAAAAACCGCACACGCCACGCTGCCCTGGCGGCCGCGATAGGGTTGGCGCTGGCGGCTTGCGGCGGGCCACAGCGTGAGAGCATTGAAATTCCCGATACACCGGGCGGCCGCATGCTGCGCTTGGACAAAGATCCCAACGCCGCCTATGCCCAAGGGATCGACCTCAAGAACCGCGGCGACTGCCCGAAGGCGATCGAAAAGCTGCGGCCGGTGGCGAACATGGGCCCGGGCTATGCCAACGCCCAGACGGCGCTCGGCACGTGCCTGCTCACCGTCGGCAACAAGGGCGGCGAACTGACCAAAGACTTTGACGACGGCTTGATCTGGCTCCAGCGAGCCGCCGACTCCGGCTGGCCGGAGGCACAAGGGGCCTTGGCGCGCGTGCACCTGATCGGGCCCCCAAGCGTGCGCAACGGCCCGGAAGCCGCCTACTGGCTGACGCTGTATGAAGTGAACCCCGGCAGGGTGCGCATGGGCTTCGTGGCGATCAGCGACGCTGAAGTCACGGCCATGGAAAAGGCGATCTCGCCCGCCGACAAGGCTGCCGGCGTGCAACGTGCGCAAGCGTGGCGCCGCCAAATCTGGCTGCCACCGCCGCAGGAAGAGGGCAAAGGTCCCGAAGCCGGTGGAAAGGGCAAGGGCCCACCGCCCGGCGGTATGCGCCGGCCCCCCAGGCGCGAAGGCGCCTAGCTTAAGAAGCCGTGAGGGCGTCTAGCCGGACTTAAAGCTGCGTCGGGTTAGGCGCGTCGCCGTAGACCTTCTTCGGATCGAAGGTCTTTTCCGTCTCTTCGAATTTCAAATTCTCGACCGCCTTGGTCACGTCGCCGAGCGGCACAGAGCGGTAGAAACACGAGCGGTAGCCTACATGGCAGCTGGCCCCCGAGCCCGCAACCGCGACCCGCAGCCACACCGCGTCCTGGTCGTCGTCGATGCGCATCTCGACCACCTTCTGCACGAGGCCGCTGGTGGCCCCCTTGTGCCAGACGGCTTTGCGGCTGCGGCTGTAGTAGTGCGCTTCTGAAGTGGCGATGGTCTTGGCCATGGCTTCGGCGTTCATGTAGCCGTGCATGAGCAGCTCGCCCGTAGTGGCGTCGGTGGTGACCACCGGGATCAAACCATTCGGGTCGAACTTCGGCGCGAGGGTGTTGCCCTCCTCGACCTGTTCGATGCTGATGCGCCGCCCGAAGGACGGCTGTTCGCCCGGTTGATTGTTGGTACTCATCGGAAACTCCTGCTTCAGGGCGTGGATATCGCTGTTCACCGCCCGTTTTGCAATCCCTTAGCCGATGGGGTATCACGCCCCAGGGAAAATGTGCGGAACACGGGCGACCGGACGCAGCTATGTCATTGATTTTATACAATACTTTAACGCGCAAGAAGGAGCCGTTCACGCCCGGCGACCCTTCGCGTGTCACCATGTATGTCTGCGGACCCACGGTCTACAACTTCGCCCATATCGGCAATGCACGCCCCCCAGTCGTCTTTGACGTGCTGTTCCGCCTGCTGTCGGCGCGCTATCCGAAGGTCGTCTACGCCCGCAACTTCACCGACGTCGACGACAAGATTAATGCAGCGGCGGCAGCGCAGAACGTGCCAATCAAAACCATCACCGACAAATTCACGGCGATCTACAAGGCCGATATGGGCGCACTCGGGGTGCTTACGCCGACTGTCGAGCCCTGCGCGACGGATCACATCAGCCAGATGATCAGGATGATCGAAACGCTGATCGCGAACAAACATGCCTACGAGGCCGAGGGGCATGTGCTGTTCGATGTGCCGTCGTTCAAGGACTACGGCGTGCTGTCGGGGCGCAACCGCGACGACATGATCGCCGGCGCGCGCGTCGAGGTCGCACCCTATAAAAAAGACCCTGCCGACTTTGTGCTGTGGAAGCCGTCGACGCCCGACTTGCCGGGTTGGGACAGCCCGTGGGGACGCGGACGGCCGGGCTGGCATATCGAGTGCTCGGCGATGATCGAGAAGCATCTTGGCAACACCATCGATATTCATGCCGGTGGCCACGACCTGATCTTCCCGCATCATGAGAATGAACTGGCGCAAGGCACCTGCGCGCATGGTGGCGCGACCTACGCGCGGATGTGGATGCACAACGGCTTCCTGACCATGGACAAGGAGAAAATGTCCAAGTCGCTGGGCAATATCGTGACGGTGCACGAACTTTTGCCGTCCTGGCCCGGCGAAGCGCTGCGCTATGCGCTGCTGGCGGCGCACTATCGCCAGCCGCTCGACTGGTCGGATGAGAGCGCTGCGCAAGCAAAGGCGACGCTGGATCGTGCGTACCGTGCGCTGGAACAGACCGCGGGAATCCAAGCCGCGAATGTGGCCGTGCCTGCGGCGGTCATAGAAGCGCTGGAAGACGACCTCAATACACCCAAGGCCATGGCCGAACTCGCGGCTTTGGTCAAAGACCTGAACAATGCAAGCGATGCCGACAAGCCGCGCCTGAAGGGTGAACTGCTGGCGACGGGCAAACTCCTCGGCATCCTGCAGCAGGACCCCGCCGCGTGGTTCAATGCAGCAAAGACCTCCTCAGGTGTCGATGCCGCCGAAGTCGAACGTCTGATCGCGGCGCGCCTGGATGCGCGCAAGGCCAAGGATTTCAAGGAAGCCGACCGTCTACGCGCGGCCATCGCCGCGCTGGGTGTCACCATCGAAGACCGCCCCGACGGCACCAAGTGGCGTGTGGAGTGACAAGCATGGCAAAAGTCTCGGCAGAAACCGCGCGCTCCATCGCCATGCTCGAGAAACTGGTGAGCTTCGATACGGTCTCGCGCAACTCCAATCTCGCGTTCATCGATTTCGTCAGCGGTCTGCTCAAGCAGCACGGCATCGAATCGCGCCTGGTGCACAACGACGACCGCACCAAAGCCAACCTGCTCGCCACCATCGGTCCGCGCATCGAAGGCGGCGTGGTGCTGTCGGGGCATACCGACGTGGTGCCTGTGGACGACCAAGAGTGGGCCACCAATCCTTTCGATGTGGTAGAGAAAGACGGATTGCTGTACGGGCGCGGCACCGCCGATATGAAAAGCTTCCTGGCGATTATCCTGGGCGCCCTCGACACTTTGACTTCGGCGCCCTTGAAGACGCCGATCCACCTGGCCTTTTCCTATGACGAGGAAGTCGGCTGCCTGGGCGCGCCGTCCTTGATCCGCCTGCTCAACCGCGAACTGCCGAAACCGAGTGCGGTGATCGTCGGCGAGCCCACCGACATGAAGGTGGTCAGCGCCCACAAGGGCATCACCGGCGTGCGTACCGTGGTCACCGGCCACGAGACCCATTCGTCGCAGACGCACCGCGGCGTGAGCGCGGTGATGGTCGCGGCGGAATTGATCGGATTCCTGCAGTCCCTCTCCGCCGAGGCCGCGGCCAAAGGCCCGCATGATCCGCTGTTCGAGCCCGAGCACTCGACCATCACCGTCAATATCATCGAGGGCGGCACCGCCATCAACATCATGGCGCGCCATTGCACGTTTCAGTGGGATATCCGCGTCCTGCCCGAGGACAACCCCGAGCGCTACCTGGCGCGTTTCCGCGATTACTGCGACAGCGTGGTTTTGCCGCGCATCCGCAAACAGGCGCCGGGCTGCAATATCGAAACCTTCGCGCGCGCGCCGACGCCGCCGCTCAGGCCGGAGTTGGGATCGGAAGCCGAACGCCTCTGCCGCATGCTGACCGGCGACAATGTCACCCGCGCCGTGCCCTTCGCCGCCGAGGCCGGCCAGTTCCAGGAAAGCGGGCTGTCGGTCGTGGTCTGCGGTCCGGGGTCCATCAGCCAGGCGCACCAGCCCAACGAGTTCATCTCCATCGCCCAGGTCGAAGCCGGTACGCGCTTCCTCCACGATCTGGTGCGCCATCTCGCGCGCTGACCGCCGTGGACCTCGACCCCGCAGCCAAGATCATCATCGCCGACGACGCGCCGGCCATGCTCATTGGACTGCGCCGGGCCCTCCTGCAGTTGGGATTCCTCGACGTCGTGCCCGCTGACAACGGCCGGGAGGCAATCGCCGCGCTCGAAGCCAATCTCGATGCGCGCCTGGTGATCTCCGACTGGAACATGCCTGAGATGGACGGCATGGAATTGCTCGCGCGCGTGCGGGCCGATGCGCGTTTTGCCAAGGTGCCCTTCATCCTGGTCAGTGCCGATGCGGGCGCGGTGCGCGACAAAGCGATGAAACTGGGTGCGTCCAAGGTGCTGGCCAAGCCCTTCGATGCCGAGACCCTGCGCGATACGATCGCGGGCCTTTAGAGGCTCTACTTGTCCACCTTGGCGGGGGTGCTGGTTTTCTTCGCTAAATCCTTGAGCAATGACTTGGGCGGCTCGGGCTTCGCGGGCGCCTTCGCGGCTTCGGCCATCTTCAAGAGGGACTTGGCACTGTCGGGCACGATCTGGGGCTTCGGCGGCTCCCTGCTCATGATCGATTTAGCGGTTTCGCCGGGCTCGGTGGGTTTGGCGTCGGCCTTCGGACGGGCCTTCATCATGCTCTTGCCAGTGGCGAAGCGCTTGGCGAGGAATTGATAGGTCTCCGTCAGGGCGCGGTCGACCTCCTGGCTTTTGACCATGGCGAGGTTTTGCCAACGCGCGATCGCAGGATCCCATTCCATCAAGATGAAATGCACGTCGTCGCGCGCCTTGCGCACGGCCCGGATGATGTCGTCGAGCGACATCAACGCGCCCATCACGTCGGCGGTTTCGGCGTCGATGGCGTTGAAGATCGCGTCGGTCTCGTCCGTTGCCTTGACCATCAGCATCTTGATGCGTCCAAGGTCAGCCGACACACGCGGGTCGCCGACGTAAACCTTGATGAGCGTCTCGATGTTGGCGCGGATCTTGAACAGTTCCTTGGCCCGATCGCGCAGCGCCTCGATGTAGCAGATCTCGCGTGCCAAGGTTTCGATGCGGTCGAGGACTTTTTCCGACTGCTCCACCGGCAAACCCAAAGCCAAAGCAGCTTTATTGAAGGCGTCCTTGAGGGCTTTCTTGTTGTTGTCGTCGGCGATGATTTTTTTCAGGTCGTCCTGGTTGGCATAGGAGATCGGCTTGCCCGACATCCAGGAGAGCAGCTGCACCTGCAGGCGGTCGCGCGCGATCTGCTTGTGCTTGCGCGCCACCGTCCAGGAGGCGGTGCCGTCCAAAAGTTCGTTGGGGATTTCGTCGCCGGGGCGGATATCGGGCACGAAGTGCAGGCCCTGCTCGGCACGGTCGATCAGCTTGTCGTCGTAGCTGCCGGCTTGAATGAAAAACGTGCGCCGCAGGTCAGCAAGCGAGACGTACCCCTGCCCCGTACCCATATCGATGGCGAACATCGGCTTCTTGGGGTGACCGCGCAGTTCGAAGTGCGCGCCCGGGGCCTGGAAAACCTTGGCCTGGAAGTCGAAGTGCGTATTGCGCGGACCTTGCGGCGCGGCCGTCTCGCTAGAAGGTTGTGGTGGCTCGCCGGTCATCGTCCCCAAAATTCAGTCAGTGCTGCAGGGTGCCGCCTCCACCCTCCGGGCGTCGGCAGCGCGCCAGCTTTTCTAAGCTCGCTTCCGCTCGCCAAGAAAAGCTAGGCGTGGAGCGGGTGAAGGGAATCGAACCCTCGTCGTAAGCTTGGGAAGCTTCTGCTCTACCATTGAGCTACACCCGCGCATGTCCCCAACGCGCCGACATTTCATAGCACAGAAGCCATTCGCGGCAAACCGCGCGGCCACACGTGAAAACCTGCATAGCTGCCGTGAAATCATGGGCTTGTAAGTCTTGTGACAGGTCCCTAGAACCTCACCTGCATGGATGCATTTTTGGTTTCGCTCGGCGTCGTCGCGGTCTCGGAGATCGGGGACAAGACCCAGCTTTTGGCGCTGCTGCTGGCGGCGCGCTTCAACCGTCCGGCGCCGATCGTCGCCGGAATCCTCGTGGCGACCCTGTTCAATCACGCCATCGCCGGAGCCGTGGGCGGTGCGGTGGCCGCGGCCCTTGACCCGGTCGTGCTGCGCTGGGGATTAGGTTTGCTGTTCATCGCCATGGGCGCCTGGGCGTTGATCCCCGACAAGCTGGACGACGACGAGAAGGTCAAGGACGCAAGCACGTGGGCTGCGATTTTCTGGGTGACGACGGTGAGTTTTTTCATGGCCGAGATGGGCGACAAAACCCAACTCGCCACCGCGGCGCTGGCCGCGCGTTTTGATGCCATCGTCATGGTCGTGGCCGGCACTACGGCGGGCATGTTGGTGGCCGATGTGCCGGCGGTGTTCCTCGGCCGCTGGGTGACGGAAAAGGTGCAGGCGAAATGGCTGCGCTATGTCGCGGCCCTCATCTTTGCCGTCATGGGCGTGCTGACCATCCTCGCCACCAATCTCGACACGCTCTGGCAGCCCGCGGGCTGAGCCCGTAAGCTGGGCGGATGGAACTCTGGCCCCTCGCCTGTCTACTCGTGCTTGCCGCCGGACTGATCTGGCTGGCGGTGGTTGACCTGCGCACGGGGTACTTGCCCGACATCGGCCAGATCTTTCTCGCAGCCACGGGTTTGGCGGTAGCCGTCATCGGTTCGCCGGTGGGTGTGACCTGGGTTGCCGCTCTCATCGGTGCGGTCATCAACGGCGGCGTGTTCTGGGGACTGAGTTGGCTGGTCACTAAGCTGAAGGGCCGCCAGGCCATGGGCTTCGGCGACGTCAAGCTGGTGGCCGTCGGCGGGTTGTGGCTGGGGCCGTGGGCGCTGCCTTATCTGATGGCGGCAGGTGGTGTGTTGACCCTGGTGGGTGCCGGCATCGTCGGAGCGATCACGCAGAAGCCGGTCTGGCGGGGCGAGATGCCGCTGGGTCCGGGCCTTGCTGCAGGGATTTTGGGGGCCTTTGCTTTGGCGCTGGCAAAACTACCGTGGTTCAGTCTTTCGCCGCTGCCGTAGGGTGTGCTGCGAGATAGGCGGCGAGATAGTCGCCGAGCAGCTTGGTCGCCTTGGCGTTGGGGTGCGGATCGGGCACCGTGACCCACATCGACGCGGGGTCCTCGTTCTCGACCGCGGGCAGCAGATCGACGTATTCGGCGCCGACAGCCTTCGCCACATCTTCGATTTTCTTTTGCACGTCCGGGAAGGCGTAAGGTTTCAGTTCGTGCATCTCGGGAATGTTTGAAATGATCAGGCGGATGCCTTGCGCGCGGCAGACTTCGGCCAACTTGGCGATGGCTGCCTGTGCGCGTTCCCAACCCGGCGCGCTGTACAGCCCGGCGTAGTAGGCTTTGTAATCCTGTTCGGCTCCGGACATGCGACGTTTGAAGCCGTCCCAGGCCCCACCCAGGACCGCGTAGGCATAGAAGTGGCGGGCCCACCATGGCACGTCGCGGTAGATCGGCGTCGGCTCGGCATCGTTGATGAAATAATTGAGCACGACGACGTCGGGCTTGGTGGCGACGCCGCGCTCCAAGAAATAAGCGACTTCCATCGCGGTGTTGTAGTTGCCGACACCGCTGTTGATGACTTCGACGAAAGGATCGGGCGCGTCTTTGTTGAGCGCCTGCTCGACATGTTTGGCGATGGTCTCGTCCTGTTTGACGCCCCAGCCGAACATGGTGGAATCGCCCAGCATCAGGATGCGCACTTCGCCCGGCGCTTTGGCCGGGGGGTGCTCGCGGTCGCGCAATCCGTCCTTGTTGATCCTGACCTCGGCGTCCATCAGACGGGCGACGCCGCCCGGGACGTGTTCGTGGCCGATCTCGGGGTTGGCCGAAATGCGTTTCAGCTGGACGGCGTATTTCCACATCTCGATGTGGTACTGGGTGCCCGAGTTGAGCACCGTGCGGCAGGCGCCTTCGAAGAGCAGCGCCATAACGGCCGCCGAGCCCAAGAGGGCCGCGAGATTGCCCAGCCAGCGCTTCATGCGCGCCCCCCCAAAAACCCGCCAAAAGCTGCGATTCCGCGCTTTAGAGGGCGGTTTGGGGAGGGTTCGCGGTCAATCTGAAGGGTTTTTAACAAGCCTAAACCTGTGTCAGGTCTCAGATTTCTGGGCCAAATCAGGTATGATGCAAATCAATATCTTAGCTCTCCGGACGGGCCAAGCCCTTCGCCAGCACTTCACCCAATCCTGGGGCCAATCCTGGGGTAAGAGGAAACTTAAGCCGCCGTGATGAACGTCCTGACCAAAACCGCCGATGCGGTCGTCCAGACCACAATCGGACAGATCCTCCTCAAGCGCGGGTTCATCGGCGAGAACGACCTCGCCAAGGCGTTGTCGTTCCAGTCTTCGCTGGGCGGGCGGCTGGGGGCGATCCTGGTGCGCATCGGTTCGGTCTCGGAGGACCACGTACTCGAGGCGCTGTCCTATCAGCTCGGCCTCGAGATCGTCACCAGCGAAACCATGCCGCAGGACCCGGCGATCTATCTCGAATGTATCAAGGGCTCGGGCATCGAAGCGGAATGGTGGATCGATCAGGGCGTGCTCGCCTGGGAACTCGACCCGACGACGGTCTCGGTTATCTGCCGCGATCCATTGTCGCCAAGCCTTCAGGAAGCACTCTCGGCCGCATTCCCTGAAAAGTCCTTGGCGTGGGCGCTGCCGCGCAACCGCGACCTCGACCTGATGCTCGATCTCGTGCGCCGCAGCCTGGCCGATGACGGCCGTGACGTCAGCGGCGACGTGGCCCTCTTGCGCGAATTGGCCGAAGAAGCTCCGGTGGTCGAACTGGTCGCCAACGCGCTGGCCCAAGCGGTGAACGAAGGCGCTTCGGATATCCACGTCGAGCCGCGCGAACACGAATTCGACATCCGCTATCGCATCGACGGCGTGTTGCAGAACCGTCTGACCCTTCCAAGGTCACGCTTCGACGCGGTGGCGTCGCGCATCAAGCTCATCGCCGGCCTCGATATCGCCGAACGCCGCCTGCCCCAGGACGGCCGCATTGGCCTGCGCATCTCGGGCAAGGACCTCGACGTACGTGTGTCGTGCCTGCCGGGCGTGTGGGGCGAGTCCATCGTCATGCGCTTGCTGCTCAAGGAGCAGAAGCATTTCACCCTGCAGCGCATCGGTATGGCGGCGGACCAGCTGGAGATTTTCTCGCGCCTGGCCAATGAGCCCTACGGCATCATCCTGGTCACCGGCCCCACCGGTTCGGGCAAGTCGACCACGCTGAAGGCCACGCTTGAGGAGATCAAGGACGGCAAGCGCAAGATCATCACCGTCGAGGACCCGGTCGAATACAACATTCCCGGCGTGACGCAGGTGCAGACGAAAGCCGATATCGGCTACACTTTCGCCCGCGCATTGCGCTCGATCCTGCGCCAGGACCCAGACACCATCATGATCGGCGAAATCCGCGACGGCGAGACCGCGCAGATCGCCGTGCAGGCGTCGCTCACGGGTCACATGGTGTTTTCGACCCTGCACACCAATGACGCGCTGACGGCTTTCACCCGCCTGATCGACATGGGCGTCGAGCCCTTCCTGGTGGCTTCGACCGTACGCGCGGTCATGGCCCAGCGCCTGGTGCGCCAGCTCTGCCCACACTGCCGCGAGTCGCACGTGCCCGCCCACGGTGTTCTCGAGAAATGCGAACAGATCAAAGCGGCTTTCCCGGCGTTGCTGGCCAAGCCAGCGACGTGGTTCGCGGCCAAGGGCTGCAAACAATGCCAGCACACCGGTTACCGCGGCCGTCTCGGCATTTATGAAATGGCGGCGGTGAACGATGAACTCGCCGACATGGTGCTGCACCAGAAGACGATTCCTGAAATGGTCGTGGTGGCGCGCAAAAACGGCTACCGCGACCTGCTTGAGGACGGTTTGATCAAGGCCTGGCACGGGGACACCAGCGTCGAGGAAGTGTTGCGCGTCGCCGGTCAGATGGGCGTCGACGGCGACTGACGCCGCCGGTGCGTAGGCCCCGATGTCCCGCAAATCCAACTCTCCGGCGAACTCCGCCGTCGCGGCCCTGCTGAGTGCTGCGGCCCAGCGCCATCAAGCGGGTGACCTGGCCGCCGCCGACGCGGGCTATGCCGATGTGCTCACGCGCGCGCCCGACGATGCCCAAGCCCTTTATCTCGCCGGCGCGCTCGATCACCAGTTGGGGCGAGATGCCGCCGCCTTCGACAAGCTCGAACGCTCGCTAATACGCCGTCCCGACTACTTGCCGGCCATCGAGATGCTGGGGGCCGTCGCCGCCCAGGTGGGCCGCTTCGACCGCGCGGTCGTTTGCTTTCGCATCGCCGCCGAACGCAAACCGGCGGCGGAGACGCATTTCAACCTGGGCACGGCCCTGTTCAACGCGCGCGCTTTCACGGAAGCCGCGGCCGTATTCCGCCGGGCAGCAGCGCTCAAGCCCAATCACGCTGAGGCGCTTTATCTTCTAGCTGCCGCACTGCGCTCCGACCGGCAATTCGAAAGTGCCGCCGAGGCCTACGCGCAATTGCTGGAGCTACAGCCCGAGAACGCCCTGGCTCTTGATGAATACGGCGGCGTGCTCTTTGAATTGGAACGCAACGCCGAGGCCGAAGAGGTCTTGCACCGCGCGATCGCGGCCGCGCCAGAAAGCCCAAATGCCTATACCAACCTGGGACGGCTGTTCCAGAACGACCGCGCGCGCGCCGGTGAAGCCTTGGCGCTGCACGAACAGGCGCTGGCGCGGCGCCCCGACTACGCCGATGCGCACAATAATAAGGGCGCAGCCCTGACCGCGCTGTCGCGGTTTGCCGAAGCGGCAGCGAGTTTCAGCAAAGCCATCGCCCTCAAGCCGGGGCTGGCCGAAGCCCACAACAATCTGGGCAACGCGCTGTACCGCAGGGGGGATATCGCTGGCTCCATGCGCGCGCTGGAGGAAGCGGTGCGGCTCAAGCCGCAGTACGGCGAAGCGCACTGGAACTTGGCGCTGGCCTTGCTGACCCAGGGCGACTATGCGCGCGGCTGGGTGGAATACGAATGGCGCTGGCAATGCCGCGACTTCCGCTTTCCGCCGCGGGGGTTATCTCAAAAGACGTGGAAGGGCGAGGACACCGACGGCCCGCTCCTGGTCTGGGGCGAACAGGGGTTGGGCGATGAAATCCTTTACGGCGCGATGGCTGCAGACCTGGCAGCATCCGGCCGTCCGTTGATGTGGGAGTGCGACCTGCGTCTCATTCCTCTCATCGCGCGCAGCTATCCGCATGTGCGCACGATCGCGCGCACAACGCCGCCCGATTCCGTGACGGACGGCGCCGCCGCGCAGATTTCCACCGCCAGCCTTGGGCAGTACCTCCGCCGCAGCGGCGGCGATTTTCCAGACGCGCGCAAAGCGTATTTCGCTGCCGACCTCGCGCGCAGCGCCGGGTTCCGCGAGCGCCTCTTGAAGGGCGGCAAGAAGCGCGTCATCGGCCTGTCTTGGGAGAGTAAAAACCAGGACTTCGGTGTGCACAAATCTTGCGATTTGAAGACACTTGCGCCGCTTTTCGACGCCGCCGGCTTTGAGACCGCCTTTGTCGATCTGCAGTACGGCGACACGCAGGCCGAGCGCGACGCGGCGGGGCTCAAAATTGAGCATCTCGACGACGTCGATCTCTTCAACGACATCGACGGGATCGCCGCGCTGATCAAAGCTTGCGACCTGGTGATCACCGTCTCCAATACCACCGCGCACTTGGCGGGCGCGCTGGGCGTGCCGGTCTGGGTGATGACGTCCACCGGCAATGGACGGCTGTGGTACTGGGGTGCGGGCGTTGGCGGCTCGCGCTGGTATCCGTCAGCGGAGACTTTCCGCCAGGACGGGAGCGGCGACTGGAGTGGCGTCGTTGCGCGTATTGCCGCGCGGCTTTCCGGATCACCGGCGATACCTTTGGAGCTTTTGCCGCAGGCGGCAGCACTTCATCAAGCCGGCAGGCTAGCAGAGGCTGAAGCGCGTTACCGCGACGTGCTGGCGGCCGCGCCACAGAACTACAACGCGCTGCATATGTTGGGCGTCGTGCATCTTCAGACGGGGCGGGCAAGTGAAGCGCTGCGCCTGATTTCCACGGCCATCGGCGTCAATGCAGCCGATGCGGTGGCTTTTAATCACCAGGGGCAAGCCCTGTCTGCTTTGGGACGCTTCGACGAGGCCCTCGAGAGTTTGGCGAAGGCTCTGGCGTTGTCCCCCGGCGACAACGCCATCGTCCGCAGCACCGCCGACGTGCTCAACAACCGCGGCGTCGCCCTTCAGGCCGAGGGGCGCCAGGCCGAGGCCCTGACCAGCTACAAGCGCTCCATCGCGTTGACTCCCACGGCGGCGGCCTACAGCAATCGCGGCGACCTCTTGCGCGTGCTGGGGCGCGACGGTGATGCCGTGGCCAGTTACGATGAGGCGCTGGCGCTCGATCCCCGGCTTGGCGAAACCTGGGCCAAGCGCGGCAACGCGCTGCGTGCCGTACAGGACTATGACGGAGCGGTTGCGAGCTTCGACCGCGCCTTGGCGATCGATCCGGCGCTGACGGGAGCGGCCGTCAATCGTGCGACCGTGCTCAACGACGCGGGACGTGAAGGTGAAGCGCTGGCGGCTTTCGATGAGGTGCTTGCCCGGGACCCGAATCACATCGAGGCCCATTGGAACCGCGCCCGCGTGCTGCTCGCACGCGGGATCTGGTCGCAGGCGTGGCGCGACTTCGAGTGGCGGTGGCAAACCGCTTCCTTCGTGGCGCGTCCGTTTCCCCAGCCGGCGTGGCGGGGTGAGCCCGTCTCCGGACCGTTGCTGGTGTGGAGCGAGCAAGGCCTCGGCGATGAAATCCTGTTCGCGAGCATGCTCGGCGGCCTGCGTTCTGCCGACATCATGTTCGAGGTCGATCCTCGGTTGGTAGCACTGTTCACGCGGTCCTTTCCGCATGTCACGGTCGTCCCGCGCGGCAATCCGCCTGTTGCCGAAACCACGCGTGCCGTGGCGCAGATTGCAGCGGGCAGCTTGGGGCAGTACCTGCGCCGGGACGCGGCGTCGTTCCCGGCGAACCCGGGGTATCTCAAGGTTGATGATGCGCGGACGCAAGGGTTGCGCGCGCGCCTGTTGGGGCCCGGCAAGACGCTGCTGATCGGCGTGTCTTGGGTGAGCAAGAACCAGGTCTTCGGCGCGCGCAAGACCTGTGCTCTGAAGGATCTCGCACCGCTGTGGCAGGCCGCCGGTGGGAGCGCGCAATTTGTCGATCTGCAGTATGGCGACACGTCGGAGGAACGCGCGGCGGCGGGGCTCGACCTCGCCCACCTGCCTGACCTGGACCTGACCCATGACATCGACGGGCTCGCCGCGCTCATCAAGGCTTGCGATGTCGTCGTCACCGTCTCCAACACGACCGCCCATCTGGCCGGCGCGCTCGGCGTACCGACATGTGTCCTGGTGGCCAAAGGCAGCGGGCGGTTGTGGGCCTGGGGACCAACGCCGTCGCCTTGGTATCCCAGCGCCGCGATCTTCAAGCAGGAAGCCGTGGGGTCGTGGGACGGGGTCATCGCCCAGGTCTGTGCGCAGATTCGGGGCACTCCATGAGCCTGCCTCCGCGACAGCATATGTCGGGTGCCGATGCCTATCGCGAGGCGTTGCGGCTTGATGGGCTGGGTAAGTACGCCGAAGCGCAGAAGCTCTGCCAGAAAATCCTCAAGGCGGCGCCCAAACACGCCGACGTCCACCATCTGGCCGGCGTGGTGTATTTCCATGCCGGCAAATACGACGACGCCATCCGCCATCTTAAGGATGCGCTGAAGTACAAACCCGACTTCGCCGAGGCCGTCGGCAACCTCGCCAAGGCCTATTACCGCAAAGCCAAGTGGCGCGAGTTGATCGCCTTGCTGACTCCGCTGCCCGAGACCGCCGACAGCCTGACCGAGATCGGCTATGCCCATGAACAATTGGGAGACCAGGCGGAGGCGGAGAAGGCTTATCGCAAGGCCGTCGCGCGCGACCCCAGCGCCGCCGCGGCGCATTCCAACCTGGGGGCGATCCTGACGCGCCGTGGCGATGTCGAGGCCGCCGCCGCGCATCTTGAGATAGCGCTGGCTGCCGCGGCACCACCGTCCACGGCCCTGCTCAATCTCGCGATGGTGCACGACGTGGCCGGGCGTGCCGAACAAGCCCTTGAGATCTATGGCCGCATCATCGCCGCCACGCCCGACCATGCCCTGGCGCGTTTCCAGCGCGCCATGACGCTGTTGTCCATGGGCCGTTTCCCCGAGGGCTGGAAGGAATATCTCTGGCGTTTCCGCCGCCCCGGCACGCACACGCTGCATGAGGCCTTCGCCATGCCTTTCTGGAACGGCGAGCCGCTGGCCGGGCGCAAGCTTGTAGTGTGGACCGAACAGGGTCCCGGCGACGAGATCCTACTCGCGTCCATGATTGCCGACGTGTTGGCGCGGGGCGCGGACCTTACGCTGGTCGCCTCACCACGTTTGGTGCCCTTGTTCCGCCGCTCGTTTCCGGCCGCGCGGGTGGAGTCGTCCGACCCGCTGCGTCAGGTCGGCGCGCAAGATCTCCAGGTGTCGTTCTCTCACCTTGGTGCGGTGCTGCGGAGGTCATTCGATGATTTCCCGCGCGAGCGTGCCTTCCTCAAAGCCGACGAGACCCAGCGCGCGGAATTGCGCGCGGCCTATCAGGAGGGTGATCCGGCGCGCAAGCTCATAGGCATCGCCTGGCACAGCGCCAATCCCACGGCGGAGGCGCAGAAGAGCGTTACGCTCCAGGCGTGGGCGCCGATTTTGAAGACCCCGGGCGTGACGTTCGTCAGTCTACAGTACGGCGATCATGTCGCCGATGCGCGCGCGGCCGAGGCAGCTTTCGGCTGCAAGATTGTCACGGACCGAAGCATCGACTCTCTGAGGGACATCGATGGATTTGCCGCCCAGGTCGCGGCCATGGACCGGGTGGTGTCGGTCAGCAACACCGCCGTGCACGTCGCCGGCGGATTAGGTGTGCCGACGTCGGTGCTGGTGCCGAAGGCTTTTGGTAAGATCTGGTACTGGTTCCAAGAGCGCACGGACTCGCCGTGGTATCCGTCGCTGACGTTGCACCGCCAGACCCACGCCGGCGATTGGACCGGCGCCATCGCCGAGGCCGCCTGCACGCTTTCGGGGGGATTCGCGTGAACCCCGCCAAACTTGCCCGCCAGCTCAACGAGGGGGCCGCGTTTCATCAGCGCGGCGACTTGGCGAATGCCGAACGCCTTTACCGCGACGTGCTCAAGCATGCGCCGAAACAGCCCGATGCCTTGCACCTGCTCGGCGTGCTGATGGAACAGCGCGGACATCTCGCCCAGGGCATCACCCTGGTGCGCCAGGCACTGGCGGCGCAAAGTGCCTTTCCCGATGCGCATTTCAACTTAGGGCGCATGTTGACGGCCGCCGGCGATCTGGCTGGGGCCAAAAAACACTACGAACAGGCGTTGGCGATCAAGCCGACCCACGCGCGGGCGATGAACGGGCTTGGTACTATCTTCCGCGCCCAGCGCGACACCGCCCAGGCCATCGATGCCTTCGGTCGGGCAGCCCGCCTGGAACCGCGCCTGCTCGAGGCGCATATCAACCTCTGCAACACTTACCGCGATGCCAGCGATGAGACAGCCTTGCTCGCCACCGCGGCGCAGGGACTCTCCGTCGATCCCACGAACGCGCCCCTGTGGTTGCTGCGCTCGGAGGCGGCGTTCACCACCGGCGATCTCGCCGCCGGGTGGAAGGACTACGAATGGCGTTTCAAGACGCCGCAGAATCCAGTCGAGCGCCAATCTTACAGTCTGCCGGTGTGGAACGGCGAGGATCTCGCGGGCAAATCCATCCTGGTCTGGCACGAACAGGCTCCCGGCGAGGAAATCCTTTTCGCCAGCATGATCCCGAGCCTGCTTGCGCGCGCGCGCCGTGTGGTAGTGCAGACTACGCCGCGCCTGGCACCGCTGTTCCGCCGCTCCTTCCCGCAAGCGGAGATTTTCGACGGCGCCGTCCCACCGGAGGTGACCGGCACGCTCGACCTGCAAAGCGCGCTCGGCAGCTTAGGCCAGGGCCTGCGCGCCAATTTCCGTGCCTTCCCCAATGCTGGGCCGCATCTCAAGGCCGACCCAGAACGTACGGCGGCGCTGCGCGCCAAATACGCGCGCGCGGGCAAGCTGCTGGTCGGCATCTCCTGGAAGAGTGCGCATCCCAAAGTCGCCGATGCCGCGCAAAAAACCGTCGGCCTCAACCAATGGGGCGCTCTGTTGAGCATACCCGGCCTCGTTTTCGTTAATCTGCAATACGGCGATACGGCCGCTGAGGTCGAAGCCGCGCGGGAGGAATTCGCCGCCGAGATCATCGGCGACAGCGCGATCGATCCCGTCGTCGACCTCGACGGTTTTGCCGCCCAAGCCGCGGCGATGGACATGGTGGTGACCTCCAGCAATACCGCCGCCCACGTGGCGGGCGCGGTTGGCACTCCGACGTTCTGCATGGTGCCGCGCGCGCTCGGCAACGGCCGGCGCTGGTACTGGTTCGGTGAAGGGCGCTTCTCGCCGTGGTATCGCGCCATGATGCTGTTCCGCCAGCGCAGTATGGAGACATGGAGCGACGTGCTCGCCGAGGCCGCCGTGGCCCTTACGGGGGCGGCGCATGCGGCGGGCGTGTTGCCCGAGCCTGACGCATATCTCGACACGCTTGCGCGCGGATATGTCAGCGCCCAACTGCCTGGCGAAGCCGCAGCCGTCTACGGTGCCGCGGCCAGCTTCGCTTCGGGCAAACGCGCGGCTTACTTCTTCACGCAGCAAGGTATGACATTCGCGCGTGCCGGCCGCTTCGAAGACGCCGCGGCGGCTTACCGATCCTCCCTCGACCAAGCGCCCGATGAGGCTGAGACCTACAACAACCTCGGCAACGCCTTGCGTCGCCTGGGGCGCGCGGACGAAGCGAGTACGGCTTATGCCCAAGCCCACCGCTTGAAGCCCGAGCATCCTTCGATCTTCCTCAATCACGCCATGGCATTGTCGGAGACCGGCCACCTCGAGGCTTCGCTTGCTGCCCTCGATGAAATTGTTGTGCGCGATCCCACTTACGTCGATGCGCAGTACAACCGCGCCATGGTGCTGATGGCCATGGGCAGGCTCGCGGAAGGCTGGAAGGCTTTCCGCTGGCGCATGAAGCGCCCGGATGTGCATGTCCACCACGATCACTTTCAGCAAAAGGTGTGGGACGGCGAGGACCTTGCCGGAAAACACATCCTGGTCTGGACCGATCTTGGGCTCGGCGAGGAGATCCTGCTCGCGGGGTTGATCCCCGACCTCGCGGCGGTGGCGCGCAAGGTGACGCTGCTATGCTCCGAACGCTTGCTCGGCCTGTTCCGGCGCTCGTTCCCGAACGTTACGGTCGCGAGGCGCACTGAGCCGTTGCCGGCAGAGGCATTGGATCCAACCATCGACTTCCAGATGTCGGTGGCGGAACTGGGGGCTGCCTTCCGCCGCGATTTCGCGGCGTTCCCGGCCCGGCAAAATTACCTGGTGCCGGACACCGCGCTGCGCGACAAGCTGCGCGCGCGCTACCGTCAGGGGGCGAACAAAGTCGTCGGCATTTCCTGGCGCAGCATCAATCCCGAGATCGGTGCGCGGAAAAGTATTGCGCTGACGGCATGGCTGCCGCTGCTCAAGACCTCCGGTATCACCTTCGTCAATCTGCAATACGGCGATAGCCGCGCCGAAGTCGAAGCTTTGCGCCGCATTCACGGTGTGGGCCTCATCACCGATCCCGAGATCGATACCATGGGTGACATGGACCGCGTGGCGGCGCAGGTTGCCGCCATGGATCACGTCGTCTCGATCAGCAACACCGCCGTGCATCTCGCGGGGGCATTGGGGGTGCCGGCCACGGTCTTGTTGCCGCCGGGTCACGCGCGCCTCTGGTATTGGTTCCGCGGGCTTGAGGGCTGCGCCTGGTACCCCGGCGCGCGCCTGCTGGCGGGCGACGGCGGTTGGGACCAGCTCATCGCCAAGGCTGCGGTTGGACTGAGGCCATAAGGTCGGCTATAGCTAAAAAAGGACTAGGGCGGCCACCCCGCCCAACCAGGGAATTTCTCTTTATGATCAAGGTATTCATCGGCTTTGACTCGCACGAGACCGTCGCCTTCCATGTGCTGGCGCACTCGATCCATACGCGTGCCAGCCAGCCTGTCGCGATCATGCCCCTGATGCTGACCCAGCTCACGTCCATCTTCCACCGCGAGCGCAATGCGCTGCAGTCGACGGAGTTCTCGTTCTCGCGCTTTCTGGTGCCGCACCTCTCCAACTTTGAGGGTTGGAGCCTGTTCTGCGACTGCGACATGCTGATGCTCGACGACATCGCCAAGCTGTGGGCGTTGCGCAACGACCGCTACGCCGTGCAGGTGGTCAAGCACAACCACGTGCCGCCGGAAGACATCAAGTTCCTGAACCAACCGCAAAGCAAGTATCAGAAGAAGAACTGGTCGAGCGTGATGCTGTTCAACAACGCCAAGTGCAAGGCGCTGACGGTGGACTATGCCAACAACGCCACTGGCCTGGAACTGCATCAGTTCAAGTGGCTGGGCGACGATTCCCTGATCGGCGAGATTCCGCACCGCTGGAACCACCTGGTTGACTACGACCCCGCGCTGCCGCCTTCGGAGCTTTCCTTGATCCACTACACCGAAGGCGGGCCGTATTTCGAGGAATACAAAAACTGCGGCTATGCTCAGCTGTGGTTGGACGAACGCGCGCGTATGCTGGCAGCCGGTTAGGCCTGGAAATCCGCAAGCCGCCGCGCGGTTTCGGCCAAAGCGGTGACCCATTCCCCGAGCTTGTTTTGGCGGATGACCCGCACGTTGGGATACCAAGGCGTGCGCTCGCCCTTCAGCCCCCAATACCATAGATTGCCCGCCGAGGCCGGCACCAGGACCCATGTCGGCACGCCCACGGCGGCGGCGAAATGAACCGTGGTGCTGCTGACTCCGATCACGAGGTCGCAGGCGGCGGCCAGGGCAGTGACGCCCTCGATGTCCTCGCGCAAGTCGAGGCCCTCAATGTGGGTGATCTTCACGCCGAGCTCGGCTTCGACATCCGCGCGTTCGGCGGCGGTGTCGCCGTACTGTAAATCGACGAAGCGAATGCCCGCCTGCTTAAGGATCGGGGCCCAGTGTTTGAGGGCCAGCGTCTTGTGGCGGCCGATTTTCGGATTGGTGCTGGCCCAGGAGATCCCGACGATGGGACCTTTACCTCCCAGACTTTCCAGCTGGGCGCGCAAGGCCGCGCGCCGCGCCGGGTCTGAGACCAGATAGGACGCGCGCGCCGGGAACGCCTCGGCACTGGCGCGCAGCCAGCGCCCCAAGCCCGCCAACGGTACCTGCCAGCGCATATCGGGTGCTGAGATGGCGGGGTGGTCGCGCGGCACAGCGGTGAGGCCGGGGAATGAGCGCTGGAACAGCGCAAACAGGCGCGGATCGGTCTCGAAAACCACCTTGTGACCCTGCGCCAAGAGCTCCGGAATCATGCCGGCGTAGAGCACTTTGTCGCCTAGCCCCTGCTCGCCCCAGAGCACAACGCCGCCGGGGCCGCGCTCGCCTTGCCACGGCGGCATTGGAATATCGCGCGCGGTCGTTGCCGCGCCCTCGCATTTCCAGCGCCAGTCATAAGCTTCCCAGCCACGGGCGTAATCGCCCTGCATCAGCAGTGCGAGGCCGGCGTTGCGGTGCGCTTCGGCCAGATTCGGTTTCAGTTCGCGTGCGCGCTCAAAGCTCGCGAGCGCCTCGTCGTGGTGTTCGGTGGTCTGCAGGAGGATGCCGCGCACGTTCCACAGCTCCGCCACTGTCGGATCGGCGGCGATGCCGGCTTCGTAGCTCGCCCGGGCGCGGGCGTAGTCGCCCAGCTGCTTGAGGACGCTGCCGTGGTTAATGCGGGCTTTGTAAAAGGCCGGGCGCAGGTCCAGCGCCGCTTCGTAAGCCGCGACTGCTTCCGTGAAGCGGTCCTGCGCTTTGAGAGCGTTGCCGAGATGGAAGTGGGTTTCCGGCATGGCGGGTGCGGCTGCAAGCGCGGTACGCAGGTGCGCTTCGGCTTCGGTGGGGCGGTCCAATGAGAGGAGCGTATTGGCGAGGTTGTTGAGCAGCACCACATCGCCGCCGCGAAGGCTCAAAGCCTCGTCCATGAGCGCAACAGCACGCGGCAGGTCACCGCGGCGCTTGTGATGCATGCCCAATTCGCTGAGGGCTAAATTTAGCATCCCCCTCGCGCTTGTATCCTTGGCATCGCTCGCAAGACGTAAACGTGCCCGTTTCACAACGTTCTCCAGCGCCTGCGCGTCACCGGCGAGCGCGCCCAAATGGATGTGGGCCTCGAGGAGCTCGGGATCGAGCGCGGCGGCCTGGCGCAGATGGGTTTCGGCTTCGCCGGTGCGCGCGCTGTCCTTGAGGATCAGCCCGAGGTTGTAGTGGGCGCGGACGTGGCTGGGATTGAGGGTGATGGTGCGGCGGTAGGCCTCTTCGGCCTCACCCATGCGCCCAAGATCCTGGAGCGTGTTGCCCAGGTTGTTGTAAGCCGAGGCATTCTGCGGCTGCAGCGCTAGGGCGGCGCGGTAGCGCGCCTCGGCTTCCGGCAGTCGCTGCAATGCCCGCAGGGTGTTGCCAAGTGCAAACAGGGTGTTGAAGGTAGGGTCACGCGCCGCCGACTGCTCGAGGGCTTGGAGCGCTTCCGCATTGCGGCCCGCCGCCTGAAGGGCAACGCCGAGGTTCGAAAGATAGACCGGCTGCGGACCGGCTATCTCAACCGCGCGGCCGATCATCTCGGCAGCTTCTTGAGACTTTCCCTGCTGCTGTGCCAGCACACCGAGAAGGTGCCAGGCGTCGGCATTTCTGGGCTCGCCCTTGAGCATTGCACGGTAGCCGCGCTCGGCATCGGCCAGCCGCCCGGCGGCGTGGGCGGCATAAGCTTCGGCGAGGGAACTCACCTTACCCCGCCCGCGACCCGGGCCCGCAAATCAGCGGCGATCGTCTCTATCAACTTGGCCGGCGTCGGTTCGGTGCGGCGATAGATCCGCATCGCCGGATACCAGGGGCTGGTGTCACTGTCGGCAAACCAATGCCAAAGGCCGGTCGCATTGTGCGCCGGCACGATGTTCCACACCGGGATGTTCAACGCCCCGGCCAGGTGCACGGTGGTGTTGCTGACGGAGATCACCAGATCCATGGCGGCGACTTGCGCCGCGACGCCGTCCATGTCGCCGGCGAAGTCGACCTCGGGATCGGTGAACAACGACACGCCGGAGTTCTTCTGCATTTCGGCGATCTCAGCTGGGTCGGCGCCATACTGGAGAGTGACGAAGACGACACCCGGGACGTTGAGCAAGGGGACGAAGTCCGCCAAGGCCAGCGTCTTATCCTTACCAAGCGCGGAGCGATGACTGGCCCAGGAAAGTCCGATCACGTATGTCCCGGCGGCTGCATATCTTTGGCGCAGCGCCGCAGCTCGTACCGGGTCGGCTTTGAGGTAGCCACGGTGCGGCGTGAACTTTTCCGGCGCAGCGCGCAGCAAACCGCCGAGATCACCGCCGGCGATCTGTACCTCAGCGTCGACGGCGACAGGACAGGCACGCGCTGGGTTTGTGCGCGGGATAATCGTGAGGTCGGGAAACGATCGGCGAAAGAGAGTTTCCAGGCGCGGTGAACATTCGACGGTGATCCGCGCTGCAATGCGCGCAAGGTCACTGAGCATGCCCGCCTGTAGGATTTCTTCGCCGAGGCCAAGTTCTGTCCAGACCAAAATAGCCTTGTTTTGCAACGATTCGCCGTGCCACACGGGCTGCGGAAACCGGCCGTGCGGGTCGTGCTTCAAGCCCTCGACCTCGAAGCGCCGGCGGTAGGCCTGCCAGGCTTCGGGCAAACGGCGCGCCAGGAACAAGGCCGTGGTCTTGTGGCCAAGGGCGCGGAGGTATCGCGGATTGGCCGCGAGGGCCTCGTCGAAGAGGCGAGTGGCTTCATCCAAGCGTCGCGCGAAGACCGCGAGCACGCCGAGATTGTCGAGCGCCTCGGCGTAGCCTGGGCGCAAATCGAGCGCGGTGCGGAGGGCTGCGGTGGCTGCCTCGGGATCTCTGGCTTTCAAGACCGCGCCCAGCCCGTTGTGGGCTTCGGGCAATGCGGGGTTCAAAGCTATCGCCTCGCGAAACGCCAGCGCAGCGCCGGCGGAATCGCCCACGCGACCGCGCACGAGACCGAGATTGCATCGGTATGCTGCTTGCCGGGGTGCTAGGCTCACGGCTTGGGTCAAAGCGCTTTGCGCCTCTGCCAGTTTGCCTTGGGCCAGCAGCACAAGACCTAAGTCATTGTGGACCTCTGGCGACCGCGGCAGATGGGTCAACGCCAGGCGCAGGCAATCCTCGGCGCGCTGCGCGTGGCCATACGCTTGCAGCAGCGCCGCCCAGCCCAGCCAGGCTTCGGTGTACGTCGGTTCGTCTTGGACAGCGGTGCGGAGTTCGTTTTGGGCGTCGTCGCTGCGTCCCTGCTCCTGGAAGATGCGCGCGAGCAGCACGCGTGCCGCACCCCGCCGTGAAGGCTGAGCCAGCGCGGCCCGAACAAGGGTTTCAGCCGCGCCGAATTGCTGCGATGCCACGAGTGCCGCGGCGCGGTCGAGGTCGGTGGCCGCTTCTTGTCCTCCCCCCACCTCCTGTCCTCCCCCACTGTCCATCACTTCGGGGACATGTTCGCGAAGGGCGAGTCTTCCAGGCGGGTGACGCGGTCGTGAGGGCCCGAGACGGCGGCGATGAGCGGCGAGGTGGCGGTGCCGATATCGATCCAGATCAGCCACGGGGTCTGCGAGGTGCTTGCTTGGGGCGGCCACGAGGTCTGCCAGGCGCCGTTGATGTCACGGTATTTGAAGGACGACTCGTTGCCGGGCCAGCGTCCGATTTCGGTTTTGGCACGCCCCGGCTCTTCATATGTCAGCACGGTTTGATTGGCGCTGCTGTCGTAGTCCAGCGTCATCGTGAACGGCGTCGGCGCGCCGGCCGGAGACAGCAGCGGCCGCAGGGTCTGGCCGGTCATCGTCCGCGGCTGGCCCCGGAACTGATTGGGGTTGTCCTTGTAGTCCGGCAGAATCCCGCGCAATGGATCGACAGGAACGTTCTGGCTGATGACGACCGTCTGCAAGTCGGCGATGGTGTTGTTCACCGACAGCCGCGTGCCCAGCACCATGCTGAACCCTTGCATCAAGACCGCCGCCATGAGGCTTGAGATCACCATCACAACGATCATCTCAAACAGGGTGAAGCCTCGCGACGACGTGTTCAAGGTGCTCATGGCTTGGTCATCCCCGGCAGGATGTTGGCGTTGATGCGCCGATAGCCCACTTTGCGCATGTCGAAGGCAAACCACTCGCCGGCACGATCGTTGCGAACGACCGAAACCTTGACGTTGTAGAATCCGATCCCGAAAGCCGCGAGGCCGGTGCCCGGACGGATCGCCGTATTGGGTGGAATAAGCGCCTGGCTTTCCCAACGGATGTTGAGGTTGCCGATCTGCTCGCCTCCGTTGGGCTCCTCCAACGGATTGAGCGGCTCGAGCAGCTCGATAATGGACTGCTGGGCGAGATTGCGGGCATTGGAGTCGCCGGCGCGGTTGAGACCGACGACCATCTGCGAGATGAACGTAATGATCGGTATGAGCGCTATGCCGACGACGGCGACGGCAACGATGGCTTCCAGCAGCGTGAAGCCGCGGCTGGCATACCGGGCTAAACTGGTCAGGCGCGCGCGCGCGAGGCGCGCCTTCACTCTGCGAGCTTCACGGCGCATGTCGGCGCTTTCAGGTCGTAAGCGTAGTGGGCTTGCCCGACCGCGACCTCGATCTTGCCGCCCGAGCAATAGCCGGAAGCCTGATAGACGATGGGCTCGACCACGGTCAGGATCCAGTCCTCGGGCAACACGAGTTTGGCCTCGACGGCATCGACCGGCACCAGCGTCTTGAGCTGGCCGGGTTGGAGAAACAGGATATCTTTGAAGGGCTCGTCATCCTCGCCGGGGAGAATGGGCTTGGCATCGAGCTCGCGGGGATAACTGCCGGCGAGGATTGTCGGCCGCCCCTGCTTGAAGGCGGTATAGGCCAGACCATTGAGTTCGTTTTCGAAGCTGTCGCGGCTGAGGGTAAAGGCCAGCCTGTCCTGAACGATGGCAAACTGCGGCAGCGCCACCGCCGCCAGCATCCCAACAAGCGCAAGGACGACAAGGACTTCGAGCAGCGTAAAGCCGCGGGTACAGCCCACCTTAGGGCTTGGCCTGCTGCTGCGCTCTGGGCAGGATTCCAACATCGGCGTTATTACCTTCACCGCCAGGCTCTCCGTCGGCGCCTAGACTATAGAGCGCGATGGCCGAGTCGCTTTCCTGGACGTAGACGTAAGCATTGCCCCACGGGTCCAACGGAACTTCTTCGGCGAGATAAGGGCCGTGCCAGCGCCGCGCCAGACGCTCGTCGCGCGGCGGCTTGTTGAGCAGATCGAGACCTTCTTCCTTGGTGGGGAAGCGGCCGACGTCGAGGCGCATGGTTTCGAGCGAAGTCTTGAGCATGCGGGCTTGAGTATTGGCGGCGGAGACCTTCGACGTATCGACGCGTGCGAGCAGCTGCGGTCCGACCAATCCGGCCAAGAGGCCCATGATGACCAGCACGACGAGCATTTCGAGCAGCGTGAACCCGGCATGGCAAGCGCGCCTTGCTTGGCCTGCGTACTTGGCACGCGTCGCGGCGGGTTCCCGTTGGGAGATGATGAACACAGGAGCGCACATCGGGGTCTTCCTTAGGTTACAGAGCGACTTGGTTGATGCTGGTGATGGCTAACATAATCGCGGCGACAATGCCACCGACCACGATCCCGATGAACAGGATCGCCGCCGGCTCGAGCAGGATCAGGAACTGTTTCATGCGCTGGCGGCCAGTGTCGTCGTACAGCTTGGCAAGCGATCGCAGCATTTCATCGAGTTGTCCGGACTCCTCGCCGACCTGCACCAGACTGACGGCGGTATCGTTGAAAGCGCGCTGTTCGGCCATGGCCGCCGACAACGACTTGCCGGCCCGCACCATCTTGGTGACCTGATCGAGGCGTACGCGCAGGCTGGGCAGGGACACGGAATCACGGGCAAGATCGAGAGCTCTAATCAGGTCAACGCCATTGGAGAACATCGTGCCTAGCATGAAAGCCCAACGCGCCAGGTCGGATTCCATCAGCCACGGACCGAGGAGCGGCAGGCGCGCGGCCCGCTCGCGCAATTTCGCCATGGTCTCCTTGTTGCGCAGCGCCGACACAATCAGCGCGACAATGCCCACGACCGACAGGAAAACGATGAGCCGATGCGCATTGAGAAAGATGCCGGTGTTGAGCACGACCGCGGAGATCCACGGCAACGGCGCTTTCGACTGCGCCAACATCGACTGGAAGCGTGGCACGACGACGATGAAAATGAACAACACCGCCGTGATGCCCGCTCCGAGCAGCACGGCAGGATACGTCAGAGCGTTGCGGATATCCTGACGGACCTGCTGCTCGTAGGACATCTGCGTGGTGGCATCCGTCAGGGCCTCGCCAAGCCGGCCGATGGCCTCGCCGGCGGCGGCGAGCTGACCGACATAGCCCGGCAGCATCGGCAGTGAAATCGGCAATGAGGTGGTGAAAGCCTGGCCCGCGCGCAGGCGCCGCTCGAGGTCGGCGAACCCTTTGGAGATGTCGGGATGCAGCTGCTGCTGTTTGAGGGTTTCGATGGCGCGCACCATCGGTACACCCGAGGTCAAAAGCAGGGAGAGCTGCTTGAGAGCCAGGACGATTTCCTGGGTACTCGGCTTGCGCTGGAAAAGGACTCTCGAGCCCTGTTGGGCGGCCTTGGCCGGTAGGACGGAGAGCGGCGCTAGACCTTGAGCTTCAATGGCTCGAAGCGCGTGGCGCTCGCTGCCTGCGACAATATTGCCTTTGACGACATGGCCGCCGTTATCAAGAGCCTGATAGTCGAAGCTGCTGGCCATCGCGGCGTTGGTTCATGCCTAGGGGGAAATGATGATGCGGCGTTGATAATACCAGAAAGGCCGGCTCCCCACTTACGAATGTGTCATTCGCAAGCGGATCACGAGCCAATATCTCAAATTTTACAGGATGTTAGAGCGCATAAGAGGGCGATGGAGCGGGCAAAGAAAAAGGGGGGCTGGAAAACCAGCCCCCCTTCTCTATCGAAGTTAGACGCGAAGCTTACGGATCAGTCGTGAGCGAGCCGTTGCGGAAGCCCGACAGGTCGGTGAAGAGACCCGTGACGCTATTCCACAGCAGGTGCTGGACGTAGCCGTTGAAGCTGCCGGTCACGACGACCTTGTAGGCAGCGCCGGTCGCGGCAGCGGTCGAGACCGCGGCTTCGATATCCGACGACATGACCTGCTTGGTCGCGCCAGCCGTCACCGTCGTGGTGAAGCTGCCGAGAGTCGCGCCAGTGCTGTCGTTCTTGATGGTCAGCGTCGCAACACCGTCAATGCTGCTGGTGTTGGCGATGCGGAGCAGCGAACGATACAGGGTGCTGCCCTGGCCGGCCGTCGGGAACAGACCATTGAGCTCGACGCTCAGGCCGCCGCGCGTGATCGACGCGAGGTTGCCAGAGAACGGCGAGACCGCGCGGACGATACCCGCAACGGTGGTCGGAGTGACGGTGGCCGTGCCGGTGCCGCTGGAAGCGGTGATACCAGTGGTGCCATCGAAGGTGACCGTGATGGCCGCCTTGTTCAAGCTGGCCGCCGGGACTTGGAAGGACACCGTACCGGAGACGAAGGCCGCCGGGGTAGCCGACAGACCCGCCAGCGGGATCGAGACGCTGGTCAGAGCCGCATCGGTGAGGGCGCTGTGAGCGATCTTCACTTCAACCGTGCCCGTGATCGAGATAACGGTCGAGAAGACGTTCGACAGATCCGTACCAACCGCACCGGTGGCCGAGAAGCTGATCGTGCCGAGGGTGGCGGTCGCCGACGAGGTGGTGAACTTCGAGAACACCGGAGTGGAGTTGTTATCGACCGTCAGAGCCGAACCGGTCTGGACCGAGACGTCAGCAGCGCTCTTGCTGGTGATGATCGAGACAGAGGTGACGGTTTCGAAGGTCGTGCCGCCCGTAGCGTTGGTCACCAAGCCGTCGAGCTTGATCGACTGACCAGCAGCGGCGAGGGCGCCAGCGGTGGTGTAGGTGATGCCGAAGATCGCCATAGCGTCGGCGCGGCTCGGGTTGGTGCCGCCTTGCGCGGTGCAGCCCGTGATCAGCAGCTTATCCGGCAGAGCCTGGAGCGAGCAGCTGAGGACCGAGCTGACTGCCATCGTGCCGGCCGTGGACTGGCTGTACACGACAACCGACGGCGTGCCGGTGAAGGTAGCGTTGGTCACGTTGACTTGGACGTTGAAGCCCGAGGTCAGGTTGGCAGCGAAGTCAACCAGGATCGCGTTCACGGTCGAGGTCGTGTTGGCGCCGAGGGAGACGCTATTGGCAAGGGTGGTCGTGCCGCTGAACACTTCAGTCGCCAGCGACTTCGCCGAGATGGTCGAGGTCGTGGTGACAGTCCAGTTGAAGGCCCGGAAGACCGCCGCATTGGCCTGCGACGCGAGGGCCGACGAGGCCATCAACGCACCGCCAAAGAGGTAGAGCGATTGTTTGTTCATATTTGGAGGATCCCCTTAGAGGTTACAGATATCTGTTAACAAAGCCGTGTCTGCGCACAGGCAAGCACAGCTGCGCCCGTCAGCGCAGGTGCATATCACCCCGACTACTTTGCAAAGTCAAGCCCATCCTTCCGCGACTTTAAGGAGGTAAGCCTTTGAAGATGGCCTATTTTAAGGGCTTGTTAACTTTCCGAGAATTCCCCTGAAAATCTACCCCCGAGTCGAGGGGGGCCGGGTCTCCCGCAGTGCCGCATGCCATATATAGGGGAATTTAGGGGATTCCTTACAACTTATTGGACAGCGCTTATTCCCATTTCAGCGACGCCATGACGGAGGGGCGCCCCCCGATGGGTATAGTGAGCTTGCGCAAATCTCGCGCGATACGCGCAAGCCCATCTCTCCAAACGGTTTGCGGGGCGCTCTCGTCGTGGCCCGAGACCTTACGCACGATCCTGAGCGACGCGTACCAGGGGCTGTCGGTGCGTTGGCGGAACCAATACCAAAGGTCGGCGGGGCTTCCGAGCAACAACAGCCATGTCGGTATGCCCAAGCTGCCGGCGACGTGCACTGTGGTGTTCGAGGTGCTGATCACGAGGTCCATGGCCGCGACCTGGGCGAAGAACCCGTCCATATCCAACAGCGGATCGATCTCGCGGTCCTGCACCACGGTCACGCCAAGTGTTGCTTTCGCGGCCCTGAGGTCTTGCGTGCAATCGCCGTATTGCAGACTGACGAAGGTCACACCGGGCGTCACGAGGACGTCGCGCCACAACATCAGATCCGTTGTCTTGATTTCGCCGATCTCGGCGTTCGTGCTGCGCCAGGACAGGCCGACGATGAGATTGCCGGGCGCAATCTGTTCATAGCGCTGACGCAGGGTTTTGGTGCGGGCGGCGTCGGCTTTCAGATAGCGCGCACGCTCGGGAAAACGGGCGAGCGCGGGACGCAGGAATTCGCCAAGGCTTGCAACCGGAGACTGGAAGTCGACGCCCTCGGGTGAGGTCGCAGCTTCAGCTTCATTGCGGTAGGGCGTCACGGTGGCGCCTGGAAACGCGCGCGCGAAGATCGGCGCCAACCGGTCCTGGCATTCGATGATGCATCGTCCCGCCTGCGCGACGATGTCGGGAATCATGCTGCTGTAGAGGATTTGATCGCCGATCCCTTGTTCCGTCCAGATCAGGATGGTTTTTCCGGCGAGGTCTTCGCCCCGCCAATACGGCGGCGGCACCGGGCGGCGCTTTTGATAGCTGTCGCCGGCGAAGCGCCGTTCGTAGCTGCGCCAGCCGGCGACAAAATCGCCCGCCGCGAAATAGGAATAGATGATCTTGTCGGCGCGCGGATCGAGACGAAAGGCTTTTTCCCGAAGCTCGACCGCGGCAGCGAACTGCTCGCGGTGCTCAAAGATCTTGGCCAATCCCTCATAGCCTTTGGCAAAGGCGGGATCGGCGCGGGTCGCTGCTTCGAAGGTCGATTGGGCCTGGTCGAGACGCCGCGCGTCGTAGAGCGCCGAGCCATAGTTGTAAAGGAAGCCCGGATCATCGGGCTGCGCGGCTAACGCTTGTTCGTGGACGGCGAGAGCTTCATCCAGCGCCTTCGCGCGGCGCAATAGCTCGCCCAGATTGCTCAGCCGTTCGGGTGTTGTCTCGAGGGCCAGCGCGGCGCGGGTGTGGCTGATGGCCGCCGCGAGCTTCGCCGGCTCGGAGGTGTAGTGCTCGGCGAGCGCCGCATGGGCTACGATCAGGTTCTGGCGCCCTTTGGCGTCGCCAGGCATCAGCGCATTGCGGTTTTGAAAAGCGGCGAGTGCCGCGGCGAGCGCGCCGTCCTGTTGGCGCAGCACACCGAGATTCAAATAGGCGTCGGCGTGACGGGGGTTGAGCTCAATCGCGTGTTCGTAGGCGGCGATTGCCCCTGGGTTGTCGCCCATGGCGGTCAACACCACGCCAAGATTGAACGACGCATCGGCCATGCGCGGCGCACACTGCAACGCGCGTTCGAAATAGCGTTTGGCCTCGGCATTGTGCCCGCGCGCGGTCGCGATCGTGCCGAGGAGGTTGAGCGCGTTGGCGTTGCGCGGATCGGCTTTCAGCACTTTGGTATAGAGCTTCTCGGCCTCATCGAGCCGGCCCGCTTGATGCAGCAGCACGGCGTCTTGCAGTTGGGCGAGGACCTTGGTGTCGGACACGGACGCTTACCCGCGCTTGGCGGCGAAAACCGCGAGATCGCGCGCGATTTCAGCGGTGATTCGGCGCCACCATTCGCCGCCCTCAGGCCGGCCGCCTTTGTGGAAAAGCCTCAGCGACGGATACCACGGACTGTCGCGGCGATCGAGGAACCAGTACCAGAGGTTCGCTCCGCCACTGTTGACCATCGCCCAGACCGGCACGCTCTGGCTGCCGGCGACATGGACCGTGGTATTCGACGTGCTGATGACAAGATTCATTGCTGCCACCTGCGCGAAACAGTCGTCCATGCTTTTCATGGGATCAACCTCGGGATCGTGGAACACGTCCACGCCCAGGGCCGTTTTGACTTTAGCTAAGTCGGCGCGGCACTCGCCGTACTGCAGATTGACGAAGGTCACGCCCGGCGTGAGCAGAATATCGCGCCAGGTGGCGAGGTCGGCGCTTTTTTTCTCGCCGAACGTTTCGTTCTTGCTGCGCCACGAGAGGCCGACCACCAGGTTACCCGGAGCCAGCGCACGGTAGCGCGCGCGAAGCCGCGCGGTCTTCTCGGCATCGGCTTTCATGTAGCCCTGATGGCGCGGGAACTGCGCGAAGTCACGGCGGAAGAACTGCCCCAAGCTCGCCACCGAGATCTGTCGGTCAAACGCATCAGCCGGCGTGCTGCGCGCGCCTTGCGCGACATAGCGTTTGACCTCGGCCTTGGGGAACGAGCGCGCAAAAACCGGCACCATGCGGGGCGAGCATTCGATGATGACGCTGCCCGCGGCAGCGACGGCATCATTCATCATGTTGGAATAGAGCACTTCGTCGCCCAATCCCTGTTCGGTCCAGACCAGCAATCTTTTATCGCTGATGTCTTCACCGCTCCAATACGGCGGCGGCGGGCTAAACCGCGCCACGGTCTCACGCTCCGCGAAGAAGCGGCTTTCATAGTCCGCCCAGCCGGTGGCGAGCTCGCCCAGGCGCAACGCCATCAACGATCTCTTGAAACGCAACTCGCCTGGCCCGGGCTGCAAAGCGATGCCCTTATCGACCCAGGATAAGGCCTCGTGGTAGGCGGCGCGATCGAAGTGCACCGCGCCGATGTTGCCGTAAGCCTCGGCGAGGGTGGGGTTGATCTTGAGGGCTTCCTGGTAGGCCCTGATCGCCGCTTCGTCGTCGGTGATCTTCAGCGCGTTGCCCAGGCCGAGCCACGCCTCCGCCATGTTAGGGGCAAGGGCCAGCGCGCGTTTGTTGGCGCCGATCGATCCCTCCAGGTCGTGCATTTCAAAAAGCACCTTGCCTAGGTTGAACTGCGCTTCGGCAAGGTCCGGGCGCAACTTGAGAGCCTCTTCATAGGCGTCGCGCGCATCCTCCTTACGGTCGGCTTTGCGGTACGCAGCGCCCAGGTTGACGAGGATCGTGGGTTCCTTGGGAGCGCGGCGCTGCGCGCGCTTGAGAAATTTGACCGCTTCTTCGGCATCACCCGATTGCAGGGCCACGACGCCCAGCAAATTCAAGCCGTCGGCATTGTTCGGGTCGAGTGCAAGCACGCGCCGATAGCAATCTTCCGCCAGCTTGAGGTGCCCCTGGGTATGGTGGGAGCGCCCCATGGCCAGGGTCGATGCGATGACCTCGGCCCGCTGCGTCGCCGCCCCGGCGGGCTGAGTGGTTTTTCGCGTCATGCTTTGAAGTTCATGCTGTGTTATCTGCCGTTCGTGACCTAACGTGTTCGACGTTCGCGTGCACGCTGTCAAGACGCGAGACGATAAGGATGAGACGACTTTGACGAGATTTGCCGAAGCCTATGCCGCGCACCGGGCGGGACGACTCGCGGAAGCCGAGACCGGCTACCGCGCGGTGCTCAGATTATCGCCCACACACGCCGACGCTTGGCATTTGCTGGGCGTGGTGGCGCAGCAGCAGGGTCGCGCCGCAGACGCCGTCATGCATATCAAAAAGGCGCTTTCGCTGCGGGAGCCCGACGCCGCCACGCTCACCAATTTGGGAATTTCCCTAGCGGCGCTGGGGCGCAACGACGAGGCCGCCGCGGCCTTCGAACAGGCGCTGACGCGAGATCCCAACGCGAGCGCGACGCTGTTTGCCCTGGGCAATACCTTGCGCGCGCTGGGCCGTCTGGCGGACGCCGAACGGCGCTATCGCCAAGCGATTGCGCAGGCCCCAGCCCAAGCCGCCTTTCACAACAATCTCGGCGCCGCGCTGAAAGACCTGGGACGTCTGGCGGAAGCCGAAGCCGCAACGCGCGAGGCTATCCGTCTCGATCCTGCCCACGCCCGCGCGCAGTACAACTTGGGCGTCCTCCTGCAAGAGAACAAGCGGCGCGAAGAGGCCGCGGCCGCCTTCCGCCGGGCCATCGCCCTTGCCCCTGATTTCGCCGAAGCCCACACCAACCTTGGCGGCGTCCTGCAAGACCTGGGCGACATCGAGAATGCGATCGCCCACTGTCGGCGGGCCATCGCCCTCAACCCCAAGGACGCGGCGGCGTTCAACAACCTCGGCGCAAACTTACGCGTCGCCGGCGACCATGACGGCGCCATGCGCGCCTATCAACAAGCCCTTGAACTCAATCCCGACCTACTCGCCGCCAAGCATAACGAGGGTGTGGCGTTGGAGGCCGCAGGACGAACCGACGAAGCGCTCAGCCGCTACCAGGAGGCGCGCGGCGCGGGCCTCGATTTCGCCGAGGCAGAACTCCGCACGGCTCTGCTTCAGCTTGCGCGCGGCAATTATGCCGAGGGTTGGAAGGGCTATGACGCGCGCTGGAACTGCCGTCCTGCACCGATGCGGCGCAAATTTCCCTACGCGCCTTGGCAGGGGAGCGGCGAAGGCGGCGTTTTGGTGTGGGGCGAGCAAGGTGTCGGAGACGAAATCCTTTACGCCTCGATGCTTCCTGATTTGATCGACCGCGTCGAGAGCACCATGGTCGAAGTTGAGCAGCGCCTCGTGCCGCTGTTCGCGCGCTCTTTTCCCGGCGCGACAGTCGTTGCAAGGACCAATCCGCCGAACCCCGCAACCGCGTGCGGCGATCTGCGCTGGCACACGGCGATCGCAGACCTTGGCCGCTGGCTGCGTCCTGATACCGCCAGTTTCCCCGGGCGGGCGTCATACCTCACCGCCGATCCGGATCGCAGCTCAGCGTTGCGCCGCACGCTCGAACGCTTGCCTGGGACGGGCCCCGTCGTCGGTCTGTCCTGGATCAGCCGAAACGTCCGGATCGGACAGTACAAAAGCTTGGCGCTAGCGGATTTCGCACCGCTGTTCCAAATCCCCGGCGTGCGGTTTGTCGATCTTCAGTATGGCGACACCACGGTTGAACGCGCCGCCGTCCAGGCGTCTTTAGGGGCCGCCCCTCATCACGTCGACAATCTCGATTTGTATGACGATATCGATGGTGCCGCGGCGCTTGCGGCAGCTTGCGATTTTGTCATCTCGGTCAGCAGCGTGACCGCCCATCTAGCCGCGGCCGTCGGACGGCCGACCTGGGTGCTGGTGCCTGCGGGGGCAGGCAAACTGTGGTATTGGATGCAAGGTCAGGACCACACGCCATGGTACCCCGGCGCAAGGATCTTTCGTCAGGAGCGGCCTGGAGACTGGGCTGAGGTTATAAAACGTCTGACGGATGCTTTCCTCGTAACCCAGGGCGGCCGTAAGCCGTTACAGCAAATTAACTAAGAAATAGAAGCAGATGAACTACCGTCCGGCCGTACGTGCATGGCCTTCGGGCCGGCAAATCAAGACCGCCACGGTGCCTCATCGACATTGCGTCAGGGGTACGTCATTCCGGTTGGGGGGCGGCAACATTTCTGGTCCTGAGATGACGTTGGCGGCGGCAAAGAACTGTGACGAGCAAGGCCCATCTTTGGGTCGTCCGGGCTGGGGGTGTCCCCAGGCTCAGGGATTTATCCTGCCGCTAACGCTCTGGATGATCGCGATCATGGGCTTGCTCGCCTCCTCGCTCAATGTTTGGGTGGCGAACGCCGTTGCTAATGCAACCGCTCTGGCGGGGCGTACCGAGCTTGAACTCGCGCAATCCAACCTGCGCAATGAGTTGGTCTATTTCTTGGCCGCGCATCCCTCCAGTTACCGTGGCCTCGAAGTCGGCCCCAGGATCGCCGCGGCCGGACCGCAAGACTTCGACGTGCTCATGGCTGGGCCACAGGATTCCGGGCGCACCATCAAGTTCGACGGCCGCCCTTATATCTCCGAGAGCCATCCGGACATGGTGGTCATGATCCAAGACGGCACCGGGCTGTTCAACCTCAACATCTCGACGCCCGCCAATCTGCGCCGTCTGCTGACCTCCTTCGACGTCAGCGAGACTTCGATCAACCGGATGATCGACACGCTGCTCGACTACTTGGACGACGACGACCTGACGCGCCTTGCCGGCGCCGAAAGCACGCAATACGCGCGCCAAGGCTTGCAAGCGCCCGTCAACGGCTTTCTCGTGTCGCCCTATGAAGCCCAGCGTGTGATGGGATGGGAGCGGATCAAGGGGCTGTGGGAAGCCGATATGAAGAGACCGCTGCTCACCACCTGCCAAAGTGCGGGCTTCAATCCCAACAACGCCCCACCGAGCGCGCTGATCGCCAACATCCGCGGCATGACCCGCGACAGGGCCGACCTCGTGGTCAGTTACCGCGCCGACAAACCCTTCCGCAACATGCGCGAGTTCGGCGCGGCGGCCGATCTTCTCATCACTGATGAACCGTTTTTCTATACATTCATCCCGGGTGCGTGCTCTGTCGTCGATCTGATCGACAAGCGCTCGGGCCAGCATGTGCGCTTTTCGCTGACTCTCGAACCGATCTCTCAGAACCGTCCATGGCGAGTAGACTATGCAACGAGAATCCCTGATCAATACCGCGACGCGTTGGATCACCTCGACTCAGAAGCGGTTTTCCCAACCCCCGAAGGTATTGATCTACCGCCCGGGCCAGACGGATCAAAAGCCAAACCCCAATAGCCGGGTTTTTTGGGTTTTAAGCCGCCGCGCCACGCGCCAAACCGTTTTCACGTTTCCGGCAGAACTGCCGGACGCGAAGCGCAAAGCTCTGCTCGCCCTGCAAGTGCGCCGCTGGGCGCCTTGGCCCAACGTCAAATTCAATGCCTACTGGTCGGCCAACCGCGCGACGGTCTATGCCTGGAATGACGACGACGTCAAAGCCGCGATCGCCGAAGCCGGGCTCTCCGAACGCCGCTGCATCGTCATTCCTGAAACCTTCATCCGCCGGCCGCTGCAGGACGGCGTGCGCCTGGTCGCAGCACTCGACGGCTTTGAAGGCCAGGTCTGGCAGAACGGCTTCATCGCCTTCAGCCGCTGGTGGCCGCGCCAGCCGAACCCGTCCGAATGGGACATGTTTGTGCGCTCAGCGGGCCTGCCGCTCGAACAATTCGCCGGCCGGATCCCCGAACTCCAGGACGCTCCGGTCCTCGAAAGCCCTTGGACCCGTCAAGAGAACGCCCTGGCCGGCGCCTGGGCGATGCTCGAGGATCCGCGCACCGCCGCCGCCGCCGCCGCCATCGTTGCAGCCCCTTTCGTCTATCTCGCCGTCCAGTACACAACGCTTGCCGTAGCAAACGCGAGCATCAACAGCCGCATCGAGCGGCTTTCGGTCGAGACCCAGGGCGTGCGCAAACAGCGCAGCGAGGCCTTAGCCAACCTCGACGAGATCGATGACTACTTGGGCCTCGAGGTCTATCCCAGCCAGTTCGAGATCCTCACCGTCTCGCTAGGCCTCCTGCAGCCCATGAACGCCAAGATCGCCGAATGGACCTACGACGTCGGCACGCTGTCCTTCACACTGCGTCCCACACAGGAGTTGGAACCGACGTTCTTGATCACGGCATTTGAAAAGATCGGTCTCTTCACCAACGTGACCGCCACGCGCACGGGACAGGAAGGTCTGCTCCGTGTGCGTATGGACGTTCAGCCGCGCCTACCGAAGCGCGCGTGAGGATGGACCAGCAATGAACATTCCTCAGTTTCTTCAGCCAGCCGTCACTTATCTCCGCAAGCATGTCAGCCAAGAGACGATGAGCAACGAGCGCCTCATCGTGATGGCGGGTGCGGCGGCCGGACTTTTCCTGATGATCATGTTCATCGGCTTCTGGAGTCTCAACCAGAGCATGGCGAAAAAGGTCACGACATCGAAGACCAACCTCGCGCGCTTGCAGGCCGAGGTCACCGGCGATGCCTGGCCCAAGCGCGTGGAGACAACACAAGGCCTGAAAACCCAACTGACCGTGCGTCTGTGGGATGCCCCGACACCGGGATTGGCGCAGGCCAGCTTCGAGACCTGGCTGAATCAGAGTTTCGGCCGCTACGGCGCGAAGCCACAGCAAATCCTCATCACGCGCAGCCCGGCGGTCGGGCGCGACGGCAACCCCACGCCGACGCTCGCCGGATTGCAGCGTATGACGGCGAAAGTGCTGGCCCCTTTCGATCAAACCGCGCTTCAGGTCTTGGCCGACGCCGCCGAATATCAAAAGATCCTGGTTGTCGACCGCTTGATCCTGCGCTCGGGTATCAACAGCCGCATGGAAATGGATATCTCGACCTTCATCCGCGCCGAAGCGAGCGCCCAGGCAAAACCGTGATGCAGCGCATAACCGAAACCATCCGCCTGTATCTGCCGCTGTCGCGCCCCTATGCGCCGCACATCGCCGGCGTGCTGGCCTTGGGCGTGATGGGCTGGCTCGCGGGTTATTTCCAGGCGACGCGCGCGGTGGCCAACCCGAACCTCGCCGAGACATGGTCGGTGCCAATCTGGGCGCCTTTCCGCGCCGGACCCGAGCGCATGTTGTTCGCCAGCGCCGATGTTTGGGATGGCGCCAAGAAAGTCGCGACCACCGCCAAGGCGGATACGACGGTCAAGCCGTGGCAGTTCATCGGCACGGTACGGACCGGCAAGAGCTATGCTGCCGTGATCCTTATCGGCGACACCGGCAAAGTGCAGCGCGCCGCTGAAGGTGACACACTGCCAAACGGCGAGAAGATCGTCGCGGTCGGCAACGGCGTACTGCAAATCGATGCCTCGGGCACCCCCCAGGAAATCAAATTATTCGATCCTGAAAAGAAGAAATAAATCATGCTGAGACTTACCCCTCGCCGTTCTTCCCGGTCCTTGCGCGCCAAACCTTTGTTTGGCTGCATGACTGCAACCGGCCTTGTCCTGGTGCTCGCGAGCTGCACCAACATCGATCCCCAGCTGCCCCCGGTTTTAGAAGTGCCAAAGGCAAACTTGAGCAGCGGCGAACTGTTGGTCGCCGGAGACGAGAGTAAGCGCACGGCCCTTGGATCCGCCCCGGGCCTATCGCCGCCGGTCGGACGCACCCTGGCCGAGCCGTTTTCGAGCGCGACGCCGCCAAAGCTCACGGGTGAAAACATCGGTGTGAATTTCGAAGGCCTCCGTCTGCCCGCCTTCGTCAACACCGTATTCGGTGAATTGCTCAAGGTTTCGTTCGTCATCGACGACCCGGTGGTCAAGCGCGATCAGCTCATCACCCTGCGCACCGCCGAACCGATTCCGCCCGATCAGTTCTACCGTCTTGTGACCGAAGTGCTCGCCACCTACGGCCTGCAGGTGGTCTACCAGAACAACGTCTACCGCATTGTCGAAGGTGCGGCTGTGCGTCCCGACGTGCCGACGATCGTCCGTTCGCGCTCGCTGTCCAGCGTGCCGGGCGACCAGCGGCCAATCTTCTTCTTCACGCCGATTCACAATGTGCAAAGCGCCTCCATGCAGGGCTGGCTCGAACTTGCCTTGCGTGATCGTGTGCGCTTCCAGCCCGTGGGCAACGCCAATGGCCTCCTGCTCATGGGCCGGCGCGAGGACATCAACGCCGCCCTGGAAACCATCGAGATCCTCGACCAGCCGAACATGGCCGGCAACCGCAGCCTGAAGATCATGCCAGCCTTTTGGAGCGCCGGGCGCCTGGCCGAGCAGCTGGTGCAGGTGATGACGGCCGAGGGTTACAGCATCGGCGTCGGTACGAGCAGCGCGGTTGCCGTCCGTATGGTGCCGATCGAGGCCTTGAACACCGTCATTGTCTTTTCGACCAGCGAGCAGACCCTGCAACATCTCCTGGAGTGGGCCACCGAACTCGATCAGCCGTCGCAGTCCATCAACGCCCAGAGCATGTTCTACTACCAGGTGCAAAACGCCTCGGCGGCAAAGGTCGCCGACCTGGTCGGCTCGGTCCTGGGCGGCGGCGTGGGCGGCATAACCGGCAATGAATCACCCGCTCAGCGTCAACAAATACAGCAAGGCCAGGCAAATAGCCCCGCCGCCGCAGCTATGCAAACGACGACCCCCGCCGCCCGGCAGAAGCTCACCGTCGACGAAACCCGCAACGCCATCATCTTTCAAGGGTCGGCCGAGGAATGGGCGCAGTTCCGCGGGCTCATGGTGCAGATGGACCGCCCG
>CANKHC010000006.1 GCA_947481595.1 Fidelibacterota bacterium
ACCGATTTACCCGATGACGTCGCAACTTCAATCTGACGCAGTAGCGTCACGATCTGCTCCGGACTGGGTCTCTTCTTTGGCATGACAAAGCTCCTTTCCAAGCTAGTTTCTATCAAATCGCTTGGTACAAAAAGAGCCGGTCAGGTCAGTGGTGCGCGGCCGATCGAAAGAAGACCGCCGCGTCGTCGAGGTCACGCTCACCCGCACTGGCCGCAAATTTTACGATCTCATCCAAGAGGCCCACGTCCAATCCGTGTCGAAGATTTTGCAGGCTCTCAGCGCCGGCGAACAGGACACATTGTTGAAATTATTCCGAAAGATAACGGCGAACCTCAAATGACCGACATTTTCATGCACCCTAGCGCTCGCAAGACGTATTTCATTGGCGCAGGCGTTCTTGCCCTCGTCGCCGCGCTGGTCACGACCCTGGTCTGGCAGCGCGCGCCGCAAGGCGAGGCTCCGCAGACAGCTGTGCCGGCGCTGTCGGTGACCGCCGCGACGCCGCACCGCGCCTTGTGGCCGACGACACTCGACGTCAGCGGCGCCATCGCGCCATGGCAGGAAGCGGTCATCAGCTCACAGATCGGCGGCTACCAGATCAGCGAAATTCTCGTCAACGTGGGCGATCAGGTGAAGAAAGGCCAGGTGCTGGCCCGTCTCGACCAAGCCCTGCTGCGCGCCGACGAGGCCCTTCTGCTCGCGAACTTCGAGCAAGCCGAAGCTAACCACAAGCGCGGGCTTGCGCTGAAGGGCAAGGGGTTCATCAGCGACCAGAACATCCTGCAGACCGAAACCCAAGTGAAGACCACGCGCGCACTGCTCGACAGCAAGCGGCTTCAGATCCGCTACACCGATATCGTCGCCCCCGATGACGGTGCTGTGGCCGCGCGCGACGCGACGCTCGGCAGCGTTGTCTCTACCGGGCAGGAACTCTTCAGGCTCGTGCGCCAAAATCGCCTGGAGTGGCGGGGTGAGCTTTCTGCCAAGCAGATCACGCAGGTTCTCCCCGGCCAGTCTGTACGTCTGTCCTTGCCCAATGGGGCGCAGGCCTCGGCCGTGGTCCGCCAGGCCGCGCCCACACTCGATGCCGGCTCCCGTCTCGGCACTGTCTACGCCGACCTGGAAGCCAATTCCGCGGCGCGGGCAGGGATGTATGCGAGCGGTCGGATTGCCATCGGCGAAGTGCCGGCCCTCGCCGTTCCCGCCGAGGCCGTCGTTGTCCGCGATGGCCGCAACTATGTTTTGGAGATCACCGGCACTGAGGCTGTTTCCAAGGTTGTCTTGCGCGGCGTGGAAATCGGCCGCCGCGAAGGCGAGCATGTCGAGATCTTGACCGGTCTGACCGAGTTCACGCGCTTCGCTGTGCGCGGCGCCGGCTTCCTCAACGACGGCGCCGTCGTCCGCGTGGTGAAGGAACTGCTCGGCGTCTTGCAGGGGGCTCAGCGCTGACATGACTCTCGCGACCTGGTCCATCCGCAACCCTGTTCCCACCATCCTCATCTTTGGCCTGCTGGCGCTGGCCGGAGTTTGGGGATTTTCCCGCCTGGCTATTCAGGATCTCCCAGATTTCGACTTTCCGACCGTAACCGTCACGCTGTCCCAACCCGGTGCTGCCCCCGCACAGCTTGAAACAGAGATCGCGCGCAAGGTCGAGGATTCACTCTCAGCGCTCCCGGCCGTGAAACACCTGCGTACGACCGTAAGCAGCGGAGCGGTCTCCGTCGTCGTGGAATTTGAATTGTCCAAGGCGCTGTCGGATGCGGTCAGTGAGACCAAGAACGCCGTCGATCAGATCCGCGGCGATTTGCCCAATGATATGCAGCCGCCGATCGTCACCGCGCTTGCCATCAACGGCGAAGCCCTCATGACCTATGCGGTCGGATCGACCCGCATGGATGAAGAGGCCTTGTCTTGGTTTGTCGACGACACCCTCTCGCGTGCGGTCCTTGCCGTGCCGGGTGTCGGCCGATTCGAGCGTATCGGCGGCGTGCAGCGTGAAGTCCTTGTCGAGATCGACCCCGCGCGGCTTTCCGGCCTCGGCATCACGGCGGCCCAAGTGTCGCGGGCCTTGCGCCTGGTGCAGCAGGAATCTTCGGGCGGCCGCGGCCAGATCGGCGGCGCGGAGCAGGCGGTACGTACCATCGCCACCGTAGGACAGGCGGCAGAACTCGCGGCCCTTCCCCTGGTCCTGCCCAATGGCCGCAGCGTCCGGCTGGACGAAGTCGCCACCATTACGGATGGCTCGGGCGAGCGCATGCAGATGGCGCTCTTGGACGGCAAGCCCGTGGTCGGCTTTCGCATCTACCGCTCGCGAGGCTTCGACGAGGTCAGTATCTCCAAAGGCGTGCAGACTGCCCTCGACGCCCTGTCGAAGACCGATCCTTCGCTCAGCGTCACGCTCATTTCCGATACCGTGCGCTACACGCTGAACCAATACGAAGGTTCAATGGACCTGCTCTACGAGGGTGCGTTTCTCGCGATCTTGGTGGTCTTCCTTTTCCTGCGCGATTGGCGCGCCACCTTGATTTCGGCGGCTGCTTTGCCGTTGTCGATCTTGCCAGCCTTCGCCGCCATTGCGTGGCTCGGCTACTCCCTCAACACGCTCACGCTTCTCGCTCTGGCCGTCATCGTCGGCATTCTTGTCGACGACGCCATTGTCGAGATCGAGAATGTCGAGCGCCACGTTCACATGGGCAAATCGGTGGAAAAAGCCACCGAGGATGCGGTGAACGAGATCGCCCTTGCGGTGATCGCGACAACCGCCAGCCTGGTCGTGGTCTTTCTTCCCACCGCCCTGATGAGCGGCATCGCGGGGGTCCTCTTCCAGCAGTTCGGTTGGACCGTCGTCATTGCCGTGCTGGCATCGCTCTTGGTGGCGCGCCTCTTTACGCCCATGCTGGCCGCACGCTTTCTCAAGCCCAAGCCGTTCAAGAGCGAAAGCCAAGGCCCCATCATGCGGCGGTACTTGGCCGCGGTCGACTGGTGCCTCGGGCATCGCAAGACCACGATCCTTGGCGCTACGGCCTTTTTCGCTGTCTCTCTCGCGCTGCTGCCGCTGATTCCCACGGGTTTTATTCCCGCCGGGGATCAGGGCCTCACCCGCGTCAGGATCGAGCTTCCCCCCGGCAGCACCGTCGAACGCACCCTCCAGACGGCCGAGGAGGCAAGGGCCGTGCTCTCCGAGGTCCCGGGCATCCAGAGTGTCTTCACCACCGTGGGCAATGCGGGGGTCGGCACGGGATTTGGCCGCCAAGCCGGCGAAGTCCGCAAAGCGCAGCTGTTGGTCATTCTCACGCCGCGCGAAGACCGTGCCCCTCAGGCCGAAATCGAAAGTTCCGTGCGCAAGGAGCTCCTGCGCGTTGCGGGGGCGCGCTTCGACGTCGGCAACGGCGGGTCGGGCGAAAAGATGCAAGTGACCTTGGCCAGCACCGATTCCCAAGCCCTCAAATCCAGCGCGCTCGCCCTTGAACGCGAATTGCGCGCCCTGGGAACGCTTTCCAACATCACATCGACGGCAAGCTTGGAGCGTCCCGAAATTGTTGTCCGTCCCGATCCGCAATTGGCGGCGGAACGCGGCGTCACGGCCGCAAGCATCGGCGAGGCCTTGCGCATCGCCACCGGCGGCGACTTCGATTCTCAGGTCGCCAAACTGAATTTGGACAATCGCCAGCTTTATATCCGGGTCCGCGTACCGGATGTCTCGCGCATGGACCTCGACACTTTTGCCGCCCTTCCGATTCTGGGGCGCAGCGGCCTCGTCCCGCTGGCGAGCGTCGCCAAGGTGTCGATGGAAACCGGTCCGGCACAGATCGACCGCTTCGACCGCAGCCGCTATGTCACGGTTAATGCCGATCTGGATGGAATGCCGCTCAGCACGGCCTATGCCCAGGCCATGGCGTTACCGTCCATGAAGCTGTTGCCGTCGACGGTCAAGACCATCAGCACCGGCGATACTGAGATCTTCGAAGAGGTGCTTTCGGGCTTCACGATCGCGCTGATCACCGGATTTATCTGCATCTTCTGCGTCATCGTGCTGCTGTTTAAGGATTTCTTACAGCCGATCACCATCCTCTCGGCGATTCCGCTGTCGGCCGGCGGGGCCTTCCTTGCGCTGCTGCTGTTCAATATCGAGCTCGGCGTGCCGGCGATGATCGGCCTCATCACCCTCATGGGCATCGTCACCAAGAACTCGATTCTGCTGGTGGATTACGCCCTCGCGAACACCCGCGAGCGTGGCATGCCAACCCGCGAAGCCGTGATCGACGCCTGCCGTAAAAGGGCGCGCCCGATCGTCATGACCACCATCGCGATGATCGCCGGCATGATGCCCATTGCCATTGGCTTTGGTTCGGACGCCAGTTTCCGCCAACCCATGGCCGTTGCGGTCATCGGCGGGCTGATCACGTCAACGGCCCTCAGTCTGCTGGTTGTTCCGGTCGTCTTTGTCTATGTGGGCCGGTTTGAAGCCTGGATCGGTCGGATCGCCAACCGCGCGGGCCTATCCCCCCGCAAGGCCGAGGTGCTCTAGCTCAAGACCGGGAATTTATCCCCCTTACGGCAGAACTTTAAGTTCGCCTCAGCGTTTTATTCCGTGATTTCTCCTATCGGACGTAGCGCTGGGACACCGCCGTGACTGAACAGCGACCTCTCGAGCTCACCTGTTATGTCCATGAGGCGTGGGCGCCGCGCATTCGCCCCGCCGGATCAAAACGCGAATGGATGGAAAAATCGCCGGAGCGCTTCGCCTACCGCTGTCTTCCGCTCGCCATTGCCAATACGCACGGCTGGGAGATCGGAAGTCCCTGCGGTTTTGAAGCCCGCTGGCGCGGCGGCCGGGGTGTCGAGGCCGTCGAAATCCGCGCCGACAAGGACACGCCGCCCCACCTGGTGCCAACCTCGCTGTTCGGCGAGGGCACCATCACCTTCCATGTCGATGGCATCTTCCGCACGTCACCCGGTTGGAATCTGTGGGTGAGTGGTGCCCCCAACGCCGCAAAGGACGGCATCGCCCCGCTCGGCGGCGTGATCGAGACCGATTGGTCGCCCTACACCTTCACCATGAACTGGCGCTTCACCCGGGCCAATCACTGGGTCCGCTGGGAAAAAGACGAGCCGTTTTGTTTCTTCTTTCCGGTGCAGCGGGGCGTTCTCGACGTCATCCAGCCCGAAATCAAACCGCTCTCGGATGCACCCGAGTTGGAAAAGACCTTCACGGACTGGGCCCACGCCCGCAAAGCTTTCCAAGAACATGTGCGCCGTACCAACCCCACCGCGCCCACCGATCAGTGGCAAAAACTCTATTACCGCGGCGTGTGCCCCAACGACACTCCGGGTGCCCCCGATCATCAAACCAAATTGCACCTGGCCCCGTTCAAGGCATCCGACGGCTCCGCCGCGGCCTGCCCCATGCACCCTATTCCCGGCGAAACGCCACATCCGCCCCGGGATTAGACCGTACCCGGCTGTTTTATTTATATAAATAAGACGAGACCGGCGGTCCGGCCCTTCCGCACGCTCATATATAGAGCAGGGCGCTTTCCAGTGTGCAGTGCAGCAACAGACGAGGGCCCTGACGAGCCCCTCGTTTGACCATATATTGCCGGGAGCGTCGGCCCGATTCGGGCCGCGCAAACACATCATCGGGAGATGCAGGTGAAGATCGTTAGGAACGTATTGCTCGTGGGCAGCGCGCTGATGGCGGCCGGTCCCGCTCTGGCAGAGTCGCGCAGCTATGTCGTCAGCAATTTCACGCTCGCGTCCTACAGCACGGACGGCGACTGCTCGAAGGGCATCAATCCTTCGGTCGATGCGCAGAACGATTTGAACCTGCTGGCCTTGGGTTACACCAAGGAGGAAGTGGAAAAGTTCAACAACGCCGGACAGGGCGGCGGCGCCGGCCAAATCCTCATCAATCGCGCCAAGGTTGGCGGCAAAAACGTCAGTTCCTGGGTCAACCCGGCGAGCGCGCCCGATCCGAAGTTGAACGCCGTCGACGGCAAGTATGCCTTCGGCTTCAACCTCGACGGCCGCGGCGCTGACTCGCCCAACGGCTTCGAAGAACCGTTCACCAAGGAAAAAGGCATCAACAACCAGCTCTTCCGCGCCATGGGCTGCTTCACGGTCTTCCGCGGCGACGAGAAGGTGAAGCCGACCGCCTGGTTCTCTGCCTGGGACATCATTCGCCCGGGCATGCCGGCCTGGCTGATGACGTTTGAAGGTGCGGATCTCAGCAAAGACGGCGATATCAAAATCGTCTTCGACCGCGCGCTCGAGCACGCCGAACGTGATGCGAAGTCCGAAGTGCTGCGCGACATGACTTTCCGCCTCGACCCGAACCCCCGTGCGCACATCGAACTCAAGGGCCGGATCAAGGACGGCAAGATCGAGCTCGTCGAACACGGCGAAGTGCGCGCGGTCTTCGGCGAAGAAATGCTCTTCCCCGAACTTCTGCTGAAGAACACGCATTTGCGTCTCACCATGCAGAAGGACGGTTCGCTGGCGGGTTACATCGGCGGCTATCAGCCGTGGAAAGATACCTACAGCAGCAGCTGGTACGCCAACGGCGGCTCCGACCAGGTGGGCCTCTATTACCTGCTGCGCGCGGCAGCTGACGCCAACCCCGATCCCAAGACCGGCCTCAACCGCGACATCTCGACGGCCTATACCCTCGAAGCGGTCCCGGCGTTCACCGTTCCGCTGAACAAAAACAAAATCGCGAACCGCTAGGAAAAACACCCATGAAGATCACATTGAACGCGGCCGTCATTGCGATCGCCTGCGCCGTCGCCGCCAGCTCCGCCTCTGCTAAGGATATGCCGATCACCAAAGAAGCCATGCCGGCCGGCATCACGCTGCAACCCCTCGGCCGCGCGCAAGGCTACGGCGCGCAGCGCTGGCGCCAGATCAGCCGCGCGGAAATCGTCTATGCCAGCGACAAAGGCCTGACCACCTACACCTCCGACGCCGACCAGCCGGGCAAGTCCAATTGCGTCGCCGAATGCGCGCAGACCTGGATTCCGCTGTCACCCGTTGCCAAAGCCAAGGGCGTTCCGGGCTGGACGGTCATCAGCCGCGCCGACGGCACCAAGCAATGGGCCCATGAAGGCAAGCCGCTTTACACGCACAAGGACGACAAAGAAGGCGGCGATGTCATGGGCCAGGGTGATGACCCCAATGGCCGGCAGTTTTTCGGCGGCGAGGGCAAGGCTCTCAAGGCGAAGCTCCCCGACGGCTGGCGTATCCACAAGTCTCACACCGGCGGCGAGTCGACGGGCGGCGTCGCCATGCCGGTTGGCTTTGCCGTTCACGAAGTCGGCGATGCCAATGGCGTGGTCATCGTCGACATGCACAACCCCGAAGTCGAGCGCACGCTCTATTACTACACCGGCGATATCGCGAAAGATAAGCGCGCCTGCGGCACGCAGTCGGCGGTGTGCGCCGGTTTCGAACCGGTGCAGGCGCCTGTCCTCGCCATGGCGATCGGTGAGTGGACCATCGTTGAGCGCAAGGACGGCATCCGCCAGTGGGCGTTCCGCAACAAGCCGCTCTACACCTACGAAGCCGACCGCATCACCGGCGACGTGCACGGCGTGAACGTCGACAAGCGCTGGCAGCTCGCCGCAGTCGATACCTACTTCATGCCGAAGAATGTCATCTGGCGCGATGACTTCATCCAGGGCCGCATGCTTGCCACCGACAAAGGTATGACGCTCTACCGCCGCAACATCCTGTCCTTCAACCCGGCCTCGGTGCAGCTGGCACACGACCGTCCGTATCGTCCGCGCATCGGCCGCCACATCCGCGACGTGGCCTGCGACGCGGTGTGTCAGAAGGCCTACAAGCCTTACCTGGCACCGAAGGACGCGCAGCCCCAGGGCTACTTCGGCATCCACACGCTGCCCGATGGCAGCAAGCAGTGGACCTACAAGGACTTCGCGCTCTACACCTCCGTCGACGACAAAGCCCCGGGCGATTCCCTCGGCGATGTGGTCTACAGCCTCCTGATGTCCGATGAACCGAACGTCGACAACGACGTCGGCTTCCCCGGCCTTTACAAGGCCGGCTTCTATTGGATGGTCGCGACTTTCTAAGTCGCGCACGCCTCTATTGATCGAGCGAGGGCGTCACACGCGTGTGACGCCCTCGTGTTATCTGGCGCTATTTCGATCCGGACTTAGGGGGACGTTTGCCCTGCTTCGCTTTGCCCTGCTTGCCTTCGCCGGGTTGCGGATCGTCCTTGGCTTTGGTCAGCGGTTCGCGCGCCCAGAAACGCAAGGCCCGGGCCGCGCCGACGAAGGCCCCCGGATCTTGCTTTCCCTTGAGGGGAATAAAGCCCCCATCGATCTTGTCGCCCAATGCACAGGCATCGAACAGTATGCCCGCGGCCGGCGTGAAGCCGATGAACTTGCAATGCGCATAAGCGTCGCAGACAAAATCGCGCGCCGGGCCGTGCGACTTGACGGTCTCGGCCCCTTCTTCAGACATCAGCAGCACAACCGCGTCATAGAGAACCGACGGACCGCCATCGATCTTTTGCTGCGCTTCGACCTTAGTACCGTCTGAAAGCGTGACCCCGGAGATCCGCGGCGCGATGACCTCGAATGTCGCACCTTCCTTTTGCAGCGCTGATATAAGGCCGGAATAAAGCGCCGCATCCGCGCCGTCGGTGGCGAAGATGCCGACTTTACGGCCTTTGAAAGACTCCGGCCCATTCTTAAGAATGCTGAGCGCGTCCGAAGGCGGCAGCGTCGTGAGGGTAGGCCGTGCCGCTTTGGCCGGCTTGGGCATCGCCAGCCCGAGTCCGTCGGCCACGGCGCTTGCGAGGTCGTCATGAATGTTCAGCAAGTGCGAGACCATGCGCGCGCGGATGTCGGGGCGCTCGACCTTGCTGAGTTCGAAGATCAATGCGTCAGCCAAGTGTTTCTGCTCGTTGGGCGCCTGACTGATGAAGAACTGCCGCGCTTGGCTGTAGTGATCGGCGAACGTCTCTGAGCGCGCGCGAACCTTCTGTCCCATGTCGGTCTCGGCAAAGCTGCGGGTGCCGGTCTGCGGATTCTCGCGCGGGCCGCCGTCGGCCCCCCAGCTATTCGGTTCATAGTTCACACGCCCCACCGGATTGCGCATGGCCATGTGCCCGTCCTGCTGGAAGTGGGCAAAGGGACACTTGGGCGCGTTGATGGGGATATGCGTGAAGTTCGGTCCACCGAGACGTTTGATCTGGGTGTCGAGATAAGAGAAGTTGCGCCCCTGCAGCAACGGATCGTTGCTGAAGTCGATGCCGGGTGGGACGTTCTGCGTACAAAAAGCAACCTGTTCGGTCTCGGCGAAGAAGTTGTCGACCATGCGGTCGAGGACCAGGCGGCCGACGATGCGCACCGGCAGGATCTCCTCGGGGATCAGTTTCGTCGGGTCCAGGATATCGAAGTCGAACTTGTCGGCGAACTTCTGATCGAAAAGCTGCACACCCAGTTCCCACTCCGGAAAATTGCCGGTGGTGACGGCGTCCCAGAGATCGCGGCGGTGATAGTCGGGATCCGCACCGTTGATCTTCACGGCCTCGTTCCACACCACCGACTGCATGCCCAGCTTCGGCTTCCAGTGGAACTTCACGAAGGTCGAGCGATCCTTCTTGTCCAGGAAGCGGAACGTATGGACGCCGAAGCCTTCCATGAAACGCAAGGAGCGCGGGATCGCGCGGTCGGACATCACCCACATGATCATGTGCATGCTTTCCGGCGTCAGCGAGATGAAGTCCCAGAAATTGGTGTGCGCCGACTGGGCCTGCGGAAATCCGCGATCGGGTTCGGGTTTCACCGCATGGATGAGGTCGGGAAATTTGATGGCGTCCTGGATGAAGAACACCGGGATGTTGTTGCCGACCAGGTCCCAGTTGCCTTCTTGGGTATAGATCTTGACGGCAAAGCCGCGCACATCGCGGGCGAGATCGAAGGAGCCTTTGCTCCCGGCCACTGTGGAGAAGCGCACGAATGCGGGAGTCTTCTCGCCTTTGCGCTGAAACACATCGGCTCGCGTCACATCGCTCAAAGGATCGGTGACCTGGAAGTATCCATGGGCGCCGTAGCCGCGCGCGTGCACCACGCGCTCCGGAATACGCTCGTGGTCAAAGTGGAAGATCTTTTCACGGAAGTGGAAATCTTCCATGAGAGCAGGTCCGCGCGCGCCCGCACGCAACGTGTTTTGATCGTCCGCGACCGGAATGCCCTGCTGCGTGGTGAGGGTTTCCTCGGGGCGGTTTGTCGTTTGATGGGTCTCACCGCCGGAACCTTGCGGTTCATTATAGGTGGTGGAAATGGCGGCGCCATCGGCGCCGGCGCGAGCTTTTGCTTTGGCCACGAGAGTCCTTTGCGATGTGAAAAACGCCAGCCGGAGGCCCGGAGGCCGAGTCCAACGGAGCACTTCTGGAATAGTTCCAATCGTGCCGTGCGATACACGCCTGTGGGACGGCGCGCCGGCTCAAGGCATGGACAGCGTTTCCGCAACGCACGCGCCTGGGCGGAGTTACACTTCGGGCCATCTGGTGAACAAGGAACATCCGTGAAACGCAAGCAGACGATCAGCACGAAGCCGCTGCGCGCCGCCGCACGTCAGGCGCAGCGCAACGTTGCTCAATCCCTCAAGCTCGCGGCGGGGGCGAGCGAGGTCATCGCCGCGCGAACCGGCGTATCCGGCAACGGTGACGTTCACGATCCTTGGGAACTGGCCAGGATCGTTCCCGAAAAAGCCGTCGCCTTCAGTTCATCGGGACTCATATGGATGATGAGCCTCATGCGCATCGGCGCCCAGTTCTCACAGGAGAGCCGCAACCCCGGCAGGGGGATGTTCGCGTTTCAAAGCGGCATGTGGATGGCCTGGACGCGCGCGGCCTCACGCACCTTGCGCGCCCAGCATGACGCCAGCCTTCCGCTTACGCGCGCGGTTGCGCGCAACCAGCGCCGCCTTTGTCGCTAAGCGCCCTGACAAACCCCGCAACGAAAACGTGCGGCGCGCGTTGTTCTCATACATCCACCATCATAGCGCTGGTTTTTGACCATGACCGAAGCCCCGACCGAAACCCCGACACGCGCGACCTTGGATCGCGCCGCCGCCATCGCCCGCGACAACTTGGTCTTTTCCGAACGCCGCGCCCGCGATGTGGAAAACCAGGCCAAGACCGCACGGCTGCGTGCCATGCGCCTCGCGCACGAGGCCTCTCAAGCTTCTGAGAGTGCCGCGCAAGAGCCCGCGAAGAGAGCCTCTCGCTAACCTTTAAGCGACTCCGCCGCCGTCCCATCGCTGCGCCCCTCTTGTTATTTTGGGCCATGCCGTGACATAGCGGCCAATCCCGCGCCTCAACCCGTCAAAAGGGATTGCAGACCAAGGGCTTCCGGCCTGTTGTGCAAATCCATATTGTGTTGCGCCGCAACGTGGCCCATTTTTGACGAGTTGGCCCAAAATTCCTTTTCATCAAGCGACCACAAGCCATGAGAGAGCCTTTTTTCTCTATGGAATCGGGCCACAACTGCAGAAGATTTGGCGTGTTACTCATGTTGCGTTCAGGTTGAGATGACTCACCGGCGAGCCTCACGATGAATATGCAAATCAACCCGGTGTCGGTGATCGACGACGACACCGCCAAAATCATCATCGAGCACCGCTTGCAGGTGCCCGGTGTGACGTTCGAGCTGCACCAAGTCGAACGCGTCACGCCGCGCAAGATTTTCGTCAACACCGAGAATCATGCCGTCTCGCTCGCACTCTCGCCGCTGCCGAAAGACTGGTACTGGCAGTTTCTTCCTGACACGCAGGCGGTTCCGGCCGGCACCTTGAACTTTCGCCCTGCCGGTCAGAAGCTGCGTGTCTTCCCGCGCCGTGGGCGCCACCGCTGGCTGTCGCTCAACATCGACCCGGCGCACTTCAAACAGATCAGCGGCCACAGCGACGACTGCGTGCTCAAAGCCTGCCCCAACATCAAGGGCACGCCGATGGACGCGGCATTGTTCCGCGTCGCGCGCGAGATGACCTCGCCCGGAATGGACACGCCGGCCCTGGTGGAAGCCATCAGCCGCACGTTTCTGATCGACCTTGCGCGCACGGTGGTTGGACCGCGGCGTTCCCAGCTCGAACAGCAAGACGGTCTGTCGCAGCAGCAGTTCAACCGCATCAACGAATTCATCGAAAGCGCTGATTGCTACGCACCGTCGATTTCGGACATCTCCGAACTCCTCGGCATCAGCCGGCGCCACCTGACACGCCTGTTCCGCATGTCCTCCGGCCAGACCATCCACGCGCACATCGCCGAGATCCGGCTGCGCAAAGCGGTCGATCTCTTGGCTCGCACAGAGTTGTCGGTGAAAGAAATCTCGCACAAGCTGGGCTTCTCTTCGCCCAGCGGCTTGGCAGCTACGTTCCGCGCCGCCACCGGGCAATCGCCCAGCCAATTCCGCCACCAGTACCGCGCGCCTTAAGCACCTTCGGGTGCCGCCACGGCCTGATTTGGTAGCTTTGTCCCGATTTCAAAACGCTTGGGCCGGTCCTTTTCATTTCGTTTCGCATAAGCTTGCTTGGAGTTTGTCACCGACTTCCTCCCTGAAGTTGTGAGAGCCGGCCGGAAACAACACCTCCCAAGGTTGAAGCACTGGTTGACTCGACAGGTGACAAAGCTGGCCGGCAGCACTCCGCTGTCGGCCAGCATTTTTTCTGGGGCATCCCAAAAGTCCGAACAACTTTGCAACAGGATGTAACAGTTCTTCCGCTTTGTAACGGGCGGGGCGGGTAGCGTTTTTGGGACACCAAAGCCGTGTCCGATTTTACAGTCACTTGGTCCGGTCTTTCGCAGTGCAATGGCCCATTTCTGGGCCTTTGTCTCGAAAGCCTCACCAATACGAATTGCTGAATTACAGCGGTTCCTTAGTGTAGAATTGGGAGTCTCAAAAGAGTTCTTCGTAACGGCGCAGGATGGTTCGGTGAGGAGCCGCCCGCGCATGTCATAACGGGAGGCAATCGCCACATGAAAAAGACACTTGCTGCTCTTGCCCTGTTGATCTCGGCGTCGGCCGGCATCGCGGTGGCATCCGAGCTGACCATCCAGGACAAAGCCGCGGTTGATGCCTGGACCAACCTGACCTACGGCCAGGCGAAAAGCCCCAACGATCCGATGGGCGACACCGCTCTCCTGCAGTCCTTGACCAAGGACGAACTCCGGGGCGCCGCACAGTTCAACATTCACTGCAACGCCTGCCATGGTCCTGAGGCGAGCATCGCCGTCACCTATGGTCCGCGCATCACGCAGGATAACCTCAAGGACCGCGAAGATTTCATCCGCATGCAGATCACCGACGGTTCGCCCAACATGCCGGCCTTCAAGTACGCGCTGAAGCCGCGCGACGTTGATCAAATCATGGCTTACCTGCGCAAGGTTCCGCCGCTCTGCTTCGACTGCAAGGTCGGCGACTTCCGCCGCGCCATTCCCGTTTCCCAATAACGCCAATCCGAGGGAGAAGTACGATGACAATGTTCAAAACATACGCGCTCAGCACGTCGATCCTCGCCGGTTTGGCGGTGGGTGCACTGGCGACACCGGCTTTCGCCGACACCATCCTGACCGGCAAGATCACCAATGCCACCAACCAGCCGCTGGAAGGCGTCCCGGTCTCGTTCCGGCAGCTCGGCTCGAGCTACACCACCAGCGTCTATACCGACGCCGCCGGTGAATACGTTTTCCCGGCGATGCCCGTCGGCAAGTACAAGATGTGGGCCCAGGCCGTGGGCTTCCAGAACCACATCGCCGACGTCGACGTGAAAGGCAACGTCCTCAAGCAGGACATCAAGCTACCCGCGCGCGCCGACTTCGAAGTGCAGATGCGCGGCGATGAGTGGCTCCATTCGATGCCGCGCGAGACCGACGAAGACAAGCGCATGGCGGTGGTCTTCCGCATGGCCTGCATGGGCTGTCATCCGCAGTCGGTCACGCTCAAAGACAAGTTCGACCAGAGGGGCTGGGAGAACATCATCACGGTGATGAGCCGCATCAACACCGCGGGTTACCGCAGCAATTACGGCGACATGGACGACACGTTGCCAAACCACAAGATGCTCTACTTCAAGAAGCGCTTGGCGGCCTGGCTGGCCAAGGGCCGCGGCCCGACCACCACAGCGGCCGATTTCAAGCCCTACGCCCGCCCGCGTCCGAAGGGTGAGGAGACCATGCTGCTCATCCGCGAGTACGACACCAACCAGCCGGGCACCGGCCTGCCGTTGTTCGTCGACGGCAGCCTGTGGTCCGACAGCGCGCCCTCCAAGCTCTATATCAAGAACCATCACGCCATCGACGGCGCGCTGGATGCCAACGGCGACGTCTACTTCTCCGACGACGTCAACCTGAACCCGTACCGCACCGTCGGTAAGATCGACTGGAAGACCGGCAAGACCACCAACATCAAGATTGTGCGCCGCGACGGTTCGGGTCTGGCCGCCAACAACCACGACATCCTCACCGACAAGGAAGGCTTCGTGTGGTTCGGCACCGAAGGCAAGATGTACAAGTACGATCCCAAGACCGCGAAGCTCGACTCCTACCTGCCGCCGCGCGGCGTCAGCGTCGGCAGCATGCTGAACGAGGATCCCCTCGGCGGCATCTGGAGCCCGCGCTCACGCTTCGACTCCAAGACCGGCGAAGTGAAGGGTTTCAACCTGCCGATCTCGCAGAACCCCGAAGCGTATCCGGCCACCTACGGCATCGCGGCCGACCAGACCGGCGATGGCTGGGCGATCATGCAGTCGCTTGGCCTCTTGGTGCATATGGAGACCAAGACCGGCAAGACCGAGATCGTCAAGTTCCCCAAGGACGACAACCCCGACTACGCGCTGTTCACCGGCGACGACCGCGTCGTCTACGAGCAGGGCGGCGGCTCGAACTTCAACGGCCATGGCAAACCGGACACCTATACCGTCCGTAAGCCGGGTGCCGGCCCGGGCCCGACCGACTCGGTGTGGGGACCGGCCTGGTACAATGACGCCCTGGTGCGTGTGAACATCGATACGCGCCAAGTTTCGATCGTCAAAGCGCCGTGGAAGTATGCCGACCCCTACCACACGCAGGTGGATAAAGACGGCAACGTGTTCACCATCTTCACCGATGGTGACTTCGTCGGCCGCTACAATCCGAAAACCAATACCTGGACGCGCTACGACATGCCGACCGTCGGCACCGAAGCGCACGGCCTCAACCTCTATACGGTCAACGGCAAGACGGAAGTCACCGTGCCCTATTGGGCTGCCGGCAAGACCGCGAAGGTCCAGTTCCGTACGCAAGCCGAGATCGATGCCCTCAAGGCCGCTGCCAAGAAGGGCTAAGACCAGGAAGGCTTAGGACGCGTCGCAACACAATGGAGTCCCGCCGCGCGCGATAAACGCGCGGCGGCTTTTCCGGGAGGAAACAATGAAATCGAGAAAATACTTGAGCATGGCTGTGGCACTGATCGCCGGCCTGCTGATGGCCGCCCCAATGATGTCTAACGCGGCATTCGCTGCGGCAGCCAAAATCAATGAAGCCACAACGCCATTCGACTCCGTCGGGGCGAAAATCAATCTCCTGTCGTTCAAATCCGGCTCGGGCAAGCAGCCCGCGGTCCTGCTCATCCATGATAAGGACGGCGTGACCGAGGACATGAAGGCCATCGCGCGCACCATCTCCGGTGCGGGCTTTGCGGTGTTCATGCCCGACTACCCGTCGCGCCCCGATCAGAAAAAAGTGCAAGGTGCGATTGACCAGATGGCCGGCATGTCGACCAAGGTGAAGCGCCTGAATGTCGCGGTGACGCTGGCCGATACGCTGGCTGCATTTGATGTTGTGGCGAAGGATCCGTCGGTTGATGCCGCCAAGATCTCCGTCATGGGCATCGGCTGGGGCGGTTGGCGTGCCTATCAGCTGGCCGCGGCCAAGCCCGAACTCTACAAGGCCGTGGTCGTGTACGGCGTGGCACCTGATGACGGCTCGCTCGCCCTCGTAAAGGCGCCCGTCCTGGGGATCTATGCGGCTGGCGATTTTTACATCACCGCAACCCACCTGACCACGAAGCAGGAACTGGGCAACAAGTTCAGCTACGAAATCTACAAGGACACCTACCCCGGCTTCTTCGGTGGCAGTGAAGCTGGTGGGGGCCCTGCTCTGATGGGCGAAGGCGAAATCGACACCGCGGCCGCGGCCAAGGAAGCCGGGCTGTCGAAGGTCGTCGATAAAGGACCGGAGTCGCGCAAGTTGGCCATGGCCAGAGCGCTTGCATTCCTGAAGTAATTTCGTCCGATTGACGAGGATGAACCGGCCGACGGGGCAACTCGCCGGCCGGTTTTGTTTTGGCAGCAAGGGACTCAGACCCTGTGATAATATTGGCGAAAGGAACCGCGGAGCATCACAGGAGGGATTCAATATGGTCTACCTCACGCGGCGCAAGGCACTGACGGCTGGACTTACGCTCGCCTGCGCGCCCACGCTTATTCGCACCGCTTCGGCCAACGGCGACGGCTTCTTCGGCCTCGAGCAGCTTGGCCCCATCGAATTCATGTACTACGGCACCGTCCGCGACACCGACGACGGCTACCTGACCGATGCTCAAGTCACCATGACGGTCAGCAACCCGGACCTGATCTACACCGAGGTCTCCGACGTCATCGGCCACTACCGCATGCCGGATGTCGGCCGCTATCTGGTGGATAACAACCACAAGGTCGATCCCTCCACGTTCAAACTCTTTTGCACGATGGAGGGCTACAAGCAGGTGCGCAAACTCGACCGCCGTCCAGGGCGCCTGACCAAAGGCGCCTTCGAGGTCAATTTCACGATGCAAAAGATCAAGTAGGCAAAAACTAAAGTGAGTATGTGATTCAAATTTGGGGAGGGCTGCCTGTGTCGAAAAAAATCATCGCAGCGCTTTTTGCGTCGTCGTATCTCGCGACCGCAACGTTCTACGTAAGTCCGACTCAGGCCGCCGAGGCGATCCCGGTTGTCGCCGACAGCCTCAGTGGCGTGGTCACCAGCAGCAAGGGCCCCGAAGCCGGCGTCTGGGTCGTCGCCGAGACCTACGATTTCCCCTCGCGCCTGATCAAGATCGTCGTCACCGACGATCAGGGCCGCTACGTCCTGCCGCAACTCCCCAAAGCTAAATACGAAGTCTTCGTGCGCGGCTACGGCTTGGTGGATTCACCGCGCGTCGAAGCCGAACCCGGTAAGCGCCTTGACCTCAAGGCCGTCATCGCGCCGGACGGCAAGGCCGCTGCCCAGTACTATCCCGCCGAATACTGGTTCGCCATGATGAGGGTGCCGAAGGGTCCGCTCACCGTCGACCAGGCCTTCGGCAGCATCAAGAGCTGCGCCATCTGTCACCAGCTCGGCCACAAATACACCCGCGAATTCACCGAAGCCTTCCTCAAGCTTGGGCCCTTCAAGACTCCGCACGAAGCCTGGGACCGCCGCGTGCAGTCTGGTCCGCTGGGTCAGTCCATGAGCGGCATGTACAACCGCCTGGGTGAACAGCGCGCCATGTTCGGCGACTGGACGCAGCGCATCCAGAATGGCGAATTCCCCAAAGAGGCGCCGCCGCGTCCAAAAGGTATCGAGCGCAACATCGTCGTGACCGAATGGGAATGGGGCGAGCCTGACACTTATTCGCACGACGCTATCGCCACCGATCAGCGCAACCCCACCCTCAACGCCAACGGCAAGATCTGGGGCCCGACGCAATACGCCGATCAGCTGCTGTGGCTCGATCCGGTGAAGAACGAATCCGGCTTCGTGAAGGTACCCTCATCTGCCAAACCCGTGGGCTCCGATCCCTCCCGCGACGGTTCCATGTTCAAGACCTCGCCGACCTTCGGCGACACCACCATGTGGGTCAGCTCGGCCAATCCGCGCAGCGTGATCATGGATCCGAAGATGCGCATCTGGTACGCCGTGCGTTCGCACGACGACAAGATCGCCGATTTCTGCAAGACCGGTGCGAACAACAAATTCGCCCAGTACTTCCCCATCGACAAGCCGCAGAACGATTACGCGCTCGGCGTCAAGCAGGCCGGCGTCTACGATCCGGCCACGGGCAAGTTCGATGTCGTCGAAACCTGCACCACCACCGACCACAACCAGTTCGCCGACAACAAGGCGATGCCCGGCAACAACATCTTCTGGGGCCAAACCGGCATTTTGGGTTGGGTCAGCGTCGATGCCTGGGACAAGACCCACGATCCCGCGCAGTCAACCGGTTGGCTGCCGATGGTGATCGACACCAACGGCGACGGCAAGATTACCAAAGGCTGGACTGAGCCCAACCAGCCGGTCGATCCGAAGAAGGATCACCGCATCACCGCCGGCTGCTATTCGGTCGCCTCCAGTCCCATCGACGGTGCGGGCTGGTGCTCAGGCATCGGCGGATCGCGCCGCTTGGTGCGCGTGTTCATCGGTTCCAATCCGCCCGAAACATCGATTTCGGAAATGTTTGAGCCGCCACAGACCGACCCGGAGGGCCTGCCCTACCAATCGGTCGGCGGTGTCGACGTCGATAGCAAAGGCGTGGTGTGGCAGAACTGGCGCCAGACCGATCAGATCACCGCTTTTGACCGCACCAAGTGCAAGATCAAGAACGGCCCTCAAACTGCCGACGGCCGCCACTGCCCCGAAGGCTGGACCACTTACCGTCTGCAGGGCCCAAGCCCCGAAGGCACCAAGCTGCGCGCCAACGTGCTCTATCTGATGGAAGTCGACCGCATGAACGGCGGCGGCTTCGGCGTCGACGCCGTGCTGCAGCAGCCCAACAACTCCGACGCCGTGCTCGTGCTGATGCCCGAGCAGGCCGGCAAACGCGAGTGGGTCACGGCGCGCGTGCCCTATCCCATGGGCCAGTTGTGGCGGCGCATCAGCTGGCGCATCGACGATCCCAACGGCGGCTGGAAAGGCCGCGGCCTGTGGACCTCCGATGGCTTCGTCGCCCCCTGGCACCTCGAGAATGGCCTGGGCGAGAAGCCGAAGGTCGTGAAAATCCAGGTCCGCCCGGATCCGCTGGCGAACTAAGACTCAAAGCGAGAGGAATATCCGGCGGCGGCACTTTCAAAGTGCCGCCGTTCGGCTTTTAAACCCGCACGCCGACGGTGACGTGACCGCGATAGCCGCTGCGCGGGTCGCCGGTCATCCGTGGCGTCATGGCCGCCAGTTGCGCGATGGTGTTGTCGGCAAACAGCCCGTCTTGCATCGGCTGAGGCATGTCCTGAAAGAACGCCACGCTGCGCGCATAGCCTTGCGCCTTCTCGTAAACCTGCGCACAGGTCTCACCCGGCATCACCAGTTGCGAGGTCAGCACGCTGTTCTTGCCGGTGCCCGCCAGGTCCTGGCTCTTGAACACTTCGATATGCATGTGCGGGAAGCGCCCGGGATAACAGCCGGGGAAGATGGTGGAGAAGCTCACTTCACCCTTGGCATCGGTCACGCCGACGCCGCGCAAGTAGTTCTCGGTCGGCAAGTCATACATCGAATAGCGGCCTTCGCGGTCGCAGTGCCAAAGATAGACTGCGTGCCCCGCGAGCGGCGTGCAGCCGCTGGCATTGGCCATCGTCAAGGTGAGCGACAGCGGCAAGCCTTCGGCACGCGTCTCCGTCGCGCCGAAACTCTTGCGGATATCGCCGCGCACGATGCCGCTTTGCGCCAGCGCATTGGCGGCGCCGCCCCCCGGCCCGCGGTTGGTGCCGTCGCCGGGGAAGGGGCCTTCAGTCTCGCGCGGGCCCGCCACACAGCCCGCCGTTTGCGTTTCCGCGCCGCCGCTTTCGCCGCAGCCCGCGAGCACCGCCGCCGCGATCAAGCCGCAAGCACCGCGGCGGTTGATCGTTCTTCGCAACAGCGCGAGATCGGCGCGCAAGCCTTCGTCATGGCTGTGCTTTTCCATTGCGCAATTCTATCACCGGCGCGAAAGCACATCCACCCAAACGCGTTACGTGCAGCTGCGGAACTCCTCCGCGCGAGGGCGCGTTGAATCGCCAGGTCTCTTGTAAGGAGCAGAGCCATGTTGAAACACATCACAATTCTAAGCGCCGCCCTGCTGATCAGCGCCTCCGCCTCAGCCTTCAGCGGCATCAGCGCCAAATTCGACGGCACCTACAAAGGCACTGCCGAAGTCGTGCCGGCCAGCAGCGCACCGTCTTGCGCCCCCCTGGCCCTCGACCAGGTCAACATCAAGGCCGGTCAGCTGAGTTCCGGCAGCGGCGCGCTGCAAGTCAGCGGCTTCGTCACCGCGGAAGGCTACATCGACGCCGCGCTGAAGCCTGTGGACGGCACCAAGGCCAAGATGGACGGCCGCCTCGAAGGCGACGCCATTTCCGCCGGCGCCATCGACCCCGCTAAGGGCTGCTCTTGGATCGTACGCCTCTACAAGGCTGACTAGATCTTGCGGCTGTCGTAGGCCCAGTGCAGCAGCGCCTGGCGCTGGCCTTTGCGGCAACCGCAATCGCCGGGCTCGCAGTTGCGCTCGACCTGACGGATATGCCGGCGCATTTTCCGCCATCGGCTGATCTGGCGCGCGTCCTCATCGGGAATGCGCCGGCCCATGTAATAGCGGCAGTACCACTGGAACCAGCCCCGCGGATCCTCCGGATAAATCCAGCCGTTAGCGCGCCAGATCGCGAGTGACTGGCTGGCGGCCACCCCGAAGAAGTTCAGCTTTTTATCCGCCTTACCCTTGGCCAGCTTCGCGCGGGTGAACCAGGCCGCCGGGAATTCCTTGCGGCAGTCGGTCATATATCTCCCGCCGAAAACACCCAGCGTCAGCATCTCTTTCGGCGTCAGTTCGGGTTTGAAGCCGGGGTCAAAGTCCCGCCCGATCCGCGCCACGCGAAGGTAGCGATATCCCTTCTGCATTTTGTCACGGACCGTGACCCATTTTGTGCGCGGCATGCTTTTCCCCAGTGGAAGGGCAGCGTAGCATCGCTGTTATCCGCAATCAGGGGAGATTCACATGCCGGTACCAAACACAGGGCCTTGGGGAACCGTTCAAACCCATCACAAGAGCGCCAGCGTCGCCGACGACATCGATTTCGAGATCAAGGGCGAGGAGCTTCAGTTCGTCGAGATCGAACTCGATCCCGGCGAGAGTGCGGTGGCCGAAGCCGGCGCCATGGTCTGGAAGGACGCGGCCGTCGGCATGACCACGGTCTTCGGCGACGGCAGCGACGGCGGCGCCTCGGCCGGCTTCGCTGGAAAACTGCTCGGCGCCGGTAAGCGCCTTATCACCGGCGAAAGCCTGTTCACCACCGTCTTCACCCACAACGGCCGCGGCAAGGCGCGCGTCGCCTTCGCCTCGCCCACGCCCGGCGCGATCTTGCCCCTGCGCCTCGCCGATCTTGGCGGCACGCTGATCTGCCAGAAGGACAGCTTCCTTGCCGCCGCCAAGGGTGTGTCCATCGGCATCGAGTTCCAGCGCCGCGTGCTCGTCGGCCTCTTCGGCGGCGAGGGTTTCATCATGCAGAAGCTTGAGGGCGACGGCTGGGTCTTCGTGCAGATGGGCGGCACTGTCGTCGAGCGCGAGCTCAAAGACGGCGAGGAGCTGCACGTCGACACTGGCTGCCTCGCGGCTTACCAGCCGTCGGTCGACTTCGACCTGATCCAGGCCGGCGGCGTCAAAAGCGTCCTCTTCGGTGGTGAAGGCCTGTTCTTTGCCCGCCTGAAGGGTCCCGGCAAGGTCTGGATCCAATCGTTGCCGTTCTCGCGCCTGGCCGGCCGCATGCTGGCCGCCGCCGGCAGCCGCGGCGGTCAAAACCGCGGCGAGGGCTCGGTTTTGGGCGTTCTCGGCGACATTGTGGGGGGTAATCGCTAGAGTATTCTCCCGCGAAGTGGGAACCGGTTCGCGGCGGAAAATGCGACCAAAATAACGAGCTAGCGCGTGATCGTTGCGATCACACGCCAGCTCTGGTTGTTCCCGCGCCCGAAAAAAATATACGTGGCGGGAATCACACGGACATGGCGGAAACGTCGGGAAAGGCGGAACAAACACGCGCCCAAAATCGTAGTGCGTAGCGAATTACCGCATTGTTAGTGCAAGGTTCGCTGCCGTGTTCGCTTCCGTATTTTCCGCCGTGCCCGCAGCCTTGCGTCAGGCGATCGCGCGGCGTTCTGCTCACCAGCCCCGCACCCGGCAGAGCCGCCTTCGCTGGCGTCTGATCCAGGTGACGAGCGTGGTCGCCCTGATGATCGGCGTCGGCGTCGCCTTCGAGGTGCAGAGCTCGATGCTGCAGGCGAAACTGCTTAGCCACGTCGCCGAGAACATGTCCTATTCGGTCCGTCCGGGCCCCGCCGCCACCACCCACTTCCCCGTCGCCGGCCCCTACGACGAGCGCCTCGGCTACACCGCCATCCCCAAGTTCGTCGAACGCCTGGGCCACGAAGGCTTCAAGGTTAGCCACCAAGCGCAACCCAACGCCGAACTTTCCGATTTTATCAGCCGTGGCGGTTATGCGGTTTACCGCGAGAAGACCCAAGCCGGTCTCTCCGTCCTCGACCGCGACGGCCACACCATGTTCTCCCGGCGCTATCCCGACTCCGCCTACCGTGACTTCGACGCGGTTCCGCCCGCCGTCGCCGGCACGCTGACGTTCATCGAAGACCGCGGCCTTCTGGATGCGCGCTATCCCGCCAAGAACCCCGCCGTCGATTGGATGCGCTTTAGCGCCGCAGCCGCCACGCGCCTGACCGGTCTCGAAGGCAAAGTCGGGATCAACGGCGGCGCCAGCACGCTGGCCACGCAGCTCGAGAAATTCCGCCACTCGCCGCAGGGGCGCACCGGATCGTCGGAAGAAAAACTCCGCCAGATGGCGACCGCCAGCGTGCGCGCCTACATGGGCGGCCCGGACTCCATGGGGGCCCGCCAGCGCATCATCACCGACTACCTCAATTCCACGCCGCTGGGCTCGCGCCCCGGCTTCGGCGAGATCAACGGCATCGCCGATGGCCTTAAGGTCTGGTACGGCACCGACTTCGCCGCCGCCAACAAGGTGCTGACGCGCCTCGACCGCCCCGTGAACACCGCTGAAGCAGGCCGCGTCTACAAGCAGGTCTTGAGCCTGCTTCTCGCCCAACGCCGCCCGGCCGCCTATCTGCGCGGTAACCTGGCCGCCCTCGACGAGCTCGCCAACAGCCACCTGGGCGCGCTCAAGACCGCCGGCGTCATCAGCCCCGAAGTCGCCGCCGCGGCGCGCAAGCACCGGCTCACCTTGCTGCCTGAAGCCCCGCTGCCGGCTGCTCCGAATTTCACGGACAGGAAGGCCGTCGATGCCATCCGCACCGACCTGTTGGGCACGCTGCAGACCGCCGGTCTCTACAGCCTCGACCGCCTAGATCTCTCCGTTCAGTCGACCATCGACCAAAGTGCGCAGGTCGGCGTGGTCAAGGCCCTCAAGTCCCTCGCCACCCCGGAAGGCGTGAAGACCGCGGGCATGGTCGGCCACAACATGCTGGCCGATGAAGACCCTTCGAAGATCCTCTACAGCGTCGTGCTGTATGAACGCGGTGAGGATCACCACGCTGTGCGTGTGCGCGCCGACAGCGTCGCGGCGCCCTTCGATCTCAACAGCGGCGGCAAGCTGATCTTGGGTTCCACCGCCAAGCTGCGCACGGCCGCCACGTACCTCAACATCGTGTACGACCTGCACCAGAAGTACGCGACGCTCACCGCCAAGGAACTGACCGCAGCCCAAGCCGAGGCGCGCGATCCCTTGACCGCCTGGGCCATCAACCACCTCAGCACGAGCGGCGACAAATCGCTGAAAGCCATGCTGGCCGCCGCCATGCAGCGGCAATATTCCGCCAGTCCCTGGGAAGGTTTTTTCACCGGCGGCGGTCTGCACCGTTTCGGCAATTTCAATCCGGACGACGACTACACCAATCCGACCGTCCAGATCGCGCTCCGCCAATCGATCAACCTGCCGATGATCCGCCTGATGCGCGACGTCGTGCGCTACTACAGCTCCATCGATGAAACGCCCACCGGCACCGCGCGCACCGCCTACCTGCGCCGCTTCGCCGACAAGGAAGGCCGTGAGTACCTGAGCCGCTTCTACCCCGACTACGCCAAGCTTGCGCCGGCCGAGGCCGCCAACCTCCTGATCGATCATGCCAAGGCCAGCCCGCGCAGCATCGCCGCCGTCTATCTCATGCTGCGCCCGAAGGCCAATGCTGCCCAGCTCCGCCGCTACATCAACGTGCGCCTTGACGAGGCGATCACCGACGCTGATGCGGAGAAGCTCCTCAAGGAATACGGCCCTGGCCGCTTCGACCTCACCGACACCGCCTATATCGCCGGCGTGCATCCGCTCGAGCTGTGGCTCGCCAACTATGTGCAGACCGCGCCCATGGCGCCGCGTAGCCAAGTCATGACTGCCAGCACCGCTCTGCGTCAGGACGTCTATCAGTGGCTGTTCAAGACGCGCCACCGCGGCGCGCAGGATGCCCGCATCCGCACACTGCGCGAAGAAGACGCCTTCAAGCGCGTGCTGGAGGAATGGCGCGGCCAAGGTTACCCGTTCAGCCAGATTATCCCGTCGCTCGCCACCGCGCTCGGCAGCTCCGGCGACCGCCCCGACGCGCTCGCCAAGCTCATGGGCATCATCCTCAACGACGGCATCGACCTGCCCATCGCCACCGTCGAAGGCCTGACCTTCGCGTCAGGCACGCCCTTCGAGACCGGCTTGAAATATGCGCCCCAGCGCCGCCCGGTGCGCGTCTTCGCGCCCGAAGTGGCCGCCGTGCTCAAGAGCACGCTCCTCGGTGTGGTCGACGAAGGCACCGCCGTCCGCATTCACAACGCCATCCTCGACCCTGAGAACCACCCCGTGCCGATCGGCGGCAAAACCGGCACCGGCGACAACCGTTACAAAACCTTCGGCGACAACGGCGAGGTCCTCGATTCGCGCAGTGTCGACCGCACTGCAACCTTCGCCTTCTTTATTGGTGAGAACCTCTTCGGCACCATCACCGCCTATGTGCCGGGCCCCTATTCCGAGCACTACAGCTTCACCAGCTCCCTGGTTGTCCAATTGCTCAAGACCTTATCGCCCGAAGTGCAAAAGTTAATGCGCGATACGCCCCCGACCGTGGTGGCTGTGGGCAAGGAGCTCAAGGCGGCTTCGGCCCGGTAACTGAGACCGCGCTGTTTACAATCGCTTTTTCGGCTATAAACGGGGCATGAAAATGCCCCGTTTTCTTTGGCTCGGATTGGTGCTTTCAGCCCCCGCCCTGGCCGCCGAACCGCAGGCCGCGCGCTACGCCGCCGACATCACATATCTCGCCAGCGACGAACTGAAGGGCAGGGGCAACGGCACGCCCGAACTCGAAAAAGCCGCCGACTACATCGCCGACCAGTTTAAGCGCGCAGGCCTCAGGCCCGCCGGCGAGGACGGCACCTTTTTCCAGAAGTTCGAGATCACCGTCGGCGCCGACTTCGGCAAGAACAATGTGCTCTCCATTGCCGGCACCATGATGAAGCGTGACGAGGACTTCGTCCCCATCGCCTTCTCGGACACCGCCGATTTCGAAGGCCCGCTGATTTTCGCCGGCTACGGCATCACCGCCCCGGAATACAAGTACGACGATTACGGAGCCATCGACGCCACCAACAAGATCGTCGTCGTCTTCGGCCACGAACCGCAAGAGATCGACGCCAACTCCGTCTTCGCCGGCACCGAATTCACGCCCTACGCCTCCTACGTCAACAAGGCCATCAACGCCCGCATGCACGGGGCCAAGGGCATCGTCTTCATCACCGATCCTAGCCACGACTATGAAGACGTCGGCCCCGCCACGCGCCGCGAAGACACGGGCGACGTCGGCATCCCAGCCGTGCACGCCAAGCGCGCGGCGATCCTGGCCGCCTTCCAGAACGGCGGCAAAAATCTCGCCGATCTCAAGCTTGCCATCGACAAGGACCTTACCCCGCAGTCCTTTGAACTCGCGAATGTTCGCGCGCGCATCGCCACCGAGATCGTGCGTACGCGCAAGACCGTGCGCAACGTCATGGCCTCGCTGCCGGGCGCTGACCCGGAAATGGCCAAACAGTGGATCGTGCTCGGCGGCCACTACGACCACCTGGGTCTGGGCGGCGCCAGCTCGCTCGCCCCCTCGCTGCAGGGCCAGCCGCACCACGGCGCCGACGACAACGCCTCTGGTACGGCCGGCGTGCTGGAACTCGGCCGCCTGGCCGCCCAGAACAAAGCCGACTGGAAACGCTCCGTCCTCTTCATCGCCTTCGCCGGTGAAGAAGTCGGCCTGCTCGGATCGAGCTACTTCGCCAATCACCCGACCGTGCCGCTGTCGGCGATCGATCTCATGGTGAACATGGACATGATCGGCCGCCTCACCAACGAACGCCTCTATATCGGCGGCGTCGGCACGGCCTCGAGCTTCAAATCCGCCATCGACGAAAGTGCGAAAGGCCTGGGCCTTGCCATCACCACCACCGAGTCAGGTTACGGCCCCAGCGACCAGACCGCTTTCAACGCCAAGAAAATTCCGGTGTTGGCCTTCTATACCGGCGCGCACACCGACTACCACAAGCCTTCAGACACCGCCGACAAAATCAACACCGCCGGCGCCCTCAGGATTCTCTCCCTCGTCTACAAGACGGCGGGCCGCATCGATGGCGAGTCCCAGAAGCTCGCTTACGTCGACGTGAAAGAAGCTCTGCCCGCGTTGCGCGGCTCAGGCGGCGGCTACGGCCCTTACTTCGGCTCGGTGCCGGATTTCCGCGACGACGTCAAAGGCGTGCCCTTCTCCGACGTGGTCGCCGGAAGCCCCGCCGGAAAAGCCGGTCTCAAGGGCGGCGACATCATGATCGAATTCGACCACAAGCCCGTCACGTCGCTCGCCGACTACGCCTTTGTGCTGCGCCAGAGGAAGCCGGGCGACGTCGTCAACGTGGTTGTCAAACGCGGCAGCGCCGTCGTGCGCGTCGATGTCACTCTCGAAGCAAGGAAGTAACGATGCGCAACGCCCTTCTCGCCACGCTCGCGATCTTCGCCCTCGTGCCCGCGCAGGCCGCGCAGACTTCTGCGCCCATCACCGCAGGCCCCAAGGAAACCCACTTCAAAAACATCCGCCAACTCACCTTCGGCGGCGAGAACGCCGAGGCCTACTTCTCCCTCGACGGCAAGAAGATCAGCTTTCAGTCGACGCGCGCGCCTTATAAGTGCGACCAGCAGTTCACCATGAACATCGACGGCTCCGACTTGAAGTTGGCCTCGACCGGCATGGGACGCACCACCTGCGGCTACTTCACGCCCGATGGCCAGCGTCTGATCTACGCCTCCACGCATAAGGCTTCGCCCGACTGCCCGGCGCCGCCCAGCCAGAAGGAAGGCTATGTCTGGGCGATCTATCCCACCTTCGACATCTATTCGGTCAAGCTCGACGGCACCGACCTCAAGCAGCTGACCACGACCAATGGCTATGACGCCGAAGGCACCATCTCGCCCGACGGCAAGAAAATCCTGTTCACCTCCACTCGCGACGGCGACCTCGAGCTCTACGACATGAATCTCGACGGCTCCAGCCCGCGCCGCCTGACCAATGCCTTGGGCTATGACGGCGGGGCTTGGCATTCGCAAGACGGCCAGTGGATCGTCTGGCGCGCCAACCGCCCGAAGACCGAAGCCGAAGTGGCGCGCTACAAGGATCTGTTCACGCGTGACATGGTGATGCCGTCGAAGATGGAGCTGTTCACCATGAAGGCCGACGGTACCGAGCAGAAGCAGATCACAAATAATGGCGCGGCCAACTTCGCGCCCTATTTCATGCCCGACGGCAAGCGCATCATCTTCGCCTCCAATATGACCAATCCGCGCGGCGGCAACTTCGACCTGTACACTATCAACCGCGACGGCACCGGCCTCACGCAGCTCACCTTCGACGAAAGCTTTGACGGCTTCCCGATGTTCTCGCCCGACGGCAAAAAGATCATCTGGGAATCCAACCGCAATGCCGCCAAGCCGGGCGAGACCAATATCTTCATCGCCGATTGGGTCGAATAAAGCACAGGGTGCCGGTTTCGTTTTTCATGGTTCGTTTCCACAAATTCCTCTGCGTCGCCGCAGCCCTCGCGTTCACGGCTTGCGTGAATAGACCGGCCGCGCCCTACGGCGTCGAGGAGGTCTCGCTCCAGCAGATCTCCACCGATCTTGCTGCCGGGCGCACCACCTCGGTCGCCGTCACCGAGGCGTATATCGCGCGCATCAAGGCCTATGATGCGGCCCTGCATGCCGTCATCGCCATTTTGCCTGACGCCCTCGACCAGGCCCGCGCCTCGGACGCGCGGCGCAGCAAAGGCCACGCGCTCGGTCCGCTCGACGGGGTGCCGATCCTGATCAAGGACAACATCGACGTCGCCGGCATCCCCACCACCGCCGGGTCCTACGCCCTGATCGACAACTTGCCGGCCGAGGATTCCGAAATCGCGCGGCGCCTGCGCGCGGCGGGCGCTGTGCTTCTCGGCAAGACCAACACTACCCAGTTCGCCAACTTCCGCACGCGCTTTGTCCTGAACGGCTCCACCGTCGGCGGCGTGCCGCACAACCCCTATGACCTGACCCGCACGCCTTGCGGCTCCAGCAGCGGCTCAGGCATCGCCGCAACCGTCAGCTTTGCCGCCGCCGCCATCGGCACCGAGACCAGCGGCTCGATCGTCTGCCCCGCTTCGGTGATGAGTCTCGTGGGCATCAAGCCCACCGTGGCGCTGATCTCGCGCCGGGGCATCATTCCCATCAGCCATAACCAGGATACCGCCGGACCCTTGGCGCGTTCGGTGACCGACGCCGCCATGCTGCTCAACGTCATGGCAGGGTCCGACCCCGGCGACGCGCCGACCGCGGTCTCCGACAGCCACAAGACCGACTATGTCAAAGGCCTCGATCCGAATGCACTGCGCGGCAAGCGCATCGGTGTCGTGCGCGGGCTCTCGGGCTACGACATCCGCTCGTCCGCACCCTTCGAAGCCGCCATCGATATCCTCGCCGCGCAAGGCGCTGAACTCGTCGACGTGCCGCGCCAGCTCTTCGAGGACCTGACCTCCGAGATGCAGGTCATCCTTCTCCACGACTTCAAGATCGAGCTCAACGCCTACCTCGCGCACACGTCCCCGGCGGTGAAAACGCGCACCCTGGCCGACCTCATCGCTTTCAGCAAAACCGATCCGCGCGAAAAAATGCACCGCGTCGACATGTTCGAAGCCGCGCAGTCGACCGGCGGCGACGACACCGACTACCGGCGCATTGTCGCCCACGCCCAAGACACCGCCGGCGCGCACGGCATCGGCCGCGCGCTTTCGGAATACAATGTCACGGCACTGGTGGTCCCCACGCTGGGACCGGCACCGCACATCGCCCCCGACGGCACCGACACCGCCGTCTACGACCCCAACATATCGAAGGAATCCTTCCGCCCCAGCCCGATCAGCATCGCGGCCATCGCCGGCTATCCGCATATCACCATGCCCAACGGCAACGTCAGCGGCCTTCCGGTGGGGCTCTCCTTTATCGGAGCGCCCTGGAGCGAATCCGTGCTGCTCTCCTATGCCTACGCCTACGAACAGGCCGCACCCAAACGTCTGGCGCCCCCGCCCCTCAAGGCGACACTCACGCCTTAAACCGTGCAGCGTTTCGCGGACCACACGCAACGGTAGTGCGAATAAGGCAATGAACCCGTCGAGTCCTCCACATCTGTGGGGCTCTTCAGATTCCTTAATTCCCCACGCGACCTGTGTCTACATTTCAGCGTAAGTTCGGCGCAGGTCGTCTCCTGTGCCGGATAACTTGGGGTTTAGGCACAGCATCGGGCGACCCGCCGCCAGAAAGGGGGTTTCCATGCTGCCGACTGAACCGGATCGAATCCGCCGTGCACTCAATCGCCTGACGTTCGGTGCCCGCGACACCGATGTCTCCAACGCCACCATCATGGGGCTTGGCACGTGGCTCGCCGAACAATTGGCGCCGCCGCCGGGCGACGACCCGGCGCTCTACAATTACATCTCTCAGCAAGTGATGCCGATCGAATACGCCGCGCCCTCCGTGAGCGACACGCGCGGCATGTGGTCGGCGGTCAAGGAATCGCGCCCGCTCTATTATCTCTTCACCGATGTGCCGACGTTGTGGTCGGTCGCTGTCGGGGCCAGCACGAGTTACGCGCCGGCCGAACGCACGCGCATTCGTCAAGAATTGATCGCCGCCACCTATATCCGCAACGCCCACAGCCAATATCAGCTGCGCGAGGTCATGACCGACTTCTGGCTGAACCATTTCAACATCGGCAAGGCCGAGAACGAACTCGCCACCGCCATGCTGCCGATGTTCGACAGCGTTTCCATCCGCCCGCAGGCCTTCGGCAACTTCCGCCAGCTGCTCGAAGCTACGGCGACCTCGCCTGCGATGCTGATCTATCTCGACAACTGGGTCAGCACCGCCGCCACGCCGAATGAGAACTACGCCCGCGAGATCATGGAGCTGCATACGCTGGGGGCCACGTCCTACTTCGGCAAGGATCCTTCCGAGACCGGCTACTCGGTCGGCGTCGATGGCATCGCCAACGGTTATACCGACCAGGACGTCATCCAGGCTTCACGCGCGCTCTCGGGCTGGACGCTCAAGAACGGCCAGCGCAATGCCGGACGCTTGGTCTCTTCCACCGGCGAGTTCTTCTACAACCCCGGCCAGCACAACACGACCGCCAGCAAGATCCTCAATGTCGAAGTCGGCTCCTACCGCGGCGACATGGAGCAGGGGCGCCGCTTCCTCGACATCATCGCCTATCACCCGAAGACTGGACCGTTCGTTGTCGGCAAGCTGATGCGCCGCTTCTTCGGCGACAACCCGCCGGCGGCGGTGACGGAGCGCGCGGTCGCGGCCTGGAACGCCAATCTCACCGCGCCCGATCAGATCAAGAAAGTACTCGAGGCCATCGTGTTGGGCGGCGACGAGATTTCCGCCCTGCCGGCCACCAAAGTCCGTCGTCCTTATGAGCGCCTGCTCGCCATGGCCCGCACCACCGGGGCCATCATCAACGCCAACGCCACGCTCACGACGCTGCTCGACTCCCTCAACGACGGACCTTGGGCCTGGCAAGGGCCCAATGGCCGGCCCGACAACGACGATTATTGGCTGGCCACCGGTGCGGTGCTCACCACCTGGAATCTGCTGCTCGCGCAGCCGGGCGCTGCCTATGTCACAGCTTCGCTCACCAACCAGACGCCGGTTGAGGTGATGAATACCGCCATGGGTGTGGTCGACTACTGGGTCGGACGCATGGTCGGCCATAGCCTGGACGCAAGCCGCATGACCGCGCTCTACAACGATCAGGGCGGCACATCCGGCGTGCCCGCCGCGCGGCGCAGTTCGACCAATACGAACACCGTCGCCACGCGCACCGAGACCGCGCTGCGCCGTCTGGTCGGCATGATCGCCGGCACCGTCGAATTCACCTATCGCTAGGGGGACCCACATGAACATCTCTCGCCGCAATCTTCTCGGCAGCACCCTCGCGGGTGCGGGCCTTGCCACACTCGCCCCCGGCCTGCGCGTCGCTTTCGGTGCCGACGCCGGCGCCACGCGTGACGCACTTGTCGTCATCTTCCAGCGCGGCGCCGCCGACTGGCTGCAGATGTTGGCGCCCTCAGGCGATGCCGACTACATCCGCGCGCGCCCGAACATCCGCGTCGCCGCCAATGCCGGCATCGGCCTCGGCACCATGAACGGCACCGACATGTATCTCTCGGCCAGCGCGCCCGAGCTCAAGACGCTCTACGACGCCGGCCAGCTGGCTTTCGTGCACGCCGCCGGCATGCCCACCAACAGCCGCAGCCACTTCGATTGCCAGGACATGATGGAGAAGGCGGCGGTGGAAACCGAAGGCAAGCAAACCACCGGCTGGCTGACGCGCCATCTCGCGTCCATCGACACCGGCCTGCCGATCCTCGCTACATTATCAGCAAGCCTCAGCGCCCCGGTTTCGCTCCAGGGCAACAATCAGGTCGTGGCTATCGGCAACTCCACCACCTTCAACGTCAGCGGCGGCGACGCCAACCTCAACCTCTTGCGCAACTTGAATGCCGGCGGCTCGAAGTTCGAAGCCAAGGCGCGCGAGACCCTGGACGCGGTCTCCAGCATTCAGTTGGGCCTGCGCACCATCAACACCTCGCAGTCCAACAACGCCGGATATACGGGGGGCCAGCTCTCCACCGCCCTGCGCTCGCTGGCGCAGATGATCAAAATGAACGTCGGCGTCACCACGGCGACGGTCGATTTCGGCGGCTGGGATATGCACAACGGCCTGGTCACTGAGTTCGCAGCCCGGACCCAGGAATTCAGCCGTTCCATCGCTGCCTTCTGGCGCGACATGGCTGACTACCAAAGCCGCATCACCGTCGTCACCATGACCGAGTTCGGCCGCCGCCTGACCGAGAACGCGAGCCTCGGCACCGACCACGGCTCGGCCTCGGGCATGCTGGTGCTGGGCGGCAATGTGAACGGCGGCAAGCTCTACGGCAACTGGCCGGGGCTGGCTGCCAGCGCGCTCACCAGCGGCGACCTGACCGTGACCACCGACTACCGCCAGGTCCTCTCGGAAATCCTGGTCAACCGCCATACCGAGAAAAACCTGGCCGCGGTCTTCCCCTCGGTCAAATACGCGCCTCTGGGGATTATCAAGACGGCCTAGGCTCGAATTTCCTGCGCGGACTTTTGCAGGCGCCTGAAAATTTCTCCCGCCGGCTGAATTGAACCTTCAGCCCTCTCGCACGTTGACCCCGGTCGTGGCAAAATTCCACGCGTACCGTTCAATCCGCTATGGAGGGCTCACATGGTTCGTCAGGGGTTTTTGTCCTGTCTGGTTTTGGCCGCAGCGCTGTTGAGCGCGCCGCTCCGCGCCGCCGAGGACGTCATCGATACGCGCGAAACCTCCAGCGAGCGCGCCATCCCGCTGCTCGCCACACCGAAGGCCGCTCCCGCTGCTGCGCGTGAAACCCAACAAGGCGTCGGCGGTTCCTGGGGCGCCTCCTACTTCGCCGGCGTCTCGGCCACCGGCACCAACGCTTTTGTCCTGCGCATCACCAACCGCGGCCCGCGCGCCGGCACCGCCACGGTGACCCTGGCGACGGCGTCGACCGGCGCGGTGCTTGGCACCTGGACCAGCGGCTCCATTCCGGTCTTTGGCGCGGTCCAATATCCCATCGCCACCATTGCCGCCGCCGTCACGCCGGCGCTGACCCCGGCCCAGCTCGCGGCACCCATGAACCTCTCGGTCAGCACGACCTTCGCCCCTGCCACGCAACTGCTCACCTTCCACAGCACCACCGGCACGGTTGCCAACGTGACGGCCTGTGGCGCCAATCTGTTCGAAGACATTTATCTTCTTGGCCACATGGAAGGCCCGAATACCGCCGGCATGTCGTCGGCGGTGCGTATATTCAACGGCTCTGGCCGCACTTTGGCGGCGCATCTGACGATCTACGATGCGGGCGGCGGTGCACAGATCGGCACCTGGAATTCCCAGGACATTCCGTCCGGCGCCAGCATCACCATGTCCACGGCGGCCATCCTCGCCGCCGCCACGCCCGCCATTCCGGCGACAACGGCCGCGGTGACGATCCTGGCCACGCCGGTCCGCGGGCTTCGCCTCGAACACGTCGTCATGGCCGGCGGTGCGCTCACCGATCTCACCAGCGCCTGCAGCCCATAACTCAACCGTTCAGAGAGACCGGGAGGCCATGCTATTCCTAGAGCATGGTCCCGGCATTCCTCAAGCGCATCTACAAGAAACTCTTCCGCGATCCCGCGATCGCGGCGCTGCCTTCGCGCGTCTGGCTGCACACCGATCTCCTGCCGGCGCTCAAAGCCGCCGGCCATACGCGCATGCTGTTTGTCGGCACGCAGTCCTACAACGGACTCTTTTATCGCCATTGCCAAGGGCTCAAGGTTTTCAGCATCGACCCCGATCCGGTGAACGCGCGCTACGCGGCTCCCAGCGGGCACTTCATCGGCTATGTCCAGGACTTGGCGCGCCTGGCACCCGGCACGTCCTTTGACGTCATTGTCTTCAACGGCATCATCGGCTTCGGCGTCAACGATGTGCCCGCCGCCCTCGACGCCCTGCGCGCCATGGCCGTTGCCGCGGCACCCGGCGCCTTGCTGATCATCGGCTGGAACCCGGGGCGCACCGACGGCCAGGAAATCCTGGCTATGCGTCCGCATCTGACGCCCACCACCGTCGGCGCGCTCTCGCATGTGGTGGAATTCCCGGCCTTGGGCCGCGCCCAACGCAATGCGCATATCTACGAGTTCTACCGCTTTGGACCTTCATAATGCCCTTGCGTAAGGACATCTGGCGCGTCGGCATCGTCCGCAAGCCGATGCAGGACCTCCTCAAGGCCGGCAGCCTGCAAGGCGAAGTCGTTCACTGGCTGCCCGAATTGCCCGCGCTGCATTTCGATGCAGATCCCTTCGCGGTGTGGCGCGACGGCGCATTGCACCTGTTTGTCGAAACCTACGACTACTGGCGCAGGCGCGGCAGCATCGACGTGCTGACCCTCGATGAAAATTTCCGCGTGCGTGAGCGTCGCCCGGCCCTCAACGAGCCCTGGCACTTGTCCTATCCCTTTCTCATCGAAGACGGCGGCCAGATCTACATGCTGCCCGAAGCCTTCCGCTCCGGCACATTGACGCTCTACCGCGCCGTGGAATTCCCCACGCGCTGGGAGCCGGCCGCACGCATCGTGCTGGACACCATCGCCATCGATGCGACGCCGGTCTTCCACAACGGTCTGTGGTGGCTGTTCTACACCTCGGCGGAAAGCAAACGCGCCAAGGTCGCGGCTCTGCATGTCGCCTTCGCCGAGCGTCTCACGGGGCCCTGGCGCGTCCATGCGCACAATCCGGTGCGCTTTGATCCCACCAGTGCGCGGCCGGGCGGAACACCGCTTGTGATCGACGGCAACATCGTCCTGCCGGTGCAGGACTGCGCCGAAACCTACGGCGGCGGTTTGCGCAAGCTTACGATCACCAAGCTCACGCCCGATGTCTTCGAGGCCGATGCCAGCGCCCGCTTCATGCCGCCCGCCGCCGGCGCTTATGCCCACGGTCTGCACACGCTGTCAGCCGCCGGTGACCTGACGCTGATCGATGCCAAGAAGTTTGAAGTGTCCGCCGAGACGCTGGCGTCAGACGTAGACCATCTCTTCCGCAAAGCGCTCCGCCGCTTCGGGGGCTAGACCCCACTTCTGCGCGTGCACGCGGTCGAAGACGTTCAAATATTTTTCCGCGATCGGTCCGATGCGATAACCGGCCACCGCATCCGCCAGGAAGCGCGGGGCCGGGGCAGGGGACGCCAGGACACGGCTGAGCGCATCGCCCATGCTGGCGTGGTCGCCGACAGGCGTCACCGCACAGCCGTCCAGGGTGCGCAACAGTTCCGAAGCCGCCGGCCCGCAGTCGGTGCTCACTACCGGCCGTCCCGCCGCCAGCGCTTCGACGATCACGGCGCCGTAACCTTCGTAATACGACGACAGCAGGAACACGCGGGCTTGCGCCAGCCACGGCGTGATGTCGGACACATAGCCCGCGAACTGCACGCGCGCGGCCACGCCCAGCGCCTTCGCCAGAGCCGTGAGGGCTGCACGTTCCGGGCCTTCGCCCAGGAATACCAGTTTGGTATCTTTGTTCTCGATGCGCGCGAAAGCCTTCAGCGCCACGTCGAACCCTTTTTCCCGCACCAGCCGTCCGGCGGCGACAATCAGGTTGCCTTCGGCGCGCGGCAACATCGACGGATCGTTCACGTCTTCCAGCGCCGGCAACTTGATGCATTGGGTGATGCGCCGGCCGAGGATCTGATCAGCCTCACTGATCACCGACGGCGCCAAGCTGATGGCGGCATCGGCGCAGGCGAGGCGGTGACGCGTCAGCATGTTGTAGACCACCTGCTGCACCGGCCCGCGGCCGTGGCGATGCAACGGCGTGCTGATCTGCGCCACGACGCTGGGGCGACGCTCCTTCGGCAGCACAGCGATATCGGGCAACGCCGGCCAATGGAAATTGCCGGGCACAAAAAGTGTGTCGACGTGATTTTTTTCGACGTAGCGCGCCAGCGCTTGGCCCAACTTGCGCCGCGAGCCAAATCCGCGCGGGATCACGGGCGTGCATTCGACGACATCGACATTGCGCCCGATCATCTCGACCAAGGGCCCCTTGAGGGCGCCTGCGAAAACCACGACTTTGCGGCCCATCCCGGCCCAGCGGTTCATCAGGCGGATGGCAATCCGCTCCGATCCGCCCAGCGGAAAGTCGTGAAAAACGGTCGCAATCGTGCCTGCCGTGCGATGCATGAAAGCCGCTAACCCCCAACGTATGACCCTGTGCGCCCAACAGTTTTTGCTGTTTTTGTTCGAGGCTGAGCACCACCGGTCCGCGCAGAAAAGATGCCGCCCAAAGGGGCCTTCCCTACCCGCTTTTCTCCCTTGGCTCGGTAACAACCGCACTTTTGCTAAGACATTGGTTTTAGCGCGCGATTCGCCCTAAAATCGGCCATGGTTCCCGCCCAGCCTTCACCGGTGTGCAACAGCACCGCTATTCAGGATCAGCTGCTCGCCTCCTACGGCGAGCTCAGGGCCGAGCTTTTGCGGTTTCTCGCCGCGCGCCTGGGCAACCTGGCCGCCGCCGAGGACGTTTATCAGGAGCTCTATCTGCGTCTGCGCGTCGCCGCACCGACGGCGGAGCTGCGCGATGCGCGCAGTTTCATTTACCGCTCGGCCTACAACCTCGCCAACGAACAGGTCCGCGCCTTGCGCCGCCGTGAAGCCCGCGATGCCAAATGGATCGACCAGACCACCGACCTCATGGGCGGCGAGGCGGTTGCCCCCGAGCGCGCCGCCGACGAAGCCCTGGCCGCGAAACAGCGCCTTCAGGCCGTGGCCAAGGGCATCTCTGAATTGCCGCCGCGCTGCCGCGAGGTTTTCACCCTCTGTCGGGTGCGTGGCCTTGGTCACCGGGAAGTGGCTGAAAATCTTGGTATTTCAATCAAGGCCGTGGAAAAGCACATCACCGCCGCGCTCAAGCACTTGGTCATAAAACTGCAAGGTCACAATGATGCGATCTCATAAACCGGGCGTAGGGGGGGTGCCGCGCTGCGGCATCTGTTGGGCATGACCGGTACTCCGACAGCCTTGGATCAATCCCTCTTAGCTCAGGCCCGCCTCGATGCGGCGTTGGACTGGCACGTCCGCTTGGACGGCGAGCCCTCGGCGCAGGACTGGCAGGACTTCACCGCCTGGCTTGAGTCTGACCCGGCGCACCGCACCGTTTTTGACGAGGTTGATGCGCTGTCGGCTGATGCCGCTGCCGCGCTCCCGGCCACCGCCGACATCATCGCTTTCCCGCAGCAAGCAGCCCCTGCGCCCTCGCGCCGCCGCGCCGGCCTCTGGGTCGCC
>CANKHC010000007.1 GCA_947481595.1 Fidelibacterota bacterium
CTTCCCCTATCATTCCGTGCCGGGCATCTTACCTTGGCCGGAAGCGCACGCAATTCCGGTTTTTCGCTAAGTCCGCTTCAACCATACCGCGATCGGCCGCGCGGCGATATCATAGCAAGATCGGTGGAGGATCGTCGGAAACCAGATGCGTTTGATTTACGCGGACCCAGGATTGTTAGGCATCGGCGGCCATCACATGACGGCGTGCGAGAACATCATCAACAAGGCACGGGCGCGCGGTTTCGAGCCTCGGGTTTTCGCCAGCGCGCGCATGGCGCCCTACCTGCGCGAAAAACTCGGAGCCACGCCGCTCTTTCGCGCCGATCCCACCAAGGTCACCGACGACGATCCCTTTTGCGGCTTTATGAATTCTTGTTTTGCGGACTCCGCCTCCCTCATCGAGGACCTTGAGAACATCCCCGACGTCACCGCCGAGGATCTGATCTATATGCCGTCCGCTCAGGGCGCCCAATTGCTTGGCCTGGGACAATGGCTGGGACGGCGTGCGTCCCGCGGTGTACCAACAGCCGTTATTGACCTCAATTTTCAGCCGGGTCTCGAGCCCGTCGAGGAGAACGGCAAGCGCTTCTGGGAAATGCGCAATCCGCTCGTCGACCCGCGCGCCGCCATCTATCGGTATGCCGCACGCAGCCTCGCGGCCATCCCCCTCCCAACGCTGCACATCTTCACAGGGTGTCCCGACTGGGTGGATGTCTACGGCGAGCTGTTGATGCGCAAGGTACACCTTCATCCAACGCTGCCGTTCGAAGGGCCGAAGACACTGTTCAAGCGCGGCGCGCGCAAGCGGTTGACCATCGTCACCCTCGGCCACCAGTGGGAACAAAAGGGCTTTCATCTTGTGCCCGGGATTTTCGCGAGCCTGCTGGAACGGCCGGAAAGCCTTCGCCTCGTGGCGCACAACAGCAACGCCAAAGCCGACGCGACAGCGGAAGCGCGCGCGTTGACCGCGATGGCGGCGGCGCACGAACACGTGATTTACGACAACCGCATCCTGAGCGGCGAAACCTACCAGGAGTTGCTCGACGCCGCCGACATCCTACTCTGCCCCTACAATCCCGATCATTATCGCACCACCCTTTCGGCCGTCGTTACCGAAGCCGTTGCCAACGGCATACCCGTGGTCGTGCCCGGTGGCACGGCCTTGGCCGCCGACGCAGCGGCTTACGGTGTCGGGGTCACGTTCGATTCTTTCGACGCACCGGCAGTGGCGGCGGCCGTCGCGCACGTGCTTGATGATTACGATGCCCACGCCACAAAAGCCCTTGCCGCTGCCGAAAGGTGGAACAGGGAAAAAGGCGTGGGCCGGTTTTTCGACGAGATTCTGCGCATTGCGCGCGGCGGAGCTTCATGAGCGAAAGCACGCCGGCGGCGCGCCTTTTTGATCTCGGCTTGGCCGCGCATAAAAATGGTGATGGCGCGGAAGCGTTGCGTCTCTACAGCGAAGTGTTGGTGCAGGATCCGTGGCATTTCAACGCTCTTCACCTGTCGGGCCTCCTGGAAACCGAGGCCGGCAATTTGGCACGCGCCGTTCACCTGTACCAAGTAGCCCTCACCGCCAAACCCGACAGCGGCGTCGCTTGGTACAACCTCGGTGTCGCCCGTCAGGCCCAGGGCAACGACCGCGAGGCGCTGTTAAATTACGACCGGGCGATCACGTTCAAGCCGGATCTTGTCCAGGCCTTCATCAACCGCGGCAACATTCTGCGGAGCCTGCGGCGGGAAGCCGAGGCGCTGGCCAACTACGAAGCCGCACTCGCGGCCGACCCGGACTTCGTACCGGCTCTGGTCAATCGCGGCGTCGCACTGCGCGCGCTCAAACGACCTGAAGCCGCGCTGGCGAGCTTTACCGCCGCACTTGAGCGTAGTCCGCGCACACCCGAGGCTCTCTTCAACCAAGCCATGACGCTGATCGACCTGAAGAACTACCCAACCGCAATCGACGTGCTCGACCGGCTCGCGGCCGTCAGTCCACGTTACCCCGAGCTTGCGACGTCAAAGCTCTTCACCCAACTGCGCCTGTGCGACTGGCGCGACTACGACACCAGCAAAGCCGCCGTCCTCAGCGCCGCACAAAATTCCGAAACCGTCATCGCCCCGTTCCCGATCCTTACCTTGACGGAGGCTCCAGATATCCAGCGCCTCGTGGCCGAAGCCTGGACAAGAGAGAAACACCCACCGAATGCGGTCCTCGGGGCGTTTTCGCCCAGGCCCGCCGGTTCGAAGATACGCCTTGGCTATTTCTCGCTTCATTACCGCGATCACGCCACCGCGCACCTTATTGCCGGCCTCATCGAGACCCATGATCGCGACCGCTTTGAAGTCATCGCGTTCTCCTATGGTCCAGAGACCGGCGACGCCATGCATAAGCGTCTTGTCGCGGCGTTTGATACGTTCGTCGACATTTCCATCCTCTCCGACGTCGACGCAGCAGCGCGCAGCCGTGCGATGGGAATCGACATCGCCATTGAGCTCGCCGGACACATCGACGAGGCGCGCACCGGCATCTTCGCCGCGCGTGCTGCGCCGCTGCAAGTGAACTACCTCTGCTATCCCGGCACGATGGGGGCGCCGTATTTCGACTACATCATTGCCGATCCGGTCGTTGTACCGCCGGGGGCGGAGCGCTTCTACAGCGAGAACGTCGTCCGCCTGCCCCACAGCTACCAGCCCAACGACCGCCACCGCACCATCGGACCGCGAGTCTTCACACGCGAAGATCTGGGCCTGCCGCCGTCGGGCTTTGTATTCTGCTGCTTCAACAACTGCTTCAAGATCACTCCGGCCACCTTCAGGAGCTGGATGAATATCCTCGCCCAGGTCGACGGCAGCGTCTTGTGGCTGCTTGAGGACCACCCCGCTGCGGTTGCCAATCTACGCATTGAAGCTGCTGCGCGCGGCATCGCACCGGCGCGCCTCGTCTTTGCGCGGCGCGCATCCCATGCCGATCACCTGTCGCGGCACAGGGCCGCCGACCTTCTCCTCGACACCCTTCCTTACAACGCACACACCACCGCGAGTGATGCGCTGTGGTGTGGGATGCCGGTTTTAACGCAGGCGGGCGCCTCTTTTGCCGGGCGCGTCGCGGCTTCTCTGCTCGCAGCCGTGGGACTATCCGAACTGATCACCACGACAGACGAAGAGTACGTAGCCCTGGCGGTAAAGCTCGCGCGCGACCCGCTGGCACTCGCCGCGCTCCGCCAGCGGTTACAAGAAGCGCGCCTGACCGCCCCCCTGTTCGATACCGAACGCTACACGCGCGATCTGGAGGCTGCCTTCACGCACATGTTGAAACGCCACCACGACGGCCTCGATCCCACCCCGCTTGATATTCCCGCCGGCTGAGGCAGCGTCCATGGGGTCAGGCCCGCTTGCGATCGTCGCATCCGCGTGAGATATCGGTAGGCATGTACATCGACGGCAAAACCATTTTCGTCGCCGGGGGCACCGGCATGGCCGGCTCGGCCATTGTCCAACAGCTCCTCGCGGCGTCACCGTCCGTGAAGATACGCGCCTCCTTTCGCAGCAAGATCGGGCATTTCATCGACGACCCGCGTGTCAGCTATGAGCAAGCCGACTTCCGCAACGCCGACGATTGCGCCCGCATCGCGCGCGGCTGCGACGCCGCGGTCCTCAGCGCCGCCGTCACCGGCGGCGCCCGTCAGGCCACGGAAGAGCCCTGGCGCATCCTCACCGACAACGTGGTCCTCGATGTCCGCCTGATCGAGGCCGTCTGCCTTGCCCGCACCAAGCGCGTGATCTACGTGAGCTCGGCGACAGTCTATCAGGAGTTCGAGGGACTGATCGCCGAGGACCAGCTCAATTGGAACATCGACCCGGTGCGCTCCTATATGGGCACAGGCTGGGTCAACCGTTACGCCGAGAAGCTGTGCCAATTCTGGCACCAGCAGCGCGGCGTATCCTTCACGATCGCGCGCGCCTCCAACATCTTCGGCCCTTACGGCAAGTTCGATCCCCGCAGCGCCAATTTCATTCCCGCACTGATCCGCAAGGCCGTCGACCGCATGGACCCTTTCGAAGTCTGGGGCAACCCCGGCGTCACCCGCGACGTGATCTATAGCGAGGACTTTGGCGGCGCCGTCGTGGCTCTGCTGAACGCCCCGGATGCCGGCTACGACATCTTCAACGTCGGTACGGGCCGGCGCACGCAAGTGGGCGAAGTCGTCGACTGGGCGCTACGCTGCGCCGAACACGCCCCACGCGAGGTCGTCTGGCGCGGCGATGCGCCCATCTCGACGGCGTTCCGCGCGCTCGATTGCAGCAAGCTGACCCGCGTGACCGGTTGGCGCCCGACCGTGGCAATTGAGGATGGGATCGCACGCACCACCCGCTGGTGGCAGGAAAATCACGCCACTTGGCCGAGATAATCTAGGCCGAGATAATCTAGGCCGAGATAATCTAGGCCGAGATAATCTAGGCCGCGCTAAACCGGCTGCCAGACGATCACCGAATACCCTTCGTGGAAAAGGCTGCCGAAGCCGAGGCGCCGCTCGTCGAAGATGCGAATGCGTCCCGTGCTTTCGAGCCCTTTCAGATGGGTTTGGAAACCGGTGAGATAGTTGCGGGCGCTGTGGAACGCGACGGCGAGATGATCGACCAAGCTCTGCTCCGGGCGGTAGAATTCGAGGATGGGTTCCAGATGCACGCAGACGGCAGGGCGTTTGCGCAGGAGGAAATCGACGAAAGGCTCGAACTTCGGGCCGATCTGTTCGAGCGCACAGAAGGTGAAGACCGCGGCGTCGCGCGGCATTTCCAATGAATCGTCCGGCGCGAAGAAATCGAAGGCGCGGCCGCGCATTTTGAAACCACGTTGGCGCGCCATGTCGTCGACCAGCGCGACGGCCGCCGGCGCCCAGTCGAGCCCGGTGATCGGGAGCGCCGGATACATCAGCGCGAGATCTTCGAGGTTGAAGGCGCTGCCGCTGCCGAATTCAAAGGCCGCGCTGGCTTTTCCCGCCCACTGGTGGAACAGGATGCGCCGCACGACGGCATAGACGTCGAGTTCCAAGCGCGGCGAGGCCGCCAACGCGAAGTCGCCCGCGATACGCACCACCGCGTCCCCCGACACGAAACCGGGTTCTAGCGCCTGCGTGGAAAAAGCGCCCGAGGCCGCTTTGGCGTGCTGGTCGCTCCAGACATCGGCCCACAGGGCGCGCCGCTTCTCATCCAGCACCGACTGCGGTCCTTGCGCCAGGCGCTTGAGGATGCGCACGACGACGGCGTCACGTTCAGCCGGAGAGAGCCGGCGGTAGCGCAGGTCGGCCGCGGCGACCTTCTCCACCGCGAAGGCCGGCAGCGCGGCTGTCGAGAGGTCGAACCAGCGCGCGAAGGTCTCGGAGTCCAGGGTGTTCATGCGCGTGGCCGGAGGGGGATTTCGCTGCGCTTGGCGTGCCGCCCCGGATTGAAGGACGATCCCGCCCGGATATAGGTGCACAACAGGACATAGCGGAACTTGTCCGACATGTTCGGATTTGACCCGTGCACAAGGTCGCCGTCGAGAAGCACGGCAGCCCCTGCCGGCGCCGATAAGTCTTCGGCTTGCGCCTCATAACCTGCGGGAAAGACCGCTTCGCGCGAATAGCCGTCGACGTCTTGATCGGCAGTGGCCGGCAGGTGGGTCTCGCGGATCGGCAGAAGGCCCAGTTCCTGGCTGCCGGGAAACATAAACAACGACCCCATGCGCGGGGTCACGTCGACCAGGGGAATCCACGCGGAGACGAACTTGCCACGTTCGCCGCGCACGAAAAAATTGTCCTGATGCGCCGTGAAGCCGCGGGTCCCCGGCTTACAAAAGAACATTTCGCTTTGCAGGGCGGCGGGTTCTCCGCCCACAAGCTGGGCGACGATGTTGGCCAGACGGGGATGTGCGAGCGTGGCCAAGAACACGTCATGCTGGCGGTGCGGCTGCATCACCGGCTTGAACGAGCCGGTCTTGGGGCCCTCCAACTCCTGGGCCGCGGCAATCACCGCCGCGCATTCAGCCGCCGACAGAACACCTGGCACGATGGCGTAACCGCGCGCTGCGAATTCCGCCACCTGCGCGTCGGACAGCGGATTTTGACCTTTTGAATTGCCGGACATCACTTTAATACACGATTGGGTATCACCACGGGGCGCGCCATCATACCGGCGGACGTGGGTTGCTTGCCAGAGCCGCAACACGACGGGATGGTATCTCACCTGCCATGCGCTTGATCTATGCCGACTCAGGGCTTCTTTCCAACACCGGGCACCACGCACCCGTGTGCCGCACCATCTTGCGCGAGCTGCACGCCCGCGGAGTTCAAACCGTACTGCTCGCGGGCGCCACTATCGACTCCGACCTGCGCGAGGAACTGGCGGCCTTCCCGCTGTTTCGTATTTCATCCTACCACTTCACCACCGGTGACCCGCTGTGCGGCTGGTTCGACGGCTTCCTGCGCGGAACCCAGCAGACGGCGGAGGACTATAGCCGGCTCTCAGACACGACGCGCGACGACATCCTCTATGTCACCGGCGTCCAGCCGGCGCATCTTGCGGGGTTGATCGAATGGCTTGGCAAGCTGCCGCCGGAACGCATGCCGGCGGTGGTCGTGGACCTGATCTTCCCGCCGGGGATGGACCCCAAGCCCGGCAGCAACAATGAAGTCTGGGAAAGCCGTGACCCGCGCGAGGATGGTCGCGCCGTCTTCTATCGCCATATCGGCCTGCGCCTGAAGGAGATGAACCTCACGCGGCTGCGCTTTGTCACCGAGTATCCGGATTTGCCGAAGATCTATGGCATCCTGCTGCTCCGCGACATTGCCTACACCCCTGCCCTGCCCCTTGCCCTGCCTGCAAATCTGCGCCGGCGCGCCGGCGTGCGTCCCATGACGGTGGGCATCGTCGGTCACCAGCGCCCCGATAAGGGCTATGCCTTCATGCCCGAGGTCTTTGGCGCGCCCTTGAAGGCGCGCGACGACATCCGCATCCTGGTGCACAACAGCGGGCCGATGAAATTCAGGCTGCCTGAGACCGACCGCGCGCTGGCCGATCTTGCCGCGCGCGACCCGCGTCTCGCTCTGCGCGACGAAGCCCTCTCCCCGGATCAATATGAAGCTGTTCTGGCCTCGATCGACCTGATGCTGTGTCCCTACGATCCTAAAATCTATCGGACGGCCCTTTCCGGCGTGGTCATGGAGTGCCTGATCCGTGCGATCCCGGTCGTCGTCCCAGGAGGCACGGTGAACGCCGATCAATTCCGGATCTTTGGGCCGAGCGGTGTTGCTTTTGAGCGCTTCGATGCCGCCTCCATCACCGCCGCCGCACTGAAGGCCCTCGACCACTTCGATGACCATGCGGCTGCCGCGGTGACGACGGCGCACACCTGGGCGCGCGACAGGGATCCGGGGAAATTCGTCGACGAAATCCTGCGCCTGGGCGCTTAGCCGCCGGGGGTTTTGATCGTGTCGTCGGGCACGTCGTGAACGTCGTTGAGGTGACGGCGGCTGTCGACGAACCGCGCGGTTGCCAGGTTGGCCTGATCGGGGCGGCGCTCGACCTTTTCCATCAAGGCCCGCACCGCATCGCCCGCGCTTTGGACGTCGCGTTCCGCCAGCGCCACGACCAATGCGGCGCGCTTCTCAGCCTCCGCGCCGCCGATCGCCTCGGAGATCTCGAGAGCGAAGTCATAGTATTCGAGTGTGGCGGCAATCAGGAACAGGGCTAGCCCGCGGCGGCCGGTCAGCACGGACCTATCCCCGCCCCGGTCGAAGGGGTCCTTGAAAAAAACCATGTCGGCCCAAAACAGGCGCTCGCGCCCCGCGGCGCGGGCCTTGTCGAGCCGCTTCTGGGACCGGTAATTCATCGTCTGAAAGCCGTAGAAGGCGAAGCCGCGCGCGCGCAGGAATTGCTCAACTTCACTGAAGCGCGGCTGGTTTTCGTAAAATTCGCAGAACTCGGCTTCGGCGACCACACACAGTGTGCTGTCGCGCAGCGTCTTCTCTGCGCCCGCGAGGATCTCGAGTTCGCTGCCTTGGGTGTCGAGTTTGATGAACTCTCCGGCTTGAACGCCACCGGCTTTGGCGATCACCTCATCCAGCGGCTGAACCGCGATGCGTTCGACGCGCGTGACATTGTTGCCGCGGGGACGATAGCGGGCGGTAAAATCCGGATTGGGGTTAAGCAGTGAAATGTTGGTGGCAAGCTGCGTGATGTAGAGGTCGCGCTCCTCCGCAACCCGGCCGAGCGCGACCGGCAGGGTTTGACATCGCGCCCACGGCGCCTTGAAGGCGGCATCGGCGTTCATACGCTCGCTTTCGGCGCCGTCTGGCTCGAACCCGAGGAACGATGCGAGCCGGCCGATGGGCGCAGCCAGAGGCGGGGCACCTGCCCGTGCCCCAACGTCGATGAAACCGAGGGGCTGGGCCTTAAATGCCGCTTCCAGCGCGCTGCCTTTGAGCAGCGGGTGGTCGGCGATGGTGTTGAAACGGGGAGTGGACATGTGGGCGGCGGCGAAGATAGTTCAGCCGCCGCGAAAATGAAAGTGCGCGAGACACGCCGTCCGTGCCCCGCGCACTGTAATATCGCAGCGCTTAAATGCCGGCGTGTTTACGAGCGCGTCGCACTCCAGGCGGCGCCGCCTTCGATGGTGCCTTTGATGGCGTTGCCGTCGACCTTGCCGGTGTACTTCTTGCCGCCGGCGGTGAAGGCAATGTCCGCACCGTTCAATTTGGCGTTGGTGACGGGGATCTGCTGGCCGCCCGCCACCATCGTGCCGCTCAGCATCTGGTAGGTCTGGTTCAGCCTGAGCTGGCCGTCGCCCATCTTCCAATCGCCGCCGACTTTCGCAGGAATGATCCACTTATAGGCGGTGCACCAACTGACACAGTCGCCGCCGGCGTTGATGGTGTCGTCGGGCATCCAATCGCCCATGTTGAAGGTATTGGACACCACGCGGGTGCCCGGTTTCATGTTGAGCAGGATCGGGCGCAGCTTCAAGTTCAGGTCGGTGAGCAGGAACAGGCTGATGACCGAGGCCTTGGAGAAGTCGGACTGGAAGATGTCGGCTTTGGCGAACGTCGCCTGGCCAGCCACACCTTCGGTTTTCGCCGCGGCTTCGGCGAGCGTCACCATGTCGGGATTGTACTCGATGCCGTGTGCGCGCGTGCCGCGCTTGGCGGCGGTGATCACGGTGCGCCCGTCGCCCGAGCCGAGATCGATCAGGTAGTCGGACTTGCTGATCTGAGCCATGTCGAGCATGCGGTCGACCAGAGCCTGCGGGGTCGGCACCCAGACCACGTCCTTGCCGGCTTGGCCGACTTGCGGGACGAAGGGGGCGTCAGCCGCGTAGGAAACGGCAACTGCACCGTTCAACGCAAAGGCTGCCACGGCGCAAAGAAGGGTTATTTTTCGGAAGCTCATGAGCGCATCTCCAGAGTTGGACTATGGGGGACGGTCGACATGATGCGGGGATGATAGCCTACAGCCTAAGGTCGCGCGATAGCTGGAATGGGGCTTGGGCGCTCGAAAAAGACCCGAAAACCATCCCCTCGATGAGTAAGGGCGGCGCCGACCACCAGTCTGAAGCCCACCGCCTGTCCGCGCGGGACGTCACGCAGCACAGCCCAACGCGACCCACACACCTTTGCGCTGCGCGCGAGGGCTCCCATGGAATCTTCTCGTGGGCAAAACACGCGCTGCCGATTTGATACGGAGCATCTGTCTCGTTTTCAGGACGGCCGGTTTGCTTTTTTCCGTAAGCCGCGCACGCAGATGTGAGGAGAACATCCCCACGGGGATGTGACCTTTCACTGCTGAATAGGTCTTTCACGAAAAGAGCGCCGGCTGTAAAAATCCCGGCGTTGGAATTCACACGCTGCGTTTTGTACGCACGTATCCTGAGGAGGATTACTCATGAAAAAACTGATCATCGGCTCTCTGCTCGCGACCGCCATGGCGCTGCCTGCCTATGCCGCGCTCAAGGACGGCAACAAAGCCCCCGACTTCAAGGCGCGCGCTTCGCTCGACGGCAAGGAATTCGATTTCTCGCTGGCGGACGCGCTGAAGAAAGGCCCGGTCGTGGTCTACTTCTATCCCGCGGCCTACACCCCGGGCTGCAACGCGGAAGCTCATGAGTTCGCGGTCGCCAAAGAAAAGTTCGACGTGGCGGGTGCCACCATCATCGGCGTTTCGCAGGACAACATCGAACGCCTGATCGAATTCTCGTCCGATCCGGCCTATTGCGCCGGCAAGTTCCCGGTCGCCTCGGATTCCAAGGGCGAAATCTCCAAGGCCTATAACCTCTCGGTGCGCGTGCGCGAAGACGGTTCGAAAGATATCAAGGGCCGCGACCTGTCGAAGCGCAACTCGACCGAACGCACCACCTTCGTGATCGGCAAGGACGGCCAGATCGTCAAGACGCTATCCTCGGCCGACGACGGCATCAAAGCGTCCGACCACGCCGAGAAGTCGCTCGAAGTGCTGGCGAGCCTGAAGAAGTAAATCTCCGCTCGCGCGGATAGGAAACGGCACGGGATCGCTCCCGTGCCGTTTTTATTTTACCCATGACCGACATCCTCGCTTACGGCGGATTGTTCATTGCGGCTCTTGCTGCCGCTACCATTTTACCAATGCAGTCGGAGGCGGCGCTCGTCGGCCTTCTTCTTTCGGACGCCTATCCACCGTGGGCACTGCTCGCCGTCGCCAGCGCAGGCAATGTATTGGGTGCCGTGATCAATTGGCTGCTGGGACGCGGGATCGCACGCTATCGCGACCGGCCCTGGTTTCCGGTCAAAGCCGAGACGCTGGCGAAAGCCGAAGCTTGGTATCGCCGTTATGGCAAGTGGTCGCTGCTGCTGAGTTGGGCGCCGTTGATCGGCGATCCGCTGACGGTCGCGGCGGGTGTGCTGCGCGAGCCGTTCCCCGTGTTTCTGGTCCTGGTGACGGTCGCCAAGGTCGGCCGGTACCTGGTCCTGGCCGCAGCGACGCTCGCGCTGGTCTGATCCTTTTTGTAACAGCTGGGAGGTCAAAAATCATATCGGCATCATATTGATATCATGTCACGATGCCTGCGCTGGGTCGGGCCATGGGAGATACCATATGACCATCCTCAAATATGCAGCGGCGGCCGGGTGCGGGTTCGCATTCGCTCTCGCCCTCACACAGAGTGATCTTTGGGCGGCCGCGGTCGCCCCGCGCTTTCCAAAAGGCATTCCGAACCTGACTGAAAACAACACCGGCGCTCCCGGCGGCAACTGGCTGGCCGGCGCCAAGGACGACGCCGAGCGCATCCGGCGCCTGCAGATCTACGCCGGCGGTACCGACCAGCAGATGTGGCAGGTCGGCTATCGCTACGAACAGACCTTTCATGCGATCACCGACGGCAACTGGGACTTCGCGCTCTATCAATGGGGCAAGCTGCGCGACGTCATGAATGTCGCGTTCATGAAGCGCCCCAACCGCACACCGAACGGCGAAGCGTTCTTCCTCGACAGCGTTTGGGGCCAAGTCGAAGGCGTGCTGAAGAGCAAGGACCCCCAGGCGGCCCGCGCGGCGTTCAACCAGGTCGCGCGTCAGGCCTGCCAAGGCTGCCACGAGGCCGAAGCCATGCCCTGGCTGAACACCCAGGACGTCTTCAAGCGGACCGCAAGTTTTCCGAACTGACGCGGGCGAGAAAGAAGCGCGCCGGCGCTGCTTGACCTGCCCCCATTATTTCGTTATTTTACGAAATACCGAAAGAGGGAGAGCGATGGGCGATCTTTTCGAAGCTTTGGCGAACCCGGCACGGCGGCAGATCCTGGCCTTGCTGCGCATGAAGGACATGACCGCCGGCGAGATCGCCGAGCATGTGCCGCTCGCCAAATCCACGCTTTCCCAGCATTTCAATGTGCTGAAGGCCGCCGACCTGGTGCGGTTCAAGCGCGAGGGGACGACCATCACTTACAGCCTCAACACCTCGGTCATTGAAGAAGGCCTGATGGACGTCATGCGCCTTCTGAAACTGGACAAGGCATCACGGGAGAAAAAACCATGGGCACGGCACTCCGCGTTGGCTGGATCCTCTTCGCGCTCTCGGTAGTCGTCGGGATCATCGCCGCCGTCACAACGACAGGCGAGCTCCGCGCGGCAAGCATGTTCTCGGACGAGGCGAGCGTGCGCGCGCCGTATATTTACTACTTCTTCTTTCCCGGGACTTTGGCCTTGATCCTGCTGCTCGCCGGCGTGGTTCTGCGCGACAAGCCAGCTTCCAAATTCCGCGACGCCGTCGTCATCGGCACGGCCGCCGTCATGCTGCTGACGCAGGTGGGCAACGTCGCGAAACAGCTCGATATGGAGTTGGTTTTCCTTGGCCCGCTGCAACGGCTCGGCTTCCTCGCCGGCGTCCTCTTGATCATCGCCGGCAACTACCTCCCCAAAGCCGCGCGCGAGGATGCTTTGGCGCTGCCGCGGCCCTGGAGCTTCTTCTTCTCCATCCCCTGGACGCTGCCCTTCGCCTACCTGTTCGGCGTGCGCACCTGGTGGACGCTGGCCAGCGAGCGCGTCTGGAACCGCACGCATCGTCTCGCTGGGCGGCTGTGGATCGTCAGCGGCATCACCGTTGCCGCCACGTCCTGGATGGCCGACACCGGCGTTCTGAAGAGCGCCATCATGGGGTCGCTGGTCCTCAATATTGCCGTGCCGATCTTCTATTCATTCGCCATCCGCGAAGACCACGCCGCGGCGTGAGGCGTCGCCGCGCCCTCAAGAGAGGTGGGACATGATCGAACTCGTTCTCGGCATCGCCATCGTCGGGCCGATCTTGTTCATCTTCGTTTTCCCGACAGTCGTATTTGTCGCTGGCGAAATAGAACAAGGTCGTTGGGCGCGCCGCATGGCGCTTACGCGCAACGCGCACATACAGCGCATGGTGGAGCATACCGGTGATCAAAAAGACCTCGGCGCGCCGCCCGCCCTAAAACGCCGCTGGAAAATGTCGCGGATCGCCGCCGCTGTCGGCATCGTCTATGCGGTTTTGCTCGTATTCCTTGTCATTCAAGCCAACGTTGCGATCTCGGGCCGCGAAGTGCTCGCGCCGGAGGCCGAAGCGCCCGGGCGATTTGTAGTGATGGACGGACACCGGCTGCATGTGGCCACGCGCGGCGACGTGCACGGCGATCCCAGCGGCGCACCTCTGCTTCTCATTCATGGTTTTGCCACGCCGGGCCACGCCACGTTCCTGCCCTGGGCAGAGAAACTCACCCCGAAACGCGCGCTCATCCTGCCCGATCTTCTTGGGTATGGATTCTCCGAACGCATCACCGTCCCCGGTCCCTACTACGGCCAAAAGGGCCAGACGGCTGCAGTGGCGGCGATGCTCGATGATCTCGGTGTCGCACAGGTCGACGTGGTCGGTCATTCTTACGGCGGGGTCATCGCAGCACAGTTCGCCATCGACTATCCCGAACGCGTGCGGCGGATCATTTTTATGGATGCGGCGATTTATTTCCCGCCATCGCGCGTGTCCGAGGCCATCATCCAAGCGCCGCTCGGCATCGGCCGTACGGTGTTCTGGCATGGCTTCGGCGGCGGGCCACTCAGCATCGTGTCGATGTTCTGCAAGACGCGCCCGGATTGCCCATGGATGCCACCGACGCGCATCAAAGACACCACGGACGCCGTCCGCGCCACGATGTATTCCCAGCGGCACTACACCGAAGGTGCGTTCACCTTCGACGACATCGCCAAAATCACCGCCCCCGCCCTGGTGCTGTGGGGCGAGGATGACATTCTTGTGCCCGTTCGTGACGGCTACCGCCTTGCCGACGCGCTGAAGGCGCCGCTGGCCCTCGTTCCGGGCGCCAAGCACATGCCCTATCTGCAGAAGCCGGACGCCGTCGCCGACTGGGTGATGGATTTTCTCACGCCGCCGCCCTGATATATCCCGCACTACTCCAGCGTGCGCATCAGGAAGGCGCGCACCACGATTTCCTGCTGGCCGAGCTTGGATTCAAGACCTTTGCGGAAATCACTCCACCAGGTTTCGTCGAGCGCCCCAGCCATGACCTCGACGATGACGACATCGTCGTGCTGCGTCCGGTTGGGACCGGCCCACACGCCGTGCGCCGGCGCGCGCCCGAAAGCGGTCACGCCGCCGAATTTCGCGACCAGGGTGGTTTTGACGCTCTCCAGGACATCATCCGGAAAAGCGCGGCCCTGGTTGTCGGCCACGGGCAAAAGCAACTGGATCAAATGGGAGAACATGGTGCTGTAACCTGCCGCACGTCATTTGGGTTCCGAGATGAAGCCCGGCGCGGGCCTCTTTCCCGCCGTGGCAGCGCAACCGTGGCGCAGGAACAAGCAGAACGGTCAGGAGCGGTGAGGATGCACCCGCATGGACCGCAAAAAGCAGCACCCCCGTTCTCGTTCCGCGGCGTCGATCGCGCCCAGTCTCGTCCGCGGCGCGGATGATGTGATGCGCCTTGTGAGATTCCGGGGAGTGGCGGTGGTGAGGTCGGACTCCTCGTCTTCCGCCGTCGCGCAACGTGGCCGCGCGTCAGGGCGAACAGGGTATTAAACTCGAGGTTGTAACTCACGTATATGGCAACTAACCCAAGCGGATGCTACGTTGGAGGCAACTTTGCTCCCATGCCCCGACCTCGTCATGAATGCACCCGCGAAGAAAAACCCCAAGGACCGCAATCTCTTTGCGAGCTTGGTCAATGCTCGCAAGGCCAACGTCATCACCGTCACCGCCGACGCCAGCCGTTTAAATCGCCCCGGTTCGCCGGTGTGGAATTCCGGTGAGAACGTGGCCCCCATCTTGGCGATGATGGTGATTTCGCTTGTGCTGATGTTCACCGCGAACGTCATCGTCGGCACCGCTGCGATGATCCTCGGCGTGTTGATTTATTTTACGGCGATTCGTCCGTGGATCCTGCAGCGCGTGTACGACCGCGCGGTCGAAGCTGCCCTGACCAATCCTCACAACTGGGATCTGCTTTGGAAAAAAGGCGGACTGATTATCAAGCTCAACGACGCCAAAGGCCTGCGATGCGAAGCCCCGCGCGGCGATTGGCGCGCTTTTGCCGCGAACCACCTTCCCCGCGTGGAAATCGACGGTGTGCAGCAATACACCGAGTTCAATCGCAACACCAAAAGCGGCGACCTCGCCGTTGCAACGAGCGACCTCAGTATGTGAGGTCGGTATGGAGCTGTCCCAAGCGGACGGCTGTCACGTCGCCTGCGGCGAAGGCGCGGGAAAGTACTTGATCAAGTCCCGAATGTGCGCGGGATCGATCGTGTAGTCCCAATAGATTTCAGCCGGGTCGGTGTTGTCGGGAAGACTCACGCGCTGCCCCACCATTCTCATAAAGGGCTGACCAAGGAGGAGTGCGCCGAAGGTCGCGTTGTATTTGCCAAGAATAGCCGGCGAGGGAGTCAACTCGACGACGATGCAGTCCGCCGGCGCGATGGCGGCCGCCGCGGTCGCGGCACCAAGGGGCGCCACGATGATGTCGGCGTTGCGCACATAACCGATGAGATCTTGCTGCGATGTGTTGGCGCCGGTCAGGAAGCGAAAGCCGTGCGGCTCGAGCAGCGCGAAAACTTCGGCCTCGTTGACGCAGCGCTTCTGGGCTGCGTCCGATCTGCTGAAGAACAGGCGTTCGCGGCGGGGGGCGGGTGCTGTGTTCTCCCAAACGCGCCGGCGCAGGTCGTGAAGGGATTCCTCGTGCAGCACGATGTTCTTGTTTTCGTCATGGGCGAACGGCGCGGTCCCGATGAAAAGCGTATCGACCTGTACCGCGGCCTCCGTGGGAATGGGGATCAACCGCTGGCGTTTGATACCGGCGGCCTCGATCCACGCGAGATAGCGGTCAGGCACGACATCCGGATAGAGAATCTTGAGACTCTCATGTCCCGGAATGCGGCTCAGCATCAGGCATTTGGCCACCGCTTCCCAGATGAAGTGTCCAAAGTTGCTGTTGCCCACGGACAGGCGGAAGGCCGGTTCGGTGATATGCATCACCGGTTCGCCGAGTTCGGCTTCGACACCGCCGGCGACTTGCGTTTCCCAGGCTTGCGTATGAAAGGTCGGGTTGATGTCGCGGTAGGCCAGGCGCCGCGTGACGAAGACCTGGTTCTGGGGTGAATAGGGCGTGGAGTTCACGCTTTTCAGCACGACGTTGCGCACTTTCGCCACCGCCATTTCGGGGATGACGTAGCTAAACGGCTTGCCGGGAGTGGGTTGGCGGCCGATGTTCGTGAACGACTTAGCGGCCCGCTGCGCCGGCGGTCCAACCCAAATCATTTCGCCGCCCGTGGCATCGGCGAATGTCGGCAGATCGACGTCCCGGAAAAACATTCAATGTCTCTTTGCGACCTGAACCCAGCGCGGTGTTCGCGCCGCCTATCCTTAAGGCGTCAGCAGGTCGCACACAAGCGAGCCACCGGAGCGCTTCGCGATCACAAATAATTGTACCAAGCACAGCCGTTTTGCTGAAGCCGCGCAGACCGGCGTCGTGACATAAACGACGAAGGCAGATAAATGTACGGCTTAATACCGCCACGCGGGGGCGGGGTTGTTTTCGGGGGTTGGTTTGCAAAATCGGTATTGGCTTTGGGGCTGGGCGGCCTTCGCGGCGCTCAACGTGACGGGCCCTGCGGCCTATGCGCAGCGCGCGGATGAGAACATCGTCAAGACGGCCGATGACGCCTTCGGCTCGCGGGTGGGGAGCGAGAACATCGGGCTCTACAGTTCGTCGAGCGCACGCGGGTTCAACCCCGCGCAGGCCGGCAACACGCGCTTCGAGGGGCTCTACTTCGATCAGCAAGCTTTCATGGGCCGTACGGTGGTGCCGCGCACCAGCATTCGCGTCGGCCTCTCGGCGCAGTCCTATCCGTTTCCGGCGCCGACCGGCATCGTCGATATCGCATTGTTCATTCCCGACGACAAAACCACCTTCAGCTTTATTCACGAAACCCGGCGGCCCACCGGCCTCAATCTCGAACTTTTCGACTTCAAGACACCGATCAACGAGAAGGTCTCGATCAGCGCCGATCTCGGCGGCTTCCACATCTACAGCGACGGCGATCAGCACGCCAATTTGTGGCTGGCATCGTCGGTCGTGCGCTGGCGCCCGGCTGATGACCTCGAAGTGATCCCTTTCTTCTACTTCCAGCGCAGCGAAGACGGCGAAGTGTCACCTTCGGTGTTCACGGGCGGGGCTTATTTGCCGCCGCGCATCGACCGCGGGGTCTTTTACGGCCAGGCGTGGGCAGACCGCTCGATGGACGAACTCACTTATGGGGTCGTGGCGCGCGGCAACGCTTGGGACAACTGGCGTCTGCAGGCGGGGCTCTTCCAATCGGATTTGACGCGGCCGAAGAACTACGTGGTCTTTTACCGCAACGTTCAGCCGAACGGTGTCGGCAGTCTCGATATCCTGCGCTATCCCGAGCACAGCGCGGACTCGGTCTCGGGCGAAGCGCGGGCGTCGGGCACGTTCACGAATGGCGCGTTCCGTCATACCGTGCATTTCGCCGTGCGCGGGCGCGATACGCGCCGGCTGTTCGGCGGCGGGACCACGACGAACTACGGCACGGCCACGATCGGGGTCGAGCGCGCGGTCAGCGAGCTCGACGGCTGGCGGTTTGGTGCGCGCGACCGGGACGCCGTCAAGCAGGTCTCGCCGGGCGTGTCCTATGTCAGTCAGTGGGCCAATGTGGGCGAGTTCAGCGTAGGACTGCAAAAGAGTTTCTATCGGCGCAACTCAGGCAAAGAGAATGCGTCGCCGACCACGACCAAGAGTCAGCCCTGGCTCTACAACGGCACGCTCGCGTACTACGCTACGCCTAAGCTCGCGTTCTACAGCGGCTATACGCGCGGGCTCGAGGAATTCGGCACTGCGCCCGACAACGCCGCCAATGCCGGCGAACCGCTAGCGGCCCAGCTCACCAAACAGGTTGATGCGGGTCTGCGCTACACCATCAAGCCCGGCTTGACCTTCGTGGGCGGCGTGTTCGAGGTGAGCAAGCCCTACTTCGATCGCGATCCGGCCAACGTCTACAGCGTGGTCGGCAGTCTCAAGCACAGCGGCGTCGAGATGTCGTTGAGCGGCCAGCCCTTCACCGGTCTGACGGTCGTCGCGGGGGCAGTGTTCCTGAAGGCGCGTGTTTCAGGCTTGCCGGTGGACAACGGACTGATCGGCAAGATCTCGCCGGGCACGGCGCCGCGTCTTCTGCGGCTCAACCTGCAATACGGCGCACCGTCGTGGAAGGGCTTCACCATCGAAGCCAATGTCGAGAACGAAGGATCGCAGGTCGCCAACCGCGCCAACACACTCCGAGTTCCGTCGTTGACGACGCTGTCGGCGGCGGCGCGCTATCCTTTCGCGGTAGGGGATGCCCATGTGAACGTGCGCGTTCAGGTGATCAACCTGCTCGATACATTTGCCTGGACGGTGGAAGGCAACTCGGGACGGTTTACGTCGAGCCCAGCGCGCGCGTTCTTCTTCAGGATCGCGGCGGATTATTGAGGAGCGCTCACCTGTGGTGGCGCGCGCTTATTTGAAGATTTCTGCGCGGGGGAAATACGCCTTCTGCTCGTCGGTATACCTTTCCCAAGCGTCGGCGTGAACGCGCATGTAGCCGTTGTAGTGTACGGGGCTTTGTGACGGCACCCACTGTTCGCTGAACATGAGATGCAGCGATTTCCGGGTCTTTCCGGGTTTTGTGCGTAAGCCGCCGTGCCGCAGATTTTCAGTGAAGAAGAGCACGTCGCCCTTATTCAACAAGGCCATTTGAAGGCCCGGCTGGGCGTAAGGATTGTCGCCATGCGGCGAGTGTAGGCTTGATTTGTGGCTTCCGGGCACAAAGCAAAACGGTCCGTCGTCCATCGTCGTGTCGTGGAGGGCAATGACGATGCGGCACTGGAGAAGATGTATGTGTCTCGGCCGGACGGTACGGCCGTCCGCTGACTGCATGTACGTTCCAATCCACGAATACCTGCTTCTGGCGTCGACCGGTCCGCCCATATGCATGGGCGTGTAGCTGTCGCCATCGCGGTAAAATATCATCCCGCTGGCCATGCTATGGGGCGGCTCGACCATTTCGTTGACATAGGACAGAAGTTTTGGATTGCCGATCAGCATGTCGAAGGATTTCGATGCGCCGATGAAATCCTCCACGATCAGCGTCAGGCCGGGGTTACGCCTCACCATCACCGACGCGCCGGTCTTCGCATCAATGCTATAGGGCTGGCCGAAATGATCCGCCAATTTCGGGGCATTTTCGGCCACGGAGCGGAAATGACCTTCTAGATCGTCGACGGCACGGATAAGCGGCTCAAGCTCGGCGTCACTGAAGAGACGAGGTGCGACCAAGCATCCGACGAGATCGAATTGATAGATTTCTTCTTTTTTCATATTGGGTGCGGCGCTCAGCTCAAGAAGATTGGAATGGCGCCCACTCGGATCGCTGCGCGATCCATGCGGGCCGTTCACGGCCCGCAGATTTTGAGTCAGGGGGCGCTCACTTTTTCTAAGCGCGCGTAGCGCGCTAAGAAAAATGGCGTACCCGGAGGGATTCGAACCCCCGACCTTCGCCTCCGGAGGGCGACGCTCTATCCAGCTGAGCTACGGGTACAACCGCCCGCAATCTAGTTCATCGCCGCGAGCGGCGCAAACGTAAGGGCCGGGAGTCACTTCCAAGGTGTAACGGGCGGCACGGCGCACGGCCCCTCGGCATCGACGGTGCCGAAATCAGCGGGACCTACGACCTCGAGGTATTCCATGTCGGGCGAGTAATCGAACAGGTAGTGCACGATGCCCGGGCGCTGGTGCACGACGTCGCCGGCTTCGACCAGCGTGACTTTGTCCTCGTACATGAACTTGGCCCAGCCTTTGGTCATGATCACGATGTGGAAATCAGCCACATGGCGGTGCCAGCCGGTGCCGTTACTCGGCGGCGAGGAGGCGCGCACCAGATGGGCGACGACCTTGCCGTGGGTGGCTTCGGCGATGCCGAGATCGCGGTACTGGAAGAAGCCGCGCAAGCCGCCGTCCTTGAAGTCGGTGTCGGCGGGTTTGACGTGGGAGAACGTGGTCGGCTCGGAGGTGGCGTCTTTCATGGCGGAGGCCTTTCCTGAACAGGTGCCTGGCAACTCAGCCTCCCGAGCGTGAGCGTGGCCCTAGGTTAGGCCGCTTTAGATTGCGGTGCACTATTTTCGTCTAATCCATTCATATCCCGATATAATTATGGGTGTTCGACACGGGGCCGGCGTCTGTTACAAGAGCACCCCTTCAGCGGATAGAGCCATGAACCCAGCTTCCGAAACGCCGCCGCCGGCGAAAATCAAGTTCACCGGCTACCAGAAGTTCGTCGTCGGCATGCTGGCGTTCCTGCAGTTCACCATCATCCTCGACTTCATGATCCTCTCGCCTTTGGGCGCGATCGTCATGCCGGCGCTCGCGATCGGCCCGCAGCAATTCAGTCTGGTGGTGTCGGTCTATGCCTTTGCCGCCGGCGCCTCGGGTCTGCTCGCGGCGGGATTTGCCGACCGCTTCGATCGCAAAAAATTGCTGCTGTTTTTCTATGTGGGCTTCCTGCTCGGCACCGCCATGTGCGGGTTGGCGCAAAGTTTTCCCGTCCTGCTGTTCGCGCGCGTGGTAACCGGGATCTTCGGCGGGGTCATCGGATCCATCGTCATGGCGATCACCACCGACCTCTTCCCGCTCGAGATGCGCGGGCGGGTGATGGGGGTGCTGCAGACCGCCTTTGCCGCCAGCCAGATCCTTGGTCTGCCGGCGGGGCTTTATTTCTCGACCCTGTGGGATTGGCATGCGCCCTTTGTCGTCATCGTTGTGATCGGCGCGGCCGTCGGCGTGGTCATCGCGCTCTATATGCGCCCGGTGGATGCGCATCTGCGCCTCACGCAGGAGCGCGGGCCTTTGTCGCACCTGGTGGCGACGGTCACCGAGCCCAAGCACCTTCTCGCTTTCTGCGCGATCGCGCTGTTGTCGACCGGCGGCTATATGATCATGCCCTTCGGCAGCGCCTTCACCGTCAACAATCTCGGGATCGACCTCGCGCACCTGCCGACGATTTATCTGGTGACCGGCATTGCGACGATTTTCATCGGTCCGATGATCGGCCGGGCCAGCGACCGCTTCGGCAAGTTCCCTGTGTTCCTGTTCGGCACGTTGGTTTCGATCGCACTCGTGCTGTTCTACACCCACATGGGGCCGACACCGCTGGTCGGCGTGATGGTGGTCAACGTCATCCTGTTCGTCGGCATCTTTTCGCGCATGATCCCAGCGCAGGCGCTGATGTCCGCGATTCCGGACATCACGAAGCGCGGGTCGTTCAGTGCCATCAACGCGTCGCTGGCGCAGGTCTCGGGCGGCGTCGCGGCCGTGCTGGCGGGGAGCTTGGTGGTGCAAGGGGCCGACGGCCACTTGGAGCACTTCGAACGTATCGGCTATGTGGTGGCCAGCGCTTCGCTGATCACACTGTTCCTGATGTACCGGATCAGCCGCGCGGTGCCGGAGCGGACGAAAAGCTGAGCTCCATCGTTGCGCCGAAGGGCGTGGCTTTCCACTGGCCCATGAGGGCTTTGAAGCGTGCCGATGTCGCAGCGATCGTCTCCGGCGTCAGCCACGTAGGCACGTCGCGTCCCAGGTCGGTGAAATAGCCGGCGAGCCGTGCGGTAAAGGCCGGTGCGTCGATGTCCCCGCGCAAGGCACCACTGAGCGGCCCGACCACCGTCTCGATGGCGAGGGCTTCGCCGGTCACCGGCTGCGCCGTTTCGCCGGCCAGCGCGCCGTAGGGCGTTCCCGCCGCCAGCGCGCCGTAGAATCCGCCGCTGAGCTTGGCGGTGCTCTCCAGAGCAAAATGCGTGAGGTCGTGGATGAGGAAACTGCGCGTTTCCAGTTCCAGACTTTCAACGCTGCCATTGGCGCGCGTTGCAGCGAAGCGATGCTTGCTCTCGCTGATCTTGGTCAGCGCGATCTTCATTACCGCGCAGCGCTGAGACGCTGCACCGCCATGACGTCGGCGCCTGAGGGCAGCGCTTCCTGCGGGTTGGCGAGGAACGCCACGATGTCGGCCATCACCACGGCCGACTGTTTGTCGCGCAGGATCATGTGCCAGCCCTTTTCGTAGAAGGCCGGATGCAGACCGGCGTCAGCCTTGCCCATGGCGGCGATGGCTTCGCGCGTCGGCTCCTTGGGGATGATCTGGTCGTTCTGACCGTAGAGATACAAGACCGGCGTCCCGGCGATTTTCGGGGCCGAGGCCAGGGCTTCGTCCATCAGGCCGGTGAGACCGTAGACGGAATCGATGCGCGTCTTTTTGATGAACAGCGGATCGCGGCCGTTGGCGCGCAGCGCTTCGATGTTGTCGCTGGCGAGGCGCCCCAAACTTTCACCCGAAGGCTTGAAGCCGGGCAGGATGCGCGAGCCTAACCATAGCGCAGCCCGGTAAAACACCGGCATGGTCGAACGGCCCCACACCGCGGGGGCGACCAGCACGGTGCCCGCAACCTTCGGCGCATCGGGCTCAGCGAGAGCCGTCATGACCACCGCCCCGCCCATGCTTTCGCCCAGCGGATAAAACGGCACGCCGGGATACATCGCCTGCAGTACGGCGGCGAAATCCTTGAAGTCGCGGATCATGGCGTCGCGCCCGGGCCACAGGCCCCAGTGCGGCGAAGCGCCAAAGCCGCGCTGGTCGTAGGCGTAGACCGCCACACCGCGTTCGGCGAGGTAGGGCCCGACGCCGGGCGTGCCGGGAGCGACGTCGAAAGCCCTGCTGTAGTCGTTGAAGCCGTGCACGGCGAGGACGACGGCGCGCGGAGGGCCGGCCGGAAGCCATTTGCGCGTGGCGAGCTCGAGCCCATCCGAGGCCTGGAAATGGGTTTCGGTCAGGCGCGGCGCCGCGGGGCCGGGTCCGGGCGGGGCGAAGCGTGGTGCACAGGCGGAAAGCAATAAGGTGAGCATGACGACCAGGATACACCGCATGACAGCCGCCGGCCTACTGGACCGATGTCTGCACGCTTCCTGCCGTCAGCTGCAGGAAGATGTCTTCAAGGTCCACTTCGTCGGTGCGGATGTCGCCAACCGTCACCCCAGATGCACGTACGGCGTCGAGAATGTCCTGCATGGCGCCGGCGCTGGGGCGGTAGTTGATGTGCAGCTCGGTCGGCGCCGGCAGCGTCGCATGGAAATTCGCCAGCGCCGCAGGGATGTGCGCCAGCGGCTGGGTCAGGGTGAGGATCACCGCCTTGTTGTCGATGCGCTTGAGCAGCGCGCGCGTGGTATCGTGCGCCACCAGGCGGCCATGGTTGATGATGGCGATGCGGTCGCACAAGGCCTCAGCCTCTTCCAGGTAGTGCGTGGTGAGCAGAATCGTGGTGCCACGGGCGTTGAGTTCGCGCAGGTGGCGCCACAACTGCTGGCGCAGCTCGACGTCGACGCCGGCGGTGGGTTCGTCCAGCACCATCACCGGCGGCGTGTGCACCATGGCCTTGGCGATCAACAGGCGCCGGCGCATGCCGCCCGACAGCGCGCGCGCGTAAGCGTTGGCTTTGTCGGCGAGGCCGACGACATCGAGGATTTCTTTCGTGCGCCGCTCTTTCTTCGGGACGCCGTAGAGGCCGGCCTGGACTTCGAGCAGTTCAAAGGGCGTGAAGAAAGGGTCCAGGTTCAGCTCTTGCGGCACCACACCGATGGCGCAACGCGCATTGCGCTCGTCCTTGTCGATATCAAAATCCCAGATCTTCACGACGCCACTGGTCTTTCTCACCAGCCCCGCCAGGATGTTGATGGTAGTCGACTTGCCCGCGCCATTGGGCCCGAGCAGGCCGAAGAACGAGCCGCGCGGCACCTCCAGCGAAAAGTCCGCCACCGCTTGTTTGGAGCCGCGTTTGCCGCCGCCTTGGTAAAGCTTGTTGAGCCCGCGGATTTCCACCGCCAAGTCAGGGAGTGCCGGAGCCGGCGAAGGGACGGAAACCTGGGTTTCGCTCATGGTCATTTGGGTATCACCCTGGGAAAGAGGCGGCAATGCCCGCTTGAAATCTATAGTCCCCCGCCGCATAAACATGCCCTGACATTTGCGTAAGGAAACGCCATGGCTGACGCCCTTGAGACCATCAAAGTCGAAACCACCACCGTGAATTGCGACGGCGGCGGCGGGGCCTTGGGCCATCCGCGGGTGTATCTGCAGATCAAGCCGGAAGTGGGCGAGATCGAATGCCCCTATTGCAGCCGCCGTTACGTCCTGGACAAACACGCGGCGGCCCACGCCGGCGGCCACTGACGCTTTTTCTCGCAAGACGGGGCGGCCTATGGCCAAAGCCGCATCCTCAACGCCGCAGCGCCTCTACCTGATCGACGGATCGGGCTACATCTTCCGCGCCTTCCACGCGCTGCCGCCGATGACGCGCCCCGACGGCACGCCGGTGAATGCCGTCTACGGTTTCGCCAACATGCTGATGAAGCTGATGGACGACCTGCGCGATGCCACGGTCGAGGAATCCATCGCCGTGGTTTTTGATACCAAGCGCCACACCTTCCGCAGCGAGATCTACAAAGAGTACAAGGCGCAGCGCCCCGAACCGCCGGACGAACTCAAGCCGCAGTTTGCGATCATCCGCGACGCCGTGCGCGCCTTCAACGTCTGCTGCCTGGAGATGGAAGGCTTCGAGGCGGATGACCTGATCGCCACCTACGCCAAGATGGCCGAGGCGAAAGGGATCGACGTGGTCGTGATCTCCGCCGACAAGGACATGATGCAGCTGATCCGCCCGGGCGTCAGCATGTTGGACCCGATGAAGAACCGCACCATCGGCCCAGAGCAGGTGGTGGAGAAGTTCGGCGTCGGGCCCGACAAAGTCATCGAAGTGCAGGCGCTCGCGGGCGACAGCTCCGACAACGTGCCCGGCGTGCCCGGCATCGGTGTGAAGACCGCCGCCGAACTCATCCTGCAGTACGGCGATCTCGAGACGCTGCTGAAGAAGGCCGGCGAGATCAAGCAGCCCAAGCGGCGTGAGAACTTGATCGCCTTCGCCGATCTTGCGCGGATTTCAAAACAGCTGGTCACCTTGCGCGACGACGTGAAGGTGGAGGTCGGTCTCGACAAGCTTAAGTGGGTCGAGCCTGATCCCGAGACCCTGCTCACCTTCATTGCCGCGCAAGGCTTCAAGAGCCTGGTGAACAAGGTCACCGCCCGGTTGGGCGGCAATGGCCACTCGTTGCAGAGCATCCCCGAGTCCGCGCCGGGCGCCGCCCCCTCGCCTGCGCCCGCGAAAATCGTCTCCGCCGCCGCGGGGTGGCCGGGCGCTTATGAGACGATCACCACGATCAAAGACCTGCAACGCTGGGTCGGGACGGCGGCCGCCAACGGCTGGGTCGCCGTCGACACCGAAACCACGGGGCTTGATCCGATGCAGGCCAAGCTGGTCGGTGTCTCGCTCTGCGTGACCCCGGGGACCGCCTGCTACATTCCGCTCCGCCACACCGGTTCGGCGCCAGCGGGGACATTGGATCTAGCGGGAGACGCCGCACCGCCGCAAATTCCGCTGAAGGACGCGCTGAAAGCGCTGAAGCCTTTGCTGGAAGATCCAGGCGTGCTCAAGGTCGGCCACAACATCAAATTCGACATGCACATCCTCGCGGGTGAAGGCATCAATATCGCCCCGGTCGACGACAGCATGGTGATCTCCTACGTGCTCGAGAGCGCCGGGCACGGACACGGCATGGACGAGCTCGCCGAACTGCACCTCAGCCACAACACCATCAAATTCGCCGATGTCTGTGGTTCGGGGAAAAACCAAATCACCTTCGACCGCGTTCCGCTGGACAAGGCCACCGCCTATGCCGCCGAGGACGCGGATGTGACGCGCCGGCTGTATGACATGCTCAAGCCGCGTTTGCGTGAAGAAAAGCTGGTGGCGATCTACGAGAACATGGACCGCGCCATGATCGGCGTGCTGCACGACATGGAAGCGCGCGGCATTCTGGTCGACAAGAAAGTGCTGACCGCGCTGTCGCACGACTTCGGCACGCGCATGGCGGCGCACGAGGCCGACATCCACAAGCTTGCCGGCGAGCCCTTTAACGTCAATTCACCCAAGCAGCTCGGCGAGATTCTCTTCGAACGCATGTCCCTGCCCGGCGGCAAGAAGGGCAAGACCGGCGCCTATGCCACGGGCGCCGAGGTGCTGGAAGAGCTGGCAGCGCAAGGTCACGACCTGCCGGCGCGGGTGCTCGAACACCGCCAGCTGCAGAAGCTAAAGAGCACTTACACCGATGCGCTGATGGAAGTGATCAATCCCGACACCGGGCGTGTGCACACCTGCTTCGCGCAGACCATTGCCTCCACCGGGCGTCTGTCGTCGGTTGATCCCAACTTGCAGAACATCCCGATCCGCACCGAGGATGGCCGCAAGATCAGGACGGCCTTCGTCGCCCCGAAGGGCAAAAAGCTGCTGTCGGCCGACTACAGTCAGATCGAGCTGCGCCTGATCGCCCACGTCGGCGACGTCAAGGCCATGAAGCGCGCCTTCAAGGACGGCGAGGACATTCACGCGGCCACGGCTTCTGAAATGTTCGGCGTGCCGATCAAGGGCATGGACCCGATGATCCGCCGCCGGGCCAAGGCCATCAACTTCGGGATCATCTACGGCATCTCGGGCTTTGGCTTGGCGCGCCAGCTCGGCATCCCGCGCGGCGAAGCGCAGGAATACATCAACGCCTATTTCGCCAAGTTCCCCGAGATCCGCGACTACATGGAAGAAACCAAGACCCAGGCGCGCAAACAGGGCTTTGTCACCACGCTGTTCGGCCGGCGCGTGACGATCCCCGGCATCAACGACAAGAACCCCAATATGCGCGGCTTTGCCGAACGCGCCGCCATCAACGCGCCGATCCAAGGCGGGGCCGCCGACATCATCAAGCGTGCGATGATCAAATTGCCCGACGCGCTCAGGGACGCGAAACTTTCGGCCCTCATGCTGCTGCAGGTGCACGACGAACTGGTGTTCGAAGTCACCGAGGCCGAAATCGCCAAGACCAGCGCGCTCGTCAAGAAGACCATGGAGGCCGCAGTCCAACTCGACATCCCGCTGACGGTCGACGTCGGCACCGGCGCCAACTGGGCCGAGGCGCATTAACTCAGCACGGCGCCCTGACACTGGGTCCCAAGGACGAGCCTTGCGACGACGAAGTTGGGGGCCATCATTGTGCATTTGATGCCTGGGCGCGATTGGCCGGGCGCGGCTGACATGCTACCGTCAGGCATCGTGCAACTCCTCGCGAGATAGACCATGCGCACCCTCATCTACAGCCTCGCTGCTGCCCTTCTCTGCGCCGCGCCCGCGCGCGCCCAGGAGGCCGCCGACGTCACGGAAGCGTTCGCGAAACTCGTCATCGACGGCTGCTTGCCGCACATGAAGGCGCACGCCTCGCTGTCGGCCTTCGCCAAGACCGCCGGCTTGCAGGTGGTCCCGGCGGAACTGGCCGGTAGTTTTCTGCGCACCCAGCCCGGCATCGGCTATCTCAAGGTCGATTCCAAGTTCCCGATGCTGATCTTCGGTGTCGCCGATGGCTCGTGCCGCGTCTACGCACGCTTTGCGCCAGACCTCGAAGCGCTCGCCGCCGGTGTCAGCAAGAAGATGCTCAGCACTCAGGGGGGGTTCACCGACAGTGGCGTGTCGACCGACATCGATGGCCCCAACAGCGTGACCACCGTCCACCGCTATAAGGGCAAGTTCGGCAGCGAGAGCTTCGCGGCGATGCTGTCCACGACCCCGGCGCGCAACACCTCCGCCCAGGTGAGCTTCATCATCACGACGGACTGAGACGCGGCGGGCGTGAACAGCAATACGCGCTGCCTCCTTTTGCTCGCGGCGGCTTTCGCCGCGGCCGATGTTCACGCCCAGGCGAACAGTCTCGCCTGCTTTGCGGCGGGCACACCGGCGGCGAAGATCGCGGCGTGCACGCAAAGCCTCAATGACAACGCGCTCGCGCCGGCGACACGCGCCCTTGCGCTGCTGGCCCGCGCCGATGCTTATGTCGCCGCCGGGGAGAAGGCCCAGGCGCTCGCCGACTATGACGCGGCGTTGGCGTTGGCTCCCGATGCCGCCGGTTTCGTTGCGCGCGGGAAACTCCATGAGGCGAACGGCGACGTCTCAAAAGCCGAAGCGGATTATTCCGCGGCGCTGGGTCGCGATGCCGCCAATGCCGGCGCGCTCGTCGCGCGCGCGCGCCTGCGCACGGCGCGCGGCGCGCACAGCGAGGCGCTGGCCGATCTTTCCGAAGCGCGCCGCTTGGCTCCGGGCGACGCGCAAACGCAAAGCCTCTTTGCCGCCGCAGAGCTCAGGGCGGGGCAAAGCGGTGCGGCCACTGCGGCCTATTCCGCCGCGCTGCAAGCGACACCGGACGGCGGAGCCTTGCGGGGCCGCGCCACGGCAGCCGCGCGGGCGGGCGATTTCGCCGGCGCCGTCTCTGATTTCACCGCGGCCCTCACCCTCAATCCCCGCGACATGGCGGCGCTCGAAGGCCGCGGCATAGCGCAGCTGCAAAGCGGCGCTTATGCCGCCGCGATTGCCGATTTCTCGGCGCTGTCCGGCCTTCGGCCCAATGACCCCGCGCCGCTGTTCTTCCGCGCCGCTGCCAAACTTCAAGCGGGCGACAGCACTGCGGCCACGGACTACACCGCGTTCCTCGCCTCCCGTCCCGGCGACGTCGAGGCGTTGATGGGACGTGCGCTGAGTTTTCAGTTCGCCGGCGACTTTTCCGCCGCTGACTCGGACCTCTCGGCGGTCCTGAAGGTGCAGCCCGAGGCGGCCCAAGCGCTGGCGGCGCGCGGCATGCTGCGGCTGATGCGGGCCGACTTCGTGGGTTCGGCGGCTGACTTGAGCCGCGCCGGCGCCCAGCCGAATGCGCCGGCGCATGTGGCGCTGTGGCGCTTCGTCGCCGCGGCCCGCGCCGGCGACGCAGGTGCGACTGCGACCCTCGCCAAATCGGCATCCATTGGACCTTGGCCAGCACCAGTCGCCGCCTATTTCCTGGGGCGATTGTCCGGCGATGAGGTGCTGGCTGCGGCGGCTCGGGAACCTCGATCCGCACCGGGGCGTTTATGTGAGGCTTACTTCTACCTTGGCGAAGCTGCGCTGCTTGAGAACGACACGCAACAGGCCGCCAAACTGTTCAAAGCGGCACTCGGCACCGGTATGACGCGTTTTTCCGAATATGCCGCCGCCAAGGCCGAATTGGCGCGATTGAGATAATTATTCCAACGTCAAAGCGCCTTTGGCCTGACATGGCTTTGCGGTAATTTCGCCACAATGCGGCGCTGAGATGAGAGCGTTAGAGTTGAGATTGCAGGAGAGGGTACAGCCGTGGCTAATCGCATCGCACTGGTTGACGACGATCGCAACATCCTGACCTCGGTGACCATGGTCCTCGAGCAGGAGGGCTTCAAGGTCACCACCTATCGAGATGGGGCCGAGGCGCTGCGCGGGCTGACTGCCGAGCCGCCGGATCTGGCCATCCTCGACATCAAGATGCCGCGCATGGATGGGATCGAACTGCTCCAGCGCCTGCGCGAAAAAACCTCCTTGCCAGTGATCTTCCTCACCTCCAAGGACGATGAAGTAGATGAGCTGCTCGGCCTGCGCATGGGGGCAGACGACTACATCAAAAAGCCCTTCTCCCAGCGCCTGTTGATCGAGCGCGTGCGCTCGATCTTCCGCCGCGTCGAGGCTCAGAAGGCCCAGGCCAGCAGCGGCGCGGCCTCGGCCACCTCCGTCGCCCGCGGCGACCTGGTGCTCGACCCCGCCCAGCACCTCTGCCTGTGGAAGGCCCTGCCGGTGAACCTGACGGTCACCGAGTTCCTGATCATCCAGGCCCTGGCCCAGCGCCCCGGCCACGTCAAAAGCCGCGACCAGCTGATCGATGCGGCCTACGGCGAGCACATTTACGTCGACGACCGTACCATCGACAGCCACATCAAGCGTTTGCGCAAGAAGTTCCGCGAGGTCGACAAGGACTTCTCTCATATCGAAACCTTGTACGGCGTAGGCTACAAATATAACGAAGCGAACGCTCCCGCCCCGTCATAACCCGCGCTCACGCGCGGCCTTCAACCCGGAGCGTTTGCGACTGAGGGCCTCCGGTTGCTCAAGAAGCCTGACCTTAAACTCGACGATCTGCGTGTCGCGCCCACTGGGCCCGAGGTGGGCATGCGCGCGCCGTCGTGGCGCAGCGGTTTGTTCTCGCCGCTGACGGCGCGGTTTTTGGCGGTCAACCTGGCCGCACCCGTGTTGTTGGTCCTCGGCCTCTTATTCCTCGACGAGTACCAGGACAACCTCATCGCCACCGAGATCGAAGGCCTGCGCACCCAGGGCGAACTCATCGCCGCTGCGATTGGCGAAGGGGCCGTGGTCGTCGCCCAGCAGCCGCGCGGCCGGCGCGCCAAAGAAGACGACTTCGGCCCCACAGGCGCGCCGCGCGTCATCGACGCCGACGCCGCCGGCCAGATGCTGCGCAACCTCGGTGGGCTGGCCCACCTGCGCGCGCAGATCTTCGACCGCTCCGGCAACCTGATTGCCGACACGCGCCGCCTGCAGGGGCCCGGCGGCGAGATCCAGGTGCTCGACCTGGCGCCCCTCGATGAAGGTCCGGTCGTGCGTTTCATGCGCGGTCTCTACGACGCATCCATTGGCCGTTACGCTTATGACCGCAGCCTGGACCCCTACGTCGAGAAGCCGAAGATCGTCGCAGCCGACTATGCCGAGGCCGCCAAAGCACTCGAAGGCACGGCGGGGTCGCGCGTGCGCATCCGCGCCGACCGCCAGAAAATCCTCTCGGTCGGCGTGCCTGTGCAGTTTTATAAACAGATTGTCGGCTCGCTCTTGGTCAGCCGGGACGGCAGTAGCATCGACAAGCGCCTGTTCGCGGTGCGCGGCTCGATCCTCGGTATGTTCGCCTGGGTGCTGGCATTGACCGTGCTGACCTCGATCTACCTCGCCAATACCATCGCCCGGCCCGTGCGCCGCCTGGCCAATGCGGCCTTGCAGGTGCGCCAGGCCAAGAACCGGCGTTATCCGATCCCCGATCTCACCAGCCGCTCGGATGAGATCGGCGAGCTCTCGGCGGCCCTGCGCGATATGACGGAATCGCTGTGGCAGCGTCTCGACGCCATCGAGCACTTCGCCGCCGACGTCGCCCACGAGATCAAGAATCCGCTGACGTCCTTGCGCAGCGCGGTCGAGACCGTGGCGCGCGTCAAGGATCCGGCGCAGCAGAAACAATTGATGTCGATCATCATGGAGGACGTGGGCCGCCTCGACCGCCTGATCACGGAAATTTCCGATGCCTCGCGCCTCGATGCCGAGTTGTCGCGCGCCGAGTTGGAACCCGTCGACGTGGGCCGCCTGGTGGAAGCCCTGGGCCAGGTGCAGAACGCCAACGACAACCCGGATGCGCCCAAAGTGCGCGTCATCGCCGAGGCCGATCCCAAGCGCGCCGAGAAGGGCCTGATCGTGCCGGGTCTGGAGACGCGGTTGGGCCAGGTTTTTCGCAATCTGATCAGCAATGCCGTCTCGTTCTCACCGGTCGCAGGCGAAATCTGCATTCGCACATTCCGCGAAAAATATCACGTCAAGATCACGATTGAGGATCAGGGCCCCGGCATCCACGCCGGCAAGGAAGAAGACATCTTCAACCGCTTCTATACGGAGCGGCCCGAAGGCGAGAAGTTCGGCACGCACTCGGGGTTGGGATTGTCGATTTCCAAGCAAATCGTCGAAGCGCACCGCGGCACGATTACCGCCACCAACATTGTCGAAGACGGCAAGGTCAAGGGCGCGCGGTTTACGGTGAGATTGCCCGCCGCCTGACCGGCGCGCGTCCGCGCGCCTTGCACCGCCTACACTTGTTTTGAAATACCCGACAGGACCAGCTTGCACCGGTCCTTCATGTCTTCGGTGAAGTGATCCGGGATGATCACGGATAGATTGGTGAAATCGGGGTCAACGAAGCCACCGGCGCTCTTACGCGCGCACCAGAAACCGACGACGCTCGGCACGCGCCCCCCGAAGAATTCATGACATGCCAGCGTAACGCCCGGATGGAAGCCCACGCCGGTTGACGGATGCGGGATGTTGTCCTTTTCCAACGACTGGCGAACCAGCGCCAGGTCCACGTCGCCGATTTGCGCCTCGAGATCGTCACCGCACAAGATGCCGCCGTCGCGCAGCAGAGGCGCTGCGAGTTTGAGGTCTTGTAGGACATCGTCGTAGTAGTGCGAACCGTCGATATAGACGAGGTCGTATGTGCCCATTTCCAAAGTCGGCAGGATGTCCGCCGCTTTGCCGCGGCGCACCTCGCGTGTGAGGGGTGCAACAATGGATTTGGTGTTGTGCAGAAACAGCTCGTGCGCCAACCCGCTGCGCAGCAGCTCATCCCACGTTCGCACCAGCGAAACGTTCGCAAGGTCGTTTGTGGTGGAAAACGAGATCCACGGGTCCACACACGTGATGCTTCCGCCGTGCGGAGAAAAGGTGCGGATGGACTGAGCCCACGTCAATGCGCTTGAGCCGACCCAGGACCCTATCTCCAAGATTCTGACGGGACGGTCCGCCGGCAACGCACGTTGGAGTGCTGCTGACAGGAACATATGCCGCTCGGGTTTGCCGGCGTACCCGAACGCGCCGAAGAACGGTGCTTCGCCGAAAAGAAGGCTCAGCAGGTTGCTGGTCGATGTCACAGACCTACCTCACACGCGACGTTGAACGGAATGAACGTCCGGTTATATCTGCGCCGCGATGTTGCGCAAAGCTTCCTCGAACGCTGCCGCCGGCTGGCCGCCGGAGATCAGGAATTTGCGGTTGACCACGACCGCAGGCACCGAATTAATCCCTGAGCTGAGCCACATGCTCTCGGCCTCGCGCACTTCGCTGGTGTAGCGGCCTTCGGTGAGGACTTTGCGGGCCTCAGTGCCGGCCAGGCCGGCGCGTTCGGCGGCAGCTACCAGCACGTCGTGATCAGACACATTCTTGGTCTCGGAAAAATACGCGCCGAATAACTCGTGCTTCAGCGCGATGGCTTTGCCTTGGGTTTCCGCCCAGTGCAGCAGGCGGTGGGCGTCGAAGGTGTTGTAGATGCGGCTGCCGTCGCGGTTGGCCATGGGGAAGCCTAAGTCCTTGGCGCGGCTTTGCAGCATCTCGCGCGTCGCCTTCATCTGCTCGGGCGGACGGTGGCCGTATTTCTTGGCGATGTGCTCGTTCAGGTCTTCGCCTTCGGGGACCATCTGCGGATTGAGCTCAAAGGGCTGCAGGGTGATAGTCGGCGTGACCACGTCGGTGAGTTTGGCGAGCGCCTGTTCCAGGCCGCGCAGGCCGATTACGCACCACGGGCAGACCACGTCGGAGACGAACTCGATCTGAATGGGTTTCGCCATGGCTGGCCTCCCGCTGAAGAGTGGGCAAATAATTGTACCTGGTACAATTATTTGCGTTTCAGCGGGCGTTGTCGATGGCGGCGGAGACCTGGGCGGCGAGGTTGTCGAGAAAACCGTGGCACTGGGCGTCGAGGCGGGTGCGTGGGCTGACGCCCGCTACCAGGAAGCCTCCCAACTGCCGGCGCGGGGTTGAGGTGATCGGCAGGACCACGGCTGTGTGCGTCGGTTCGGCGCGCGAGCCCGGCGGCACGTCCGCCAGGACGGTGCCGAGGTGGGTGATCGTCACCGGGCGCATGCCGGCGCGCACGTCGGCAAACCGCCAAAAGGTGCGCCCGTCGAGGGCCAGCACCGGCAGCGCGCCATCATGGCCGTCAGGCACGCCAGAGGCTGCCGCGAGCTTGGCGGTCCGGCCCTCTGCTTCGACCAGGTAGAAGAGCGCGAAGGCTACATCGCCGGGATGATCGGCCAGGGCTTCGGCGGCCAGCGCGCAGGCCTGCTCGGGGGTTTTCGCGCTGCGCGCCCGCGCGGCGAGATCGTTGAGGGCCCGGTTGCGGCGCACCCCATTGAGAGATGCAGCCTTGGAAGAAGTAGCGGGGGAAGATGCAGCGGGAGCAAAGGCTTGGGCCTTGCCGTCCTTGGATGTCGTTCGCATTTGCGAAACCCCCGTGCTGCCAACCCGTGTAATTGAACGGGAGAAGAAGGCGAAGGTTCCACGCAGCAACGCTGGGCGGGAGAATTAATAGGACTGCACCGTGGGTTTTTTAAATCGGCGGCGCTTTGCAGGTCGGGCAGTCGTAAATGTATTTCGCGTCGGAGATCTGGATCCTGAGGCCGTCGGGATCGGTCACCATGATGCTCTCGATCAGATTGTCCTTGGCCGTCGAGATGCTGACGTTGAAGCCTGCGTCCTGCAGCCGTTTGCCGTCACGCGCGGACTCGAAGTTGTCCACAGCGATGCAGTAGTGATCGATCACGCCGGCCTTCTGCTTGATGACGCCGCGTCCCGGGGCGTTCACGTCGTCGGTGATCAAAGTCAAGCTGATGAACTGGCCGTTGAAGTCGAGCGCGAAGGCCGGCACGCGCGGCGGGGCCAGCGTGCGCATGTCGCGCGGCAGGGCGAATAGCTTCTGATAAAAAACCTTGGCGCGTTTCAGGTCAGACACCGTGAGGCTGATGTGCGAGATCAGGCGCGGCGTCAGCAGCCCCTTGCCCGGCGGCGGCATCGAGGCGCCGCCCGGCGGCGGGGCGCAGGTGGGACAGTGTGCGGTGTAGGCCTTGTCGAAAATCTGCACGCCGATCTTGTCCGCGTCGGGCAGGATCACCCAGGAATTGGCCTCGTTGGTGTCGATGCGCACGCCTTCAAAGCCGGCATCCATCAGGCGTTTGCCGTCCTTGACCGGGTCGAAGGACTCGCAAGAGATGCAGTAATGGCTGATGCGGCCGGCGCGCTCTTTCGGGGCGGGATTCAGGCTGATGAATTTATCGCCGCCGAAGTAAAAGCCGAAGGTTCTGGCACTGGCGGGCGTCGTGGTCTCCAGCGGTGTGAAGCCGAAGAGCTTTTGATAGAACGCCGCCGAGGCCTTGAGGTCGGAAACGCCGAAACCGACGTGCGAGATGAAGGCGGGCTTCAAGAGACCGTTGGAGAGCGTTTGCGCTCGCAGCGGCGGCGCACTGAGAGCGACACCCGCGCCTGCCAAACCTGCCAGCACTTCGCGACGGTTGAGATGACGTGTCATACGCGCCCCCTATGGATATGGAGGCACGATCTTAGCCTTTGGCCGGAGGACCCGGAAGGCGCCTAGAAGTCGGCGGCGAGGCGGAATAGGACAACACGCGGCGTGCTTTCGGAGTAGCGACCCGAGTTCCCGTCCACGCGCCACTTGAACGTATTGGCGAGGTTGTTGACGACGAGACGCACGTTGGTGGGCGTTCCTGCCACCTGGAACGAGTAGCGCGCCCCGGCCGAGAAGGTCGTCAGCGAGTCGACTTTCAGCGTATTGAGGCGATTAGCGTAAGTGGCGCCCTCGTGCTCGACCTGACCTTCGATCGAGAAGCCACGCCACGACGGCGGACCATATTGGAGATTGAGGCGCACGAGACGCGGCGTCGTGCCCGGTGCGATCGGGCCGATCACGCCCTGATCGACGGGCAGACCCGAAACCCGGGCTTTCAACAGCACGGCCCCGGCCACCACGGTCACGCCGGGCAGAGGCCGTCCGGTCAGCGAAATCTCGACACCACGGTGCCGCAGGCCGCCGACGACGGTGTAGACGTTGGCGGGGTCGCGGTCGAAGTAGGGCTTCTTGATCTCGAAGACGCCGGTGTTGAGGGTCAGGCCCGGCATGATGGTGTAGCGCAGGCCGGCGTCGATCTGCTTGGTGAGCTGGGCGGGCAGCGGCTGGCCGGCGTTGGCGGCGTTGTCGGGGGCCACGCCAAATTCTTCGATGCCGCGCGTGTAGCTGGTGTAGAGCGCGAACCGCGGGGTGACATTGTAGGCCAGCGTGCCATTGTAGAGCCAAGGCTGGCTCTTGGTTTGGGTCGGGACCGCGCCTTCCTTGCCGTAGTCGCGGCGATAGAAACTTTTCTGCAAGCCCACGCTGAACTCGCCGACGCCGGCCCATTGGCCGACATAGGACACACCCGGTGTGTACTGCTTGACCAAGTCGTCGTCGCGCACGCCGAGGGCCCAGGTCGCGGGCTCGGCCACGTCGCGATGCACGCCGATCATCGCCGGACCGTAGCTGACGGTGGCATTGCCGCCGAAGAGACGGCGCGTCTCGCGGCCGCGCACGGCCAAGTGCACGGTGTGACGGAAGCTGCCGGTCGTATAGACGCCAGAAGCCCGAACTTCGCCCGAGGTCGACGCGGATTGGTGCTCCGGCGAACGCTGGATATCGAGATTACCGATTCCGGTGGTCTGGACATTGCGGAAGAACACCACGTAGTTCTTCCCACGGGTCACGTCGGAGCGGAAAACGCCGGCCTGCAGACGCCAGTGATCGAAGATGTTGCCGCGCGCGATCACGCCGGCGTTGAAATCGTCGGTCGAACGGTCCGCCCAGTACTGGCCGTAGAAGACGTTGCGGTCGGTGCGCGGCGGCAGGAAAGCGCCGCCGGTGAACACCGAGGGTGCCACTTCGGCGTCGAAGCCGCGCTGATAGAAGGCGAAGGGGATCAGCTCGAAATTTTCATGCGGCTTCCAGTCGACAATGGAATTGACCTGAAAGGATTTGTTCGCGGCCCAGCCGTTGATGGGACTCATGAACTCCGCCGTGCCCACCGCCATGGCCAAGGTATCGGTGATGGGAAACTTTGCATCGACGCTGAACACATTGATGCCCACCGGCAGGTGGAGTTCGATGGCCGGGCTGAAGGTGGTTTTGCCGTCGGGGAGGAACAGCGCGGTGTCGGCGATGCCGGTCGGGGCCTGGAAGGGATAGGACTGCGCCGAGAGGCCGACGCGCATGGTGGTGCTGCGGGCGATGGCACGGCCCAAGAAGGCCTGCTGGTCGAAGTAGAGCCCTTCGAGGCGGACGTTGCCGGCCTGCATGGGGTTGAAGCCGCGCGCGCTGTTGGGGCTGTAAAGGCCGATGTTTTCGCTGCCGACGCGGGTGCCGAAGGCGTCTTCGGCGCTGGTGACGATGTTCTCATCGGCGCGCTGCGCCAGGGCCGGCGCTGCAAAACCCACCAGCGCCGCACAACCCAACAACCAAACTCTCATAACAATCCCCCAAACATACTAAGGGGAGCAGTGTCGCATTTGACCCCACCCCCATCAACTAAGACGCAGGCGGCGGGCCAATCTGCACTTAAGAGGTTCGTCCTTTAGTTAGTGACTCAGCACAAAGGCCATCAACAGGGGC
>CANKHC010000008.1 GCA_947481595.1 Fidelibacterota bacterium
CCCCTTGTCCAAGGGCGTCGTGGAGGCGGCTGATTCGGTGCTCAAGGTCAATCCCAACCAGGCCGAAGCCCTTTACGTCACGGGTCTCTCCCGCGTGAAATTGGGCGACGGCCCCGGGGCACGGAAGGCCTGGACCCAGGCCATGCAGAACCTGGCGCCGGATTCGCCGCTGAAGCCCAGCCTCGAGCAGCACCTGAAGAGCCTCGACTAAACAGTGATGGCCAAGCGTATCGCTGTTGCCGTCGCCCTCTTGGGGGCGATGGTGTTGATCCTCACCCTCTATCTGCCGGCGGCACCGTCGCCGGCCCTGCAAGGCAACATGCAAACCGCGCCGCTGTTCGGCGGGGCGTTTGCGCTGACCGATTCCAAGGGCAATGCCGTCACCGAAGCCGCCCTCAAAGGGCATTACAGCCTGGTCTTCTTCGGCTTTACCCACTGCCCCGATGTCTGTCCGCTGACGCTGCAGACGTTAAGCCGGGCTGTCGACATGGCGCCGAACGTGGACGTGCAGCCGGTGTTTATTTCGGTCGATCCCGAGCGCGACACCCCTGAGGCCATGGCGAGCTACGTCACCAGTTTCCATCCGCGCCTGCTCGCGCTGACGGGCACACCCGATCAAGTGGCTGCCGCCGCCAAAGTCTATCGCGTCTTCTTTGAGAAGACCCCGCTGAAGGATGCGTCGGGCACCGCCACCGGTGATTACACCATGACCCACAGTGGCTCGATTTTCCTGATGGACAAGCAGGGCCAATTTCTCGACCGCTTCGACTCCAGCACGGCGGCTGCGACCATCGCCGCCCGCCTAAGGGCGCTGTAAATCCCCATGACCTTCTGGCGGGAAAAGACGCTCAAGCAAATGAGCCCCGCCGAATGGGAAAGCCTGTGCGACGGCTGCGGCAAGTGTTGCCTTCACAAAATCCGCGAGGCTGACGGCACTCTCAAGCTCACCACCGTCGCCTGCCGCTTGCTCGACACCCAGAGCTGCCGCTGCGGCAACTATGGGCGCCGCAAAGCGCTTGTGCCCGACTGCGTCGTGCTGACTCCCGCCAGCGTGCGCAAGATCAACTGGCTGCCGGAAACCTGCGCCTACCGCCTGCTGGCCGAGGGCAAGGACCTGCCCGCCTGGCACCCGCTGATCACGGGCGATCCCGCCAGCGTGCATACCGCGGGGATCTCCGTGCGCGGCCGGGCCATCTCCGAACGCGACGCTGGGCCTTTGCATGAACACGTGACAGACGCTATTTAGAGTCTGTGAGTGTTCTCGCCCTGACCGCAGCTTTGAACGACGCCGACCTCGCCGCACGGGTCAAAGTCGATATCAATCCGCGCGCACGGCGCGTTTCCTTGCGCGTCGATCCGGTGCAAGGCTGCATCGTGCTGGTGCGCCCGCCGCGCATGAGCGAGCGCCTGGTGCTGTCGTTTGTCGCCTCGCGCAAGGACTGGATAGCCAAACACCTGCAGGCTCTCGAGCCGCCGATTCCCTTATGCGACGGCGCCGTCGTTCCTTACCGCGGCGCCGATCACGTCATTCACGTCCGCGAGGGACGCGGCGCGGTCGAGGTCCAAGACGCTGATATTTATGTGAGGGGCCGGCCCGAACACATCGCCCGGCGTCTGCGCGACTGGCTCAAGGGCGAAGCCCGCAAAGCCATCACGCCGCGCGCGCTGGCCATGGCCGAGCAGCTAGGGGTGAAGGTCGCGCATATCTCCGTGCGCGATACGCGCTCGCGCTGGGGCAGCGCCGCACGTTCGGGAAAGTTATCGTTCTCTTGGAGGCTGATCTTGGCGCCCGATGACGTCTTGGCCTACGTCGTCGCGCATGAGGTCGCGCATTTGCGCCACATGAACCACAGTCCTGCGTTCTGGCGGACGGTGGAAGCCCTCTTCGGATCGGATATCAGCTCAGCGCGCGAGTGGCTGCGTCGTCGCGGGACCGCGCTGCACCGCTATACCTGACGTAGCATCGGCGGCCGATGCGACGGCTTGCGTCTTGCGGGCCTGGTGACGCAGGGCGTATTCGGCGAAGGCATTCATTCTGTAAATGAACGGCTTGCGCGCAGCGGCCGTGCGGCTGCGGTCGCTGTCGGGATCACGATAGAAAACGTGCGTGCCGATGATGGTGGTGGTCTCATAGTCGCCGGCCCAGGCCGGTTTCATAAAGTCAGCGTGGTACCACAAGGCACCGCCGGTCGGATCCGGGATCGAGGAGTCGATCTGCAGGACGGCGGCGGCGATCTTCAAGGACGTGCGCCAGGCGTCGGCCTCATAGGGCACGTCGTTGCGTTCGTCGCAGTACCACGAGAATTGGCAGGCGTGGGAGGTGCCCACCAGCTTGCTCTGCTTGACCACTTCGCAAATGTTCGACGGGAAGCGTGAGTCCATGGCCCGGTTCAGGACGACGCGGGCGACCGCGATGCGCCCCGCCATGGTTTCGCTGCGGGCTTCGAAATAGTCGTTCAGCGCCAGGCAAACGAGTTCCTCTTTGGAAACCACGATGCTGGTGAGGTCGATTTGGATGTCGGAGGGGATTTCGATCGCCCGGGCGGGGGTCGCCACCAGGCTGAAGGAGACTGTAAACAGAAGAGCGGCGCCCAATGCGGGCGCCATTCGTAACAGCAGCGCGGTGAAGATCCGCGGCAGGAAGGTCATATTGATCAAAGTCACACCCTCGTTTCCTAGGCCATAACCGGACACAATGCCCACCCGCCAGGAAGTGAACGCCTGGCCTTCTCCCGTGTTCCCTGTGTTCGCCGACCGAATCTTGTTACGCGATCCGGTTCGTTTTTATGGCCGGAGGAATTACTCCGGTTGATGGGCGATATCTTTCGCCCTTGGTTTTAATTTTTGGTGTGGCCCGGTCTCCCGTTCGACCTAAACAGGGGCCACCCGTTCGGCGGGCCGGATTATTGGCGATCACGTTTGCGAGGCAACAAAAATAAAGTTGCGGAATGCGCAGCTCTTGGGTCCCTTTATTGCGAGTTTTAGGACTTAAGCCTCATGATCCATCGTGGGGCTGTTCAAGACTTAGGCATGCGCTCACCCCCCACCTACAACCGGCGGTGATTTGGTGTGATATTCCATATTCTTATATAACCTCGTCGGGAGTGCGTCTTTTTTGGACCCAAATTGGCCTAGCCGTTCCAAATAAGAAACAAAGTTTCAAATTTTCTTTGAAATATTCTACTAGAGGTAGAGAGAATTGGAGAAGCGCACCAGCACAGCGCTAGTTTCTCGGCCGCCGCGTGGGGCTATTTGCCCAGGATGCTATCGAGGAAGCGCGCGATCAGGTCGGGTTTTTCGGCCGGCTCCTGGCCGGGAAGCTCACGCGGAGCGTGACCGGCATGAGCCGCGACCATTACATCGCGCCAGACTTGAGCAGGCAAACCGCCCCCTGTGACTTTTTTCATGCCGGCCCCTGAATCGTTGCCGACCCAGACCCCGGTGACGTAGTCGGCGGTGAACCCCATGAACCAGGCGTCGCGGAAATCCGAGCTGGTGCCTGTTTTGCCGCCGGCGGGGTAGCCAAAAGCGGCCGCCGTGCCGGTGCCGTGGCTGATGACAGCGGTCATCATGTGGTTCATGACGGCCAGGGCGTCGGCATCGACCACTTGGCCGAGCCCGCCGCCTTCGCGGATATAAAGCGGTTTGCCCTCGCGCTCACTGATGGACTCGATCGCATAGGGCAGCACCGACTGGCCGCCGTTGGCAAAGGGGGCATAAGCGCCGGTCAGCTCCAGTAGGGTGACTTCGCCCGAGCCTAGCGACAGCGACAAGTCCGGCTTCAGCTTTTCGGTGATGCCCATACGGTGGGCCACATCGACGACGGACTTAATGCCCACCTGTTGGGCCAGGCGGACCGCCGCCGTGTTGAGGGACTTGGCAAAGGCGGTCTCAAAGCTGACGGGGCCTTCATAAGTGTTGGTGAAATTCTGCGGCCGCCACTTGCCGATTTTCAGTGGTGCGTCGGTGAGCATGTCGTCGAGGCCGTAACCGGCTTCCACCCCCGCGAGATAGACGAAGGGTTTGAAGGCCGAGCCGGGCTGGCGCAAAGCCTGGGTTGCGCGGTTGAACTGGCTGTCGTCGTAGTCGCGCCCGCCGACAAGGGCGCGCACCGCACCGTCGGTGGACATCACAACGATGGCGCCCTGGGCGACGTTGAGCTTGCCGCCCTGTTCGGCCAGGCGCTTTTCCAATGCTTCCTCGGCCTGCATCTGCAGGCGGCCGTCGAGGGTGGTTTTGACCACCAAGTCGCGGTCGGTGCCGCCGATAAAGGAATCGATCTGGCTCATGACCCAGTCGGCGAAATAGCGGCCGCGTGTGGGCGGCTGCGGTACGGCTTTGAGGGCCGTCTCGGCCGAAGCCATGGCCTGGATTTGCTGGGCTGGCGAGATGGCGCCGGTTTCGACCATGGTGGTGAGCACGATCTGGGCGCGGGCTTTGGCGCGCTCGGGTTCGCGGGTCGGATTGTAATGCGACGGCGCCTTCAGCAGGCCCGCCAGCACCGCCGACTGGAACACCGTCAGGTCCTTGGCGGGGCGGTTGAAGAAACGCTCGGACGCCGCTTCGTAGCCATAGATGCCGTTGCCGAAATAGACCCGGTTCATATAGAGCGCGAGGATCTGGTCCTTGCTGAAGGATTGCTCCAGCTTGATGGCCAGCAGCACTTCCTTGATTTTGCGGGCAATCGTGCGGTCAGAGGTCAGAAAAACGTTCTTGGCCACCTGCTGGGTGATGGTGGATCCGCCCTGCACGCGCGCGCCGGCACGCATGTCGGTAACGATCGCCCGGGCAATGCCGCGCGGATCGACGCCGAAATGGCTATAGAAGCGCCGGTCTTCCACCGAGATCAGCGCCGCCGGCACGTGGGGCGGCAGGGATTTGAGGTCGACCGAGGCGCGGTAGATATCGCCGAAGTTGGCGACTTCCCAGCCGCCGGCATCGAGCACTTGGACATGGGGCCGGCGGGTGAGGGTGGCCTGGTCGATCTCGGGCAGATCGAGCGAGAAAAAGGCCACGACCAGGCCGAGGCCGATCCCGGCCCAAACTATCAGCGAGGCGAGGCTGACGAGGACGCTCTGCCAGGTGATGCGCGGCCAGCGCAAACCGAGACGGGCCAGGCGCACTTTCCGCTTCCGCACGGAACTGTTGCCGCCGTTTTCCGTTTGCGCGCCAGACGTGCGCCGCTTCGCTTTAGGCATGGCGTTGATGTAGCATGGAAATTGAAGCCCCTACCGTTGCGTTATGCAGCGTAAATGCGGCGGTTTAAGGGCGTGTAAATTTAAGGAATTCAGAGATGGCCAAGAAGAAAGCAGCGAAAAAACCGGCAAAAGTAAAAGCCAAGAAGACCGCGAAGAAGTCGGTCAAGAAAACGGCAAAGAAAGCCGCGAAGAAGACGGTAAAAAAACCCGTTCGCAAACTTCCGCGCGGCGCGGTGCGCACCGCCAGCGCCATCGAGGGCGTCTATGTGCCGGCCGACGCCGCCCTTCAGGGACGTCTGCGGGCACTAGCGAGCAGCATGCAAAAGCCTCTGGCCGAAATTCTCACCCAGGCCTTGAGCGAATTTGCGGAAAATTGGGAAGATCACATGCGCACGGTCGAGGCGCTCGACAGCGGCGACGACCGCATGCAGCTCGTGGTCACGCCTGAAGAGCCGTGAGCTAGAACACGAGTTCGAAGTCGCCACCCTTCAAGACCTGACCATTGACCATCACCTCGACACGGTGCGTGCCGGGATAGTAGACGCGCGTGGTGATGGACTTGAGGGCATGACGGCGCTGAAGCACCAAAACCTCATTGGGATTTAAGGTCACGGTCTTCCACTTGAAGACCTTGGGTGCGGTACCGCCGGCTTTTTTGCGGTGGTGGACGATATAGTCGAGCACGATGTTCTGGGACGCCGTCCCCGTGCTGCGCAGTTCCACCGCGAAGGCGGCGTGCGCGCCGAATTTCACTTTCGCCGTGGTCATCACGAAGCGCGCAAGTTTCACCTTAGGTTTGGATTCAAAGCCTAAGGCCGCGAGCGTCTTCCTGTGCCCGGCTTTGACAAGCGTGCGGCAAGCATGGCGCACCAGGCGTGCACGTTCCTTTGAAGCACCCTTCAACCAGCGCGCCGCGATCTCGGCCACCAGATCGGGATGATCCTTGGCGATGTCGTTGAGACTGTTCGCCACAGAGCGGCGCACATATTCGGACGGATCGTCCTTCAACGCCTCGAGCAGCGGCAAGATCGGTTTCGGATCAGCGACAAAGCTTTTGAGTCTGAGGCCCCACGGCAATCTCGGTCTTGAGCCTTCCGAGACCAGGCGCCGCACATGATGATTGGGATCCTTCAGCCACGTCTTCAGCGTCGCGAGGGTCTGTTTGGGATGGTTTGCCAGGAAGGGGCGGACGGCGAACTCGGAGGTGCTACGGATGGTGAGCTCACGCAATGCTGCGAGCGAGTCCGCCACATGCGCCTGACCGCGAGCCGCGATGTATTCCCCCATGGGCCAGATCGCCCAGCCGGCCGCCCCTTTGGTCTCATCTTCCAGGCGCTCGCCGTCTTTGCCGAGCGGGCGCAAACTGGCGGTGAGGATTTTCAGCGCCCGCGGAACGTCCTTGGGCAAGTACACTGCCAGGGCCGCGGCAATCGCTGTCGCGCGCTGTTTCAATTCCTGAGATTTGAAATCCTTGACCGCCGCGCGCGCGAAGCTCTCAGCGTCAAAGGTCTTCCACGCGCGCTTGATGTGCCGCGCCATGCCCTCAACGAGGGCAACGCTGAAGTATTCCTTGAAGGGTTCGGAGGTTTTTTCGACTGCGGGCATTTTGTTTAACTGTCATGCCCGGGCTTGTCCCGGGCATCCAGGGTTTCGGAACTCGGTGGGCCCGACAAGCGCTACGACTGTATCTGATTCCGCATCCAGTAACCCTGGGTCCCAAGGACAAGCCTTGGGACGACGGTCAGAAGCAACTAAACGTCGAGGTTCTTCACCGCGAGCGCGTTGTCCTGGATGAAGTCGCGGCGGTGCTCGACGATGTCGCCCATCAGTGTCGAGAACACTTCATTGGCTTCATCGGCGTGATGCACCTTCACCTGCAGAAGCGTGCGCACGTTGGGATCCAAGGTCGTTTCCCACAGCTGGCCGGGGTTCATCTCGCCGAGGCCTTTGTAGCGCTGCAGCGTCACACCCTTCTTGCCGTGCGCCATGACCGCACCGAGCAGCGCCACGGGGCCGGAGATCTTGATCTCCTCGTCCTTGTAGCGCAGCAGCGCATCGCGGGTGTAGGTGGACTGAAGTTCGATGGCCAGGCTGTCGAGGTGGCGCGCTTCGGCCGAGTGCAGCGTGCGGCTATCAATCACATAGTTTTCGGTCACGCCGCGCAGGGTGCGCGAGAACTTGAGCCCGCCGCCGGCGGCGGAGTGGCCGGTCCAGCCCTTTTCGTATTCGGTCTCCAGATGATCGAGGCGCTTGGCGACATAGCCGGCAGCCTGCTGAGCCAGGGCTTCGTCCGACAATACCTGCGGATTGAAGGCGCCGGCGATGGCGCATTGTTCAACGATGCGCGACGGCAGTGTGCGCGAGAGCAGCTGCAGACTGTTTTTGGTATCGCGCGCTTTGTAGACCAGGCCCTTCAGATCTTCGCCGCCCACCTGCCCACCGCCATGCACGACGAGGGTGGCGTTCTGCAGGCCGCCGGCGATGAGGTAGTCCTCCATGGCGGCGTCGTTCTTCAGATAGACCTCGGAGTTGCCGCGCTTGGACTTGTAAAGCGGCGGCTGGGCAATCAAGAGGTGGCCGTTCTCGATGATCTGCGGCATCTGACGGTAGAAGAACGTCAGCAGAAGGGTGCGGATGTGGCTGCCGTCGACATCGGCGTCCGTCATGATGATGATCTTGTGATAGCGCAGCTTGCCGATGTTGAATTCCTCGGCGCCGATGCCGGTGCCGAGTGCGGTGACCAGCGTGCCGATTTCGGCCGAGGACAGCATCTTGTCGAAGCGCGCGCGCTCGACGTTGAGGATCTTGCCGCGCAAGGGAAGGATCGCCTGGAAACCGCGGTCGCGGCCTTGCTTGGCTGAGCCGCCGGCCGAATCACCCTCGACGATGAAGAGTTCGGAGGACGCCGGATCGCGGTTCTGACAGTCAGCCAGCTTGCCGGGCAGGGAGGCGAAATCGAGCGCACCCTTGCGGCGCGTCAGCTCGCGGGCTTTGCGCGCGGCTTCACGGGCGAGCGCCGCTTCAACAACCTTGCCGACGATCTTGCGGGCTTCCGAGGGATGTTCCTCGAACCATTCACCCAGCTTCTCCGACACGATGTTCTCGACCACCGGCCGCACTTCCGAGGACACCAGCTTGTCCTTGGTCTGCGAGGAGAACTTGGGGTCGGGCACTTTCACGGAGAGCACGCAGGTCAGACCTTCGCGCATGTCATCGCCGGTCAGCGCGATCTTGTCCTTCTTCCCCATGCCTTTCTCGTTGGCATAGTGGTTGATGGTGCGCGTCAGCGCGCCGCGGAAACCGGCCAGGTGCGTACCGCCGTCACGCTGCGGGATGTTGTTGGTGAAGCACAGCGTGTTCTCGTGATAGCTGTCGTTCCACTCCATCGCCAGCTCGACGGTGATGTTGTCTTTCTCCGAGGTCATCGCCACCGGCGGCTCGTGCAGCGCTGTCTTGGTGCGGTCGAGATACTTCACGAAGGCTTCGATGCCGCCCTGATAGTGCAGGTCCACCGACTTGTTCTCGGTGTGACGCGCATCGGTGAGATTGAGGAACACACCCGAGTTCAGGAACGCCAACTCACGCAGGCGATGCTCGAGCGTGCCGTAGTCGAACTCGGTCTTGGTGAAGGTTTCCTTGGACGGCAGGAAGCGCACTTCGGTGCCGGTCTTGAACTGGCCGGCACGTTTGCCTTCGGTGATCTTCGGCGCGTTGCCTGCCACCGCCAGCGGCGCTTCGGCTTCGCCGTGGCGAAAGCGCATGTAGTATTCTTTGCCGTTGCGCCAGATGCGCAGATCAAGCCACTCCGAGAGCGCGTTGACCACCGACACACCTACACCGTGCAAGCCGCCCGAGACCTTGTAGGAGTTCTGGTCGAATTTTCCGCCGGCGTGCAGCTGGGTCATGATGACTTCCGCCGCCGACACACCTTCTTCCTTATGGATGTCGACCGGAATGCCGCGGCCGTTGTCGTAGACCGTGCAGCTGCCGTCGCCGTGCAGGCACACTTCGATGCGGTCGCAGTGGCCCGCCAATGATTCGTCGATGGCGTTGTCGACAACTTCGTAAACCATGTGATGCAGGCCCGAGCCGTCATCGGTATCGCCGATGTACATGCCGGGGCGTTTGCGCACCGCATCGAGGCCCTTCAGGACCTTGATCGACTCGGCGTCATAAGCGCGCTCTTCAGCCTTTACGGCGGGTTCGGAAGGAGCATTCATTGGGGTACATTTTGGGGGTGGTTTCGGATGGATTTATTTTAGCTGAATCTGGGGCTTAGAGCCAATTTTATCGTCTTATAAGCGCGCCATTTTCGACGCTGAAAAACTGTGCTTTTTCGCCGAAATCTTCGAAAACGGCGGCGTCCGTCCCGGTCATCCAGGCCTGCGTGCCAAGGGCGGTAATTTCCCCGAACAACGCCCCCCGGCGGGCCTGGTCCAAATGGGCCGCCACCTCGTCCAAAAGCAGGATCGGCGCATGCCCGCGTTTGGCCCGCTGCAGCCGCGCCTGGGCGAGCAGGATCGAGATCAACAGGGCCTTTTGCTCACCGGTCGAGCACAGCGCCGCCGGTTGGCCGTGGGAAGGATGGCCCGGAGCACTCATGGCGGCCCCCAAATCGGAGCGGTGCGGCCCGGCGCCCGAGCCTTGCACACCGCGGCGTTCGTCCCAAAGGCTGCGGCGCATGGCGTCCTCGGCGTCCACCGCCGGCATGCTCGCAAGCCAAGCGTCGACGGTACCGACGAGCGCCAAGGTGGCCGCCGGAAAGGGCCCGCTTTTGGCGGCAAGTTCGCGGTTCAACCGCGCCACCACGTCGTGGCGCCCCGCCGCCAGCGCAATACCGTGGCGCGCCATGGTGTCTTCAAGCGCCGCGAACCACGCCGCATCGCCTTGGCTGTCGCGGATCAACCGCAGACGCTGGCGATAAGCATGGTCGTAGGCCGCCATGCGGCCCGCGTGATCGGCATCGAATGCCGTCACCAGACGATCGAGAAACCTGCGCCGGCTGCCCGGTCCATCGAGAAACAGCCGGTCCATGGCCGGTGTGAGCCACAAGACCGCAACCTGGCGCGCCAAGGCTGCCGCACCTTTCGCCGGTTGTCCGTTGACGTGCACGGTGCGCCGTTCCTTGGCGCCAGCCATCAAACCCGTGCCCATCTCCAGGGATCCGTCCGGCGTGGAAAAGGTCGCGGCCACCGCCCAGCGCACAGGCCGATTTGCCGTGCCTTGCTGACGCGCGACGTCTGCGAGGTTTGCGCCGCGCAAGCCGCGTCCAGGTGACAGAAACGATAGGGCTTCCAGCAAGTTGGTTTTGCCGGCGCCGTTGGCGCCCGTCAGCACCACGGGCCGCGCATCGACGTCGGCGCGCAAAGACGCATAGGAACGGAAATCGGTGAGCTGGAGGCGTTGCACCGCGACGGTTGCGCGGGCGGGAGCGCCTGAAGGAGCGGGGCGGTCGGCCGGAGCGCTGCTCACACCCGCATCGGCATCAGCACATACATCGCCGAGCCGTCGGCAACATCGCGGATGACCGTGGGCGAAGCGGCGTCAGCCATGGTGAAACGCGCGGCGTCGCCTTCGATCTGCTGCAGGATCTCGAGCAGATAGCGCGAATTGAAACCGATCTCGAGCTGGCCGGCGCTGTAGGTCGCCTCGACCTCTTCCACGGCGCTGCCGGCCTCGGGCGAAGACGCCGACAGGGTGATCAAACCCTTCTCACAGCTCATCTTGATCGAGCGCGACTTCTCCGAGCTGATGGCGGAGACACGGTCAACCGCATCAAACAGCGCCTTGCGCTCGGCTTCCAGCACCTTGTCGTTGCCGGTGGGAATCACGCGCTCATAATCGGGGAAGGTGCCGTCGATCAGCTTGGACGTCAGGGTGACGTTGTCGAAGCCGAAGCGGATTTTCGAATCCGACAGCGAGATCTTGATGTCGCCTGAGCTCTCGTCGATCAGCTTGCGCACTTCGATCACGGCTTTGCGCGGCACGATCACACCCGGCATGCCGGCGGCACCCTCGGGCAGCGGCAGCTCGACGCGCGCGAGTCTGTGGCCGTCCGTAGCGACGGCGCGCAAGACCGCGACCTTGTCGCTCTTGGCGGCGTGCAGGTAGATGCCGTTCAGGTAATAGCGGGTTTCCTCGGTCGAGATGGCAAAGCGCGTGCGGTCGATCAGCCCGCGCAGATCGCTGGCGGGCAATTTGAAGCTATGCGTCAGATCGCCGTCGCTCATGGCCGGGAAATCTTCGACCGGCAGACTGGCCAAATTGAAACGCGAACGCCCCGCGGCGAGCGCGATCTGGCCGCCGTCCGAAGACGACGTCACCTCGACCTGAGCACCGTCGGGCAGCTTGCGCACGATGTCATAGAGCGTGTGCGCCGGCACGGTGGTGGCGCCACTCTTGCTGACCTCCGCCGCCGTGGTCTCGGCGATCTCGATGTCCATGTCGGTGGCGTTGAGCGCGAGGTGGCCCTTGGCCGCATCGATGCGCACGTTGGACAGGATCGGGATGGTGTTGCGGCGCTCCACCACGCTTTGCACGTGACCCAGCGATTTAAGGAGGGCAGCCCGCTCGATGATGAGTTTCATGTTTCTTGAATCTTGTGAAAGCGCGTCTGAACCGGCCGTCCCCAGCGTGTCAGGAGCGGCCGAGTCCCCTGAAAAGGGCGTTAAGTATAGCCAGACTGCGCACGGTAAACCTAGGGGGAAAACAACCCCGGTCCCATTGAGCACAGGTTCAGAAAGAGCCCGAAATCCTTGGGTTGGGAGCGCCTCAGCTCTCGAGCATGCGCGTGAGCAGCTCGACGTCCTCGGCGAAGTTGGTGTCGAGCTTTACCAGCTCTTCGACCTTCTTCACCGCATGCATGACGGTGGTGTGGTCGCGCCCGCCGAAGGCCCGGCCGATTTCCGGCAGCGAACGCGAGGTCAGCTGCTTAGAGAGATACATCGCGACCTGGCGCGGACGGGCGACGGCGCGCGAGCGCCGCGCCGAGCTCATGTCCGAGATGCGGATCTTGAAGTGTTCGGCGACGCGCTTTTGAATTTCTTCCATGGTCAGGCGGCGGTCGTGGGCGCGCAGCAGGTCCTGTAACAGATCCTGGGCAGCCTCGAGGGTCAACTGACCGCCGACGAGCTGAACGTGCGCCACCAGGCGGGTCAGCGCCCCTTCCAGCTCGCGCACATTGGAGGTGATCTTGTGGGCGAGGAATTCCTTGACCTTCTGCGGCACCGCTACACCCAGCTGTTCGGCCTTGGCATCGAGGATGCCCAGACGCAGCTCGAAGGTGGTCGGGTGCAGGTCGGCCACGAGCCCAGAGGACAGGCGCGAGCGCAAACGGTCGCCGATTTCCTCAAGGTTCGACGGCGACTTGTCGGCCGAAAGCACGATCTGGCGGCCCTGATCGACCAGGGCGTTGAAGGTGTGGAAGAACTCTTCCTGGGTCGAATCCTTGCCCGAAATGAACTGCACGTCGTCGATCATCAGCACGTCGACCGAGCGGAACTGCTCCTTGAAGGAGACCATGTCCTGGTTCCGAAGTGCGCGCACGAAGGAGTACATGAACTTTTCGGCCGAGAGATAAACGACCTTTCTGTGCGGCGTGCGGTTGCGGATTTCGTGGGCGATCGCGTGCATCAGGTGGGTCTTGCCCAGGCCAACGCCGCCATACAGGAACAGCGGATTGAAGCTGACCTGGTCGGATTCGGCGACGCGCTTGGCAGCGGCGTAGGCGAACTCATTGGGCTTGCCGACGACGAAATTGTCGAAGTTGTAGCGCGGGTCCAAGGGGGCCGAGAGTTCGACCCCGCCGGCAAAAACGGGCGCGGTCACGCTGGCGGCACGCACCGGGGCGCTGGCGGTGCGCTGGGAGGCGTGCGGGGCGCGAGCTTGTTTTTCGCCGGATTGCGTTACTGACTTTTCTGCGGGACGCGCGCTGTCGACCTTGAGGGTGACCTTACGCACGGAAGGGTTTTCGCCGTTCCACAGCGCACGGATGCGCTCGGCGTAATGGGTGGAGATCCAATCCTTCATGAAGCGCGTCGGCACGGAGAGTTCGACCTCGCCGTTGCGCAAACTGGCCGGGGTAATAGGGCTCACCCAGCTCTTGAAGACAGAGTCACCGAATTCCTGTTTGAGGCGCGTCTTGACGCGATCCCATTCAGCCTGGTCGACGGCCGATTCCTCGAAACTCTTCACGGCTTACACTGCCCCCTCGACAACAGACCACCCTCCGCCCCGACACGGCGACGAATTGTTGGTCTTTACGGTGCTTCCCCTTAACCCTCTTAGCAACGTCTCAAGAGGCCCTTGGTTGCGGCTCTCAAAACGTTTGTCTCAACTCACCCGCAGAACTTCAAAAAATACGACACCGAAGAATGCGACACGGAGAAATTTGATCCAGAAAAATTTGACGTGCCACGCATTGAAGCTTGAGAGCTGTTTGTATCTGAACCAGCCCTTGCGTGATTATTTTTGATCCTGATCGTGTTGAGATCCGAAGCTGGCCCGATGTGTTTGCCCCGACGTGTATGCGGTGGCGCGGAACGCAGCGGTATCGCTTCGTGGGTTCAATGTAGCGGGCAGCACGGTGCAGACAAGTGCAAAGATGTGTTGACAGTTTTTTTCAAAATCACGCACCGACGTTCGTAGTTCTTCAGACAAACCGCGAGAGCGTTGATTCGCAACGACTTGATTTGTAACTCGGTGCGTCTGCCTGAGTCGCACTGCAGTCCACGCAATAGATGTGGGTCCCGCGTGCCGATGACACGCAGGATGCGGCAGGGATGAAAAGCTTGAGAGGGAAGTTTAGGCGGCGATCTTTTTGACGCGCGCCGTCAGACGCGAGAGCTTGCGCGAGACGGTCTTCTTGTGAAGCACGCCTTTCGAAGCGCCGCGCATCATCTCAGGAACGACCTGCTTGAGCGCAGCGAGCGCTGCCTTCTGGTCACCCGAAGTGATGGCCGTCTCGACCGCTTTGACGAAGCTGCGGATGCGGCTCATGCGGGCGTGGTTGACGCCTTCGGCACGGGCGTTGCGGCGGATACGTTTCTTGGCGGATTTGTGCTGAGCCATAGGAATCAGAGGTCCAATTTGTCGCGTAAGGAGCGCGGCTTATAGGAGATGCCTCAATATTCGTCAACCGGGGCCTAAAGGACGGCGGAGGGCCTTACAAACCCAGGGTGAGAGAGCCCCCTGAAGCGCACGCCAGGCGACTCGCGGGGCACCCTTAAGACTGGCACTTAAGCTTGGCAGCGGGCGCAATAAAAAGTCGAGCGGCCGCCTTGGACGATGCGTTTGACGGCATGACCCAAGCCCTTCTTTTTACATGTCCCGCAGGATTCGCCTTCGCGGCCGTAGACTTGCCAGGAATCCTGGAAGTAGCCGAGCTCGCCCGACGGCTGTACGTGGTCGCGCAAGGACGAACCCCCGGCTTTGATCGCCTGGCGCAGGACCTCCTTGATCACCGGCACCAGGGCCTGGGCGCGCCCGCCCGCCACCGTGCCGGCCTTGCGCTTGGGCGAGATCCCGGCGCGGTAGAGACTTTCGCAGGCATAGATATTGCCGACTCCGACGACGATGCGCTGATCCATCAGCGCTACCTTGATCGAGGTCTTGCGGCCTTTGAGGGATGCCGACAGCGACTCCGCGTTGAACGACTCGCTCAGGGCATCGGGACCTAAATGGCGGAAGAATTTGTGCGCATCGAGTTCGCTTTGCTGAGCCAGCGCCATCAGCCCGAAGCGGCGCGGATCATTGAACGTGATCTGCGTGCCCTCGTCGGTGGTGAAGACAACGTGATCGTGTTTCCCCGGAGAGACCGCTTGCGGGGAAATGGTCATGCGCCCTGACATGCCTAGGTGCACGATCAACACCTGGCCATCGTCGAGGTCCATCATCACGTACTTGGCGCGGCGATAGATGCGCGCCACTTGCCGGCCGGTGAGCGCCCCGGCCAGGCCTTTGGGGAAGGGGATGCGCAGGTCCTTGCGCCGCACATCGACGTGGGCGAAGCGGCGGCCTTTGAGCACGCCCTGCAAGCCGCGGCAGACGGTTTCGACCTCAGGCAACTCAGGCATCGCAAAATCCTATAGGCGGGGCTGGATTGGCATAGCACGGCAAGGGCGTGCCCGCCGGATTCATGGCTTTTAATATAGGCTTGGCCTATGTTCCGGCAATAAGAGGCAGGCCATGGCTGAGCGAACGAATCCGGAATCATCCCAGACCACGCATTTCGGCTTCCGCACCGTAGCGGAAGACGAGAAGCAGGGCCTTGTGCGCGGTGTCTTCGACGCCGTCGCGCCGAAGTACGACCTGATGAACGACCTGATGAGTGCCGGCATCCATCGCCTCTGGAAAGCCGCCATGATCGACTGGCTCGCCCCGCGCGCCGGCCAGCAGATCGTCGACGTCGCGGGCGGCACCGGCGACATCGCCTTCCGCCTGCGCGAGCGCATGGGGGAATCGAGCGAGCCCGTCACCATTTGCGACATCAATGCCGAGATGCTGGGTGCCGGGCGTGACCGCGCCCTCGATGGCGGCAGACTCGAAGGCATCCATTGGGTCTGCGGCAACGCCGAGGCCCTGCCGTTCCCCGACATGAGCTTCGACGCCTATACCATCGCTTTTGGTCTGCGCAACGTCACCCATATCGACACCGCCTTGGCCGAGGCGCGGCGCGTGCTCAAGCCGGGCGGGCGCATGCTGTGCCTGGAATTCAGCAAGGTCGTCGTCCCGGTGCTGGATGGGCTTTACGACACCTATTCTTTCCGGGTACTGCCCTGGCTGGGCGGCCTGGTTGCCGGAGACCGCGAGGCCTACCTCTACCTGGCCGAAAGCATCCGCCGTTTCCCGGCGCAAAAGGAGCTCGAGGCGCGCATGACCACCGCCGGCTTCCATCACGTCAAACACCGCAACCTTTCTGGCGGCATCGCGGCCATTCATTCCGGCTGGCGGATCTGAGCGCCCGATGTCTTTCCCGTGATGTTTTCCACCTTCCGCCACCTTTCGCGCCTCGCCGGCATCGCGCGCAGCTTCGCGCGCCACGACGCACTGTTCCTCTTTGAGCTGCACCCGGCAGGCGCTGGATTCGCGCGCGTGGCCAGCCTGGCGTGGCGCCCGCGCGCCGCGGTCAAAGGCCTGCGCCCCGGACAGCGCTTGGCCTTGGCGCTGACCGCCCTTGGCCCCACCTTCATCAAGTTCGGCCAAGCCTTGTCGATTCGCGCCGACCTATTAGGCGAGCAGGTCGCCGCCGATCTTTCCAGCCTGCAAGACCGCCTGCCGCCGTTCCCCTTCGCCGCCGCCAAAGCCAGCATCGAAGCCGACTTCGGCGTGCCGCTCAGCGCGCTCTACACAAGCTTCGAGGAAATCCCGGTCGCCGCGGCCTCCATTGCCCAGGTGCATTTCGCCGTCGACTCGGAGGGGCGCGAAGTCGCGGTGAAGGTGCTGCGTCCCGGCATTCACTTGGCCTTCGCCCGCGACATCGACGCGCTGGCCTGGGTCGCCTCCCTCGCCGAACGTCATGCGCCCCAGCTCACGCGCCTGAAGCCTATTGAAGTTGTTGCTACCTTCGCCGAATCGGTCCGCATCGAGATGGACCTGCGTTTCGAGGCGGCCTCCGCCCAGGAGATGGCCGAGAATTTCGCCGGCGATCCCACGTTCAAGATTCCCGCCGTCGATTGGCAGCGCACCGCCGAACACACTCTCACCCTCGAGCGCGTCTCAGGGGCCCGCGTCGATACCCCCGCCGCCGTCGCGGCGCTCGGCGTCGATCCCGTTGCCCTGGTGAAGACCGCCGGCGAAGTGTTTTTCAAAATGGTCTTCCGCCACGGCTTCTTCCACGCCGACATGCATCCTGGGAATCTGTTCGTGACCCCCGAGGGCACGTTGATCGGCATGGACTTCGGCATCATGGGCCGCGTCGATGCCGCCACCCAAAAGACCTTGGGCGAGATGCTGCTGGGCTTCCTCACCCGCGACTACCGCCGCGTCGCCGAGGTCCACATCGCCGCCGGCTATGTGCCGGCGCACAAAAACGTCGATGCCTTCGCGCAAGCCTGCCGCACCATCGCCGAGCCCATCCTCGGAAAACCCATTGCCGACATCTCTATCGCACGCCTGCTCGGCCAGCTTTTTGCCATCACCGAAACCTTCGAGATGCAGACCCAGCCGCAGCTGCTTCTTCTGCAAAAGAGCATGCTGCTGGCCGAAGGCGTGGGCCGCACGCTGGCGCCGAACGTCAACATGTGGGAATTGGCGAGGCCCTTGATCGAGGACTGGATGCGCGAACGCTTAGGCCCCGCCGGCAAGGTTCAGGACGCGATCAGCACCACCATTGCGACCTTGGAGAAGATTCCCCATATCATCGAGCGCGTCGACGGCCTCACCGCCGATATGGCCAAAGGCGGGCTCAAGCTGCACCCCGATACCGCGCGGGCCATCCGCGGCGAGGGCACCAGCCAACGGCGTATGGCGCGCTTTGCCCTGTGGGCGCCGTGGGTCGTGGCGGCGGCGCTACTCGCGGCGCTCATGTTCCGTTAAGGCCTTGCGATCTATACTTTAAGCTCGTGTTTTCTGCCTGGAATTCCGCGTGCTCGAAAACAAACGCATTCTTTTGATCGTCGCCGGCGGGATCGCCGCCGTGAAGGCGCCTGACCTGATCAGACGCCTGCGCGAGCGCGGCGCCTCCGTGCGCTGCATCCTCACCAAGGCCGGCGAACAGTTCGTCACCCCGCTGACCCTCGCCGCGCTCTCGGGCGACAAGTGCTACCAGGACCTCTTCGACCTCAAGGACGAGGCCGAGATGGGCCACATCCGTTTGTCGCGCGAGGCCGACATCATTCTCGTCGCCCCCGCCACCGCCGACATCATGGCCAAGATGGTGGGCGGCCTTGCCGGCGACCTCGCCACCACCGCGCTGCTCGCCACCGACAAGCCGGTGATGATCGCGCCCTCCATGAACGTGATGATGTGGACGCATCCGGCCACGCAAGCCAACCTCGCCACCCTCAAGGCGCGCGACGTGCGCGTCGTGGGTCCAAGTGCCGGCGATCTCGCCTGCGGCGAAGTCGGCAACGGCCGTATGGCGGAGGTGCCCGAGATCATCGCGGCACTGACACAGTTCTTTCAGAAGGGCGAGGGCCGTGGACCGCTGTCCGGTTACCGCGCGCTGGTCACCTCTGGTCCTACACATGAGCCGATAGACCCGGTGCGCTACATCGCCAACCGCTCGTCCGGCAAACAGGGCCACGCGGTGGCCGCCGCCCTTGCGGAACTGGGAGCAGCCGTCACGTTGGTGGCAGGCCCCACCGCCGAGCGCGATCCCGATGGCGTGAAAGTCGTCCATGTCGAAACCGCCAAGCAAATGATGAAGGCTTGCAGCGAAGCTCTGCCCGTTGATATCGCGGTGTGCGCCGCCGCCGTCGCTGACTGGTCGCCGCCGGCAGCCGCGCAGAAAATGAAAAAGGAAGCCGGCAAGACGCCGGCACTCACCCTGACGGAAAATCCCGATATTCTCGCGACACTCTCCGCGCCCGGTCCCAACCGTCCGCGGCTTGTCGTCGGCTTTGCCGCCGAGACCGAGAATCTGATCGCCAACGCCAAAGCCAAGCGCGCCAAGAAAAAATGCGATTGGGTCGTGGCCAACGATGTCTCGCCCGGCAGCGGCGCCTTCGGCGGCGATAGCAACACCGTACATCTGGTCACGGCCGAGGGCGAAGAAAGCTGGCCCACCTTGCGCAAACGCGCGGTGGCTGAAAGACTGGCCGAACGTATCGCTACGTTCATTTCGAAGTTCTAAGAGCATTTTCCGGCGAAGTGGACACCGGTTCGCCGCAGAAAATGCGACCAAATTTAAAGAGGTTTCCATGCCCGTCGTGACCGCCGTCGCCATCAAGCGTTTGCCCAGTGGCGAGGGCCTGCCGCTGCCCGCCTATCAAACCCAGCACGCCGCCGGCATGGACCTGTGCGCCGCCGTCGCCGGCGATGTGGTGATCGCGCCCGGCGCCCACACCATCATCCCCACCGGTTTTGTCATTGCGCTGCCCGAGGGTTTCGAAGCTCAAGTGCGCCCGCGCTCCGGGCTCGCCGCCAAGAACGCCGTCACGGTGTTGAACTCGCCCGGCACCATCGACGCAGACTATCGCGGCGAAGTCGGCGTGATCCTCATCAACCACGGCAAGGAGCCCTTCACTGTCACACGCGGCCTTCGCGTCGCGCAGATGGTGGTGGCACCCGTGCGCATGATCATGTGGGAAGAAAAAGAAGAACTGGCCGATACGTCGCGCGGCGCGGGCGGCTTCGGCTCGACGGGTGTGCACAAGGCCTGATGGACTTTACTGAATCGCAAATTCACCGCTACGCCCGCCACATCCTGCTGCAGGAAGTCGGCGGCGTCGGTCAGGAGAAGCTGCTGAACGCCAAGGTGCTGGTGGTCGGCGCCGGAGGGCTCGGCTCTCCGCTGATCGTCTATCTCGCCGCCGCCGGTGTCGGCACCATCGGCATCGTCGATGACGACAAGGTCGATCTCTCCAACCTTCAGCGCCAGATCGCGCACACTACATCGCGCATCGGCATCGACAAGGTCACCAGCGCCAAACAGGCCGTCGCCGATCTCAATCCCGATGTGGCCATCATCGAACACAAGATGCGCCTGACGGTGGACAACGCCACCTCCCTGATCGGCGGCTATGACATCGTCGCCGACGGCTCCGACAATTTCCCGACGCGCTTTCTCGTCAACGACGCGTGTTTCTTCGCCAAGAAGACTCTGGTGTCGGCGGCCGTGCTGCGCTTCGACGGCCAGCTCGCGACCTTCAAGCCGCACGCCTCGACGGCCGAGAAACCCTGCCCCTGCTACCGCTGCATCTATCCCGAAGCCCCGCCGCCGGGACAAATTCCATCGTGCGACGAAGCGGGCGTGCTCGGCGCCGTCGCCGGTGTGCTCGGCACACTACAGGCCACCGAAGTGCTGAAAGAAATCCTCGGCATCGGCGAAAGCATGGCCGGTCGCCTGTTGATCTTTGATGCCCTCAACGCCTCCATGCGCCAAGTGAAGGTCCGCCCCGACCCTGAATGCGCCCTTTGCGGCCCAAAACCCCGCATCACGGACCTTTCCATCCATCGGCGTAAGTAGCTGTTACTACTACTTAATTTTCCAGCGCTTGCCGGAAAGCCTGAGAAGGCTTAGCTCCTGGCTCATGTCGCCCGATTCAGCACGCGCAGAAGTAAGCACGGAAACCCGCACCAATCTGGTGGGGCTGTCGCGCGCGGCTTTGGGTGAAGCTTTCGCCGCCCTCGGCGAAAAGCCCTTCCGCGCCAAACAGGTCTGGCACTGGATCTATCACCGCGGCGCGCGCGACTTCGCGGCGATGACCGATCTCTCGAAAGACCTCCGCGCCAAGCTCGAAAACCATTTCGTCGTCGCACGTCCCACTGTGGCGCGTGAACAGACCTCCACCGACCGCACACGCAAGTGGCTGGTGCAATTCGACGACGGCCAGAAAGCCGAGACCGTTTTCATTCCCGAGGACGACCGCGGCGCGGTCTGTGTGTCCTCGCAGGTCGGCTGCACGCTCACCTGCCGTTTCTGCCACACCGGCACCCAGCGCCTGGTGCGCAACCTCACGCCCGCCGAGATCGTCGGCCAGTTCATGCTGGCGCGCGACAGCTACGGCGAGTGGCCGACACCGACCGACGAACGGCGCATGCTCTCCAACATCGTCATGATGGGCATGGGCGAGCCGCTCTATAACTTCGACAACGTCGCCACCGCCCTGAAGATCATCATGGCCAACGACGGCATCGCGGTCGGCAAACGCCGCATCACGCTCTCGACCTCCGGCGTGGTCCCCGAGATCCGCCGCTGCGGCGCCGAGCTCGGCGTCAACCTCGCCATCTCGCTGCATGCCCCCGACGACGACACGCGCTCGGTGATCATGCCAATCAACAAGAAGTATCCGCTGAAAGAGCTGATGCAGGCTTGCCGCGATTACCCCGGCGCCAGCAACGCCCGGCGTATCACGTTCGAGTACGTGATGCTCAAGGGCCTCAACGATACGCCTGCCCACGCCCGCGCGCTGATCAAGCTGGTCAAAGATATCCCCTGCAAGTTCAACCTGATCCCGTTCAATCCCTGGCCGGGCACGCCTTACGAATGCTCTGACGCCGCCACCATCGACTCCTTCGCGCAGACGCTGTGGGACGCAGGCTTCACCGCACCCATCCGCACGCCGCGCGGCCGCGACATCCTCGCCGCCTGCGGCCAGCTCAAGACCGACAGCGAGCGCCTGTCGGCGAAAGAAAGCCGCGAGCGCGCCGCAGCAGAGGCTGAAGCGGCCAAGGTCATGTGGGCGGAGAAGGAATCTTCCGTCTAAGCGAAAGCCGCCGCGACCGCGCGCGCGATGTCGGCATGGGCGGCGTTCAGCGTATCGTCGTCAGCGTTTGACCCGCTCAAATATGCCGCGATCAGGATCGGTCGGCGGTTCGGCGGCCAGGCAATGGCCATATCATTGACCGCGTAGTTCGCCCCGCGCCCGGTCTTGTCGCCGACATGCCAGTTCTTGGGGAGGCCTGCGCGCAGCATCGCCAGGCCGGTCGTACAATTTTTCATCCAGCCGGCGAGCTTGTCGCGGGCTCCATCCGCAAGCGCATCGCCAATGAGAATGCGCTGCAACAACCCAATCATCGCGTTCGGCGATGTGGAATCGCGCGGATCGCCGGGCAGATTGGTGTTGAGTGCCGGTTCATTACGGTCCAGCCGCGTGACGCTGTCGTCGAGGCGCCGCACGAAGGCCGTCAATCCTTCAGGCCCACCGATCTGCTGCAAAAGAAGGTTGGCCGCGGTGTTGTCGCTGACCTCGACAATGGCACCGCACAGGGTTTCGACCGTGAGCATGCTGTCGGCCGCGTGGGCTTTGACGACCGGGGCATGATCGAGCAGGTCTGCAGGCCCAAACCTAATCTGGCGATCCAATTCCAACGTGCCCCGATCGACCTTCTCCAAAACCGCCGCAGCCAGTACCCACTTGAATGTCGAGCACATGGCGAAGCGTTCGTCGGCGCGGTGGGACAGCCGCTTGTCGGTAGCAAGATCGCGCGCCGCTACCCCGACGCGCCCGCCGATGCGCGCTTCGATCACGGTAAAGGGCGATGGGGTCTGGGCGGCGGCCGGAAACCAGGACAGCGCCGGAAGTGCCGCGCCGGCTGCAAGGAAGACGCGGCGCGAAACGGCCGAATTGCTCCCTTCGCCTGATCCTGGTGTGCTCATACGTTATCCCGCATTGCCCGGGTGAACGGTAGCACGCGCGGCCGCGCCTGTGATGTGAGCGCAAAAAGAGGCCATTCTTTAAATTCTAGGCCATATCCGCCGCCCCGCCTTGTTATCCGGACTTAGTCCGTTACAGTCCATGCCATCGCATGCAGAAGGGGGGAGCTGACGTGCGCTGCCAACAACCGTCATGGCTTTCGCTCGCGGCAGCAGGCACGTTGTTTTGTGCTCTGCCCGCGCTTGCCCAACGCATTGACGAAAACGCTTATGCCGTCGCCGAGGACGCCTTCGGCACGCGGGTCGGGAATGAGGGGCTTGGCCTTTACAGCTCGCGCGATGCCCGCGGCTTCGACCCCTCCCAAGCGGGCAATGTCCGGCTCGAGGGCCTCTACTTCGACCAGCAGGGCGCCTTCGGCGGCCGGCTCAACCGCAGCACCACCATGCACGTGGGCATTTCGGCTCAGTCCTATCCGTTGCCCGCACCCACCGGCATCGCCGACCTCTCGCTCGTCTTGCCCGGCAATGAGCACATTCTGAGCTTTCAGATCACCCACCAGGACCACGGCGGCGCTAACCAGCACTCGATTGATATTTCCACGCCGCTTTCGCCAACGCTCGGACTCGTCGGTGGCGTGGTCTTCTCGCCCAACACCAATGAGTGGGGGGGCCGCAACTACAACGCCGCCACGGGCTGGCTCTTGCGCTGGCGGCCCAATGACAACTTTGAGCTCATCCCCTTCGGCAACTACAACAAGGTGATCGAGCAATGGGTGCAGCCGCAGATCTTCACCGCCGGCAATTTCCTGCCGCCGGCCTTTCACCGCCGCCGATTCTTCGGGCAAACCTGGGCCAACCGACAGGCCGACGATTTCACGTACGGCATCATCGCGCGCGGGAACCCGACGCCGCATTGGCGCCTGCAGGCGGGCCTTTTCCGCTCCGACGATCAGCGCCCCGTCAGCCATGCGATCTTCTATCGCAACACACAAGCCGACGGCACCGCGAACCTCGACATCCTGGCCTCACCACGGGGCCGCTCGGATTCGATGTCTGGCGAGGTTCGCGCGTCGGGCGTTTACACCGCCGGCGACTACCGCCACACCGTCCACTTCACTTTGCGCGGCCGTAACATTGAACGGCTGTTCGGCGGCGCCAGCTCCGCGTCCTTCGGCCCGGCCGTCATCGGCATTTACCAGCCGCAAGTCGAACCCACCTATACCTTCGGTCCGCGCGATAAGGACGTCGTGCGCCAGCTCACACCGGGCGCGACTTATTTCGGCCAGTGGGCTGGCGTCGGCGAATTTTCGATCGGCCTGCAGAAGGCTTTTTACCGCCGTCGTTTCGGGCGCGAGACGGTGAGCCCGCTCACAACCACCAGCCGGCCCTGGCTGTATAACGGCACGATTTCCGTGACACCCACGCCGCGCCTGGCTTTGTATGGCAGCTACACGCGCGGTCTCGAGGAATTCGGCACTGCGCCCGACAACGCCGTCAATCGCGGCGCGCCGATGCCTGCCGACATCACTGAACAATTCGACGCCGGCCTGCGCTACCGCGTCTTGAATAACCTGCGCTTCATGGTCGGTCTCTTCGAAGTGCGCAAACCCTATTTCGACCGCGATCTCGTCAATGTCTACGGCCGGGTCGGCAACCGCAGCCACAAGGGCATCGAGACCTCGCTCACCGGCCAACTCGCCCCCGGTTTGAGCCTCGTCGCCGGCGCCGTGCTGCTCAAAGCCCGCGTCACCGGACCCAATGTTGCCAGCGGCCAAATCGGCAAGGTTCCCACCGGAGTGCCGGCTTCGGTTTACACCGCGAACCTCCAGTACGGCCCTGCCGCGTGGAAAGGCTTCTCCGTCGACGCCCAGTTCAAACGCTCAGCCGCGGAATACGTCAACCGCACAAACACCTTCAGCATTCCGGCCTCGGCCACGATCGATCTTGGCACGCGCTACATCTTCAAGGCCTTCGGCGCGAACGCGAGCATTCGCTTCCAGGTTCTCAACGTCACCGCCGCCTATGCCTGGAAGCTCGAACCAGCTTCGGGCAGCCTCTATCCTACGGGCATGCGGCGCTACTACCTGCGCTTGGCGGCTGACCTGTGAGCAGGCACCGTCATCTCGCGCGCTGCTGTGCCGCCCTCGCGCTATTCTCCGGCGCACCAGCCTTGGCGCAACGCGCCGGCGAGAATGTCTTTGACGACGCCGAGGACGCCTTTGGCACACGCGTGGGCGTGGAGGGCGTGGGGCTTTACAGCTCGCGCGACGCGCGTGGCTTCGACCCCGTCCGCGCCGGCAACATTCGCATCGAGGGGCTTTACTTCGACCAGCAGGCCTTCGTCGGCATGCGCCTGCAGCGCAGCCAAAGCATGCATGTCGGCATCTCGGCGCAGTCCTATCCGTTCCCCGCACCCACCGGCATCGCCAACACCGCGCTGATCATGCCGGCGGACAAAACCATCGTCAGTGTAGGTGCCCAGTACCAGGATCTCGGCGGCGCTAACCAACGCTCCCTCGACGTTTCCATGCCCCTCACCAGCACTTTGGGTTTCGCCGGCGGCACCACTTACGTGCCCGCTCGCAGCGACTACGGTGGACCCAACGCTTCCGCTGCCGTCGCCGGGCTGCTGCGGTGGCGACCGCGCGAGACCATCGAAATCATTCCGCTGCTTTACTACACCTGGGGCTTCAACAATCACGTGCAGCCGCAGATCTTTCCGGCAAGCAATGCACTGCCGCCCGCCTTCCAGCGCCGTAAATATTTCGGACCGGACTGGGCGAGCAACACCTACCGTGAATACACCCTGGGCGTTATCGCCCGCGCGAGGCCGTTCGATGGCTGGCGCCTGGAGACGGCGCTGTTCCGCTCCGACACGCGGCGCCTCAACAACCACGCGATCTTTTACCGCAACGTGCAGAACGACGGCATAGGCCAGCTCGATATCCTCTCCTTCCCGACGACCAAAGGCGCTTCCACCTCCGGCGAACTGCGCGCCGCCGGCGTCTTCACGCAAGGCAATTACCGCCACACCGTTTACATGGCCGTGCGCGGACGGGATTCGCTGCGCCTGTTCAGCGGCGCGGCGAATGCCTCCTTCGGCCCGGCCACCATCGGTGTGGTACCGCCCATCACCGAGCCCGCCTATGTGCACGGCCCGCGCGACACCGAAGCCCTGCGCCAGATCACGCCGGGCGTGACCTATGTCGGCCAGTGGGCGCGCGTCGGCGAGTTCAGTCTGGGCCTGCAAAAAAGTTTCTACCGCCGCACCATCGGCCGCGAGGCCGTCGCCGCTACCGCCACGACCAAAAGCGCGCCCTGGCTTTACAACGCCAGCGTCTCCGTCACGCCCACGCCTGCGCTCGCCTTCTACGCCAGCTACACCCGCGGCCTCGAGGAGTTCGGCACGGCGCCCGACAACGCCGTCAACCGCGGCTCACCCGTGCCCGCCGATATCACCAGCCAAGTCGACGCCGGCCTGCGCTACCGCATCACGCCAACGCTCAGCCTTGTCGCCGGCGTCTTCGAGGTCAAGAAACCCTATTACGACCGCGACGCCGCCAACGTCTTCACCGCCGTCGGCGACCGCGATCACCAAGGCATCGAATTGTCGCTCACGGGCCAGGCGATCCCCGGCCTCACCGTCGTCGCTGGTGCGGTGCTCATCAAAGCGCGCGTGACCGGTTCGTCGGTCGACCGCGGCCTGATCGGTCCCATTCCCCCCGGCCTTCCGCCCGCCGTCTACACCTTGAGCGTCCAGTACGGCCCCAGGAGCTGGCGCGGCCTCTCCGCCGACGTGCAGATGAAGGCGACCTCCGCCCACTACGCCAACCGCTTGGACACCTTCCGCGTGCCGGCCTCCGCACCCGTCGACTTCGGCCTGCGCTACGCCTTCAAGATCAGAGACGTGAACGCCACCCTACGCACCCAGGTGCTCAATATCCTCAACGACTACGGCTGGCGCGCCGACGGCGCCTCGGGCAGCCTCTACCCCACCCCGCCGCGCCGCTACGCCGCACGCATCGCGGTGGATTTCTAAGCCTTTTCCCCGCCAAAACCGTCACTTGCCCCGGCAATCGCCCTGCCTATACTGCGCGCCGATTTGACGGATTCTCTCAGGAAGGCGTGCTCCCATGGCGAAAGCAAAGAAGGTCGTGCTGGCCTACTCCGGCGGTCTCGACACCTCCATCATCCTGCGCTGGCTGCAGGTCGAGAAGAACTGCGAGGTCGTCACCTTCACCGCCGACATTGGCCAAGGCGAGGAGCTCGAGCCCGCCCGCAAGAAAGCCGAGCTCATGGGCATCAAGGAAATCTACATCGACGATCTCAAGGAAGAGTTCGTCCGCGATTTCGTGTTCCCGATGTTCCGCGCCAATGCCCTCTATGAAGGCGTCTACCTGCTCGGCACCTCCATCGCCCGTCCCTTGATCGCCAAGCGCCTGATCGACATCGCCAACGAGACCGGCGCCGACGCCATCTCCCACGGCGCCACCGGCAAGGGCAACGACCAGGTGCGCTTCGAGCTCACCGCCTATGCGCTCAAGCCCGACGTCAAAGTCATCGCCCCCTGGCGCGAATGGGACCTGACCTCGCGCACCCAGATGATCGACTACGCCGAGAAGCATCAGATCCCGATCCCCAAGGACAAACGCGGCGCGGCGCCGTACTCCATGGACGCCAACCTCCTGCACATCTCCTACGAAGGCAAAGCCCTGGAAGATCCGTGGCAGGAAGCCGACGACGATATGTTCCGCCTCACCGTCTCGCCCGAGAAGGCGCCGGACCAACCCGAATACGTCGAGATCGAATTCGCCAAAGGCGACGCCGTGGCCGTCAACGGCAAGAAGCTCTCGCCCGCCAATTTGCTCGCGGAACTCAACAAGCTCGGCGGCAAACACGGTGTCGGCCGTCTCGACCTGGTCGAGAACCGCTACGTCGGCATGAAAAGCCGCGGCGTCTATGAATGTCCGGGCGGCACCCTGCTGCACGTCGCCCACCGCGCGATGGAGTCGATCACGCTGGACCGCGAGGCCATGCACCTCAAGGACGAGCTGATGCCGCGCTATGCCAAGATGATCTACACCGGCTATTGGTTCGCCCCCGAGCGCGAGATGCTCCAGGCCGCCATCGACCAGACCCAGACCTGGGTCAACGGCGTGGTGCGCCTGAAGCTGTTCAAGGGTATGGCCAGCGTTGTCGGCCGCAAGTCGCCCAATTCGCTCTACCGCATGGATTACGTCACCTTTGAGGAAGACTCGGTCTATAATCAGTTCGACGCCGAAGGCTTCATCAAGCTCAATGCGCTGCGCCTGCGCTTGGGCACCATGGCAAAACAGAAGAAGTAGGAGCGGATCATGGACCACGTCGCCACGGAAGTTGCCGACAAGGTCCTCACCATCCGCTTCAATCGCGCCGACAAGAAGAACGCGCTCACGTCCGCGATGTATGCGGCGGTGACCTCGGCCTTGAGCGCCGCCGCCGACGATCCCGGCGTGCGCGTGGTGATCATCACCGGCTCCGAAGATTCCTTTACCGCCGGCAACGACCTCAAGGACTTCATCGCCAATCAGAATGTCTCCGGCGGGCCGGTGATCGAGTTCCTGCGCGTCTTTTCCAATTTCCCCAAGCCGATCATCGCCGCCGTCAACGGCTTGGCGATCGGTGTCGGAACGACCTTGCTGCTGCACTGCGATCTCGCCTACGCCGCGCAAGGGGCCCGCTTCCAGATGCCCTTTGTGAATCTCGCCGCCGTGCCTGAGTTCGCGTCGTCGCTGCTGTTGCCGCGCCTCATCGGTCACGTGCGCGCCGCCGACCTGTTGATGATGGGCGAGCCCTTCACCGCCGACAAAGCCCTAGCCTTGGGCCTGCTCAACGCCGTGCTGGCTCCGGCCGACGTGATGACCCACGCCATGGCCAAGGCAAAAGTGCTTGCCGGCAAGCCGCCGGCCGCCTTGCGCCAGACCAAGGCCTTGATGCGCGGCAACCTCGGCGAGATCGCCACGCGCATCGAGCTGGAGAACGAGTTGTTCTCTGACTGCCTCAAGTCGGCGGAATTCCAGGAGGCCGCGACCGCCTTCTTCGAAAAGCGCGCACCCGACTTCTCGAAATTCTAATTTCTCGAAGTTCTGAACCATGCCCCGGATGTTCAGCTTCTTCGACGTGTTCCCGGCCGTTGAGCGCATTGAGGTCGTCGATGTCGGTGCACTGCCGCTGCCCGGTGTTGAGGAAATCTACGCGCCGCTCATCACATCCGAACGCGGACGCCTGACCGCTTTTGAACCGAACCCCGAAGGCCTCGACGCCTTGCGCGGAAAGTTGGGCGAACCCCATCGCTTCTTTCCGCATGTCATCGGATCGGGCGAACCTGCGACCTTCCACGAGGCCGAAGCGCCGGCGTGCGGATCGCTCTACCCGCCCAACGAGCCGCTGCTCAACTTCTTCCCCGACGTTGCGCCGTTCATGCGTCTGCGGAACACGCACGCCGTCGAGACCAGGCGGCTGGATTCCATCAAGGAGATTGAGCGCATCGATTTCCTGAAGCTGGATGTGCAAGGCGCCGAGCTGGATGTGCTGAAAGGTGCTGGAGACCTCCTCAAGGACACGCTCGTCATCCTGACGGAAGTGGAGTTTCTGCCGCTGTACAAGGGCCAGCCGCTCTTCGCCGACGTTGACACCTTTTTACGCGGCGCCGGCTTTCAATTTCATGTGTTTGGAACGCTCGCGCGCCGGTTTGTATGGCCGCTTCAAACAACCGACGCGTCCGTCTTAGGCCTCAACCAGACCCTTTGGGGTGATGCCATGTATATCCGCGACCTCACCACGCTTGGCGACCTGCCTGTCGCGCGGCGGATGATGTTGGCAGCACTCATGCATGAACTGTGCGGATCGGTTGATATCGCTTTGCTGATTTTGCAATCGTTGGCCGAGCCCGGAGCAGGCCCTGCTGTCGAGGCCTACCGCCAGCGCGTACTTAACGAGGTTTTGAACGTCAGGCGGTCTTAAGCGCGCGGCGGCAGGCGCGTGGGCACCGGCACGTCGCTGATCCCGTGCTGCTGGCAGCAGGCTTTCAGCGTATTCAGCATCAGGCAGACGATGGTCATGGGCCCGACGCCGCCCGGCACCGGCGTCACAGCACCCGCGACCTTCACCGCCTCGTCGTAAGCCACGTCGCCCACCAGCTTGTCTTTGCCGCCGGGATTAGGCACGCGCGTGATGCCGACGTCGATCACCACCGCGCCGGGTTTGATCCAGTCGCCGCGGATCATTTCGCGGCGCCCGACGGCGGCCACCAGGATATCGGCGCTGCGGCACACCGCCGGCAGATCCTTGGTCTTGGAGTGCGCGATGGTCACCGTGCAATTTTCATTGAGCAGCAGGTTGGCCACCGGCTTGCCCACCAGGTTGGAGCGCCCGACCACGACCGCATTCTTTCCGGTCAAGTCGCCGACAGCTTCCTTCAGCAGCATCAGGCAGCCCAGCGGCGTGCACGACACCAGGGCCTCGCCGCCGTTCAGGAGGCGCCCGGCGCTCTCGGGGTGCAGGCCGTCGACGTCCTTGGCCACGGAGGTCGTCGTGATCACTTTGAAAGTATCGATCTGCTTGGGCACCGGCATCTGCACCAGGATGCCGTGGATCGCCGGATCGTCGTTCAGGCGCCGCACCAAGGCCAGCAGGTCAGCCTCGCTGGTTGAAGCCGGGAGGTTGTGCTGCACCGAATGCATGCCAAGCGCGTGGGCCATCTTCTGCTTGCTGGCGACATAGACCTGGCTCGGCGGATCTTCGCCCACCAGGATGGTCGCGAGGCCAGGCACGATGCCGTGTTTGCTTTTCAGCTCGCCCACCGCCTTGGCGATGCCCTCTTTGAGCCGCGCCGCCGCTTCCTTGCCGTCGATGACCGCTGCCGTCATGTCCTTAACCCTTCCGCGATGGCGGCAAGTGCGGCGGGATCGCCCTGGACCCGCAGTACTTTGCGCCGATCGGTTTCGCCGTTCACGACGGCGACGCTGCTTTTAGCAACCTTGAATGTTTTCGCCAACAGCGCGCAGACGGCGGCGTTGGCTTTGCCTTTATCGGCGGGCGCGGTGACGGCGATCTTAAGGGCAAAGCCTTCCGGCGTGGGCATCACCCCAGTGACGGCATCACGCGAGGCTTTCGGCGTCACGCGCGCGGTGATGACCAGACCGTCTTTATCGGCGCGAAAGAAGCTCAAGCCGCCAGGGCGATAATGACGCGGCCGATGACCAGCTGAAGGAACAGGATGATCAGGAACAGGATCACCGCCGAGATGTCGACATTGCCGAAGGACGGCACGCGGCGGCGGATCGGGCGCAAGGCCGGCTCGACCAGGCCTTCGAGGGCGCGGCCGATCATGCTGACGAACTGGTTGCGGGTGTTGACCACGCCGAAAGCGACGAACCAGCTCAGCACCACCCAGATGATGATCACCCACTTGTAAAGGTCGAGGGCGACGCTCACGACTTGCAGCAGAGGAATCAGAACCGTGTTCATAACGGCTACCCTACTGAGCCAACCGGACCCGCGCAAGGTGCCCCGAAGCCGCAAAACAATCATCAAAACAGGCTGTTACCCTACATTCACGCAGCCATGCTTCGCCTTGACTTCCCGGGCCTTTCGACCCATTCTCCGGCCCGTTTTGCGGGGGCCCAACCTTCCGCATGGTGTGGCTCGGGGCTGTAGCTCAGTTGGGAGAGCGCGTCGTTCGCAATGACGAGGTCAGCGGTTCGATCCCGCTCAGCTCCACCACCCACATAAAATGACGCGCCTTCACGGCGCGTTTTTTTATCTCCGTTATTTCGCTGCGCCGAAGGAGGCGATGACGTTGACGCTTGGCCCCGTCAGCGCGAGCGAGCCCGCTGCTTCCGCCGCCCCCGGACCGTAGAACGCACCGCCGAAAGATCCGCTGCTTCCGCTGATGTTGATCCCCGGGCTGCCGGGCGGAAGGTCGATCGCCGCCGCCGCGCCGGTGAAGCTGGTGCCGCTGATCGTACCGCCCGAGAGCCGGATGTCGTTGACGCTGCCCGTAACGGCCGCCGCCGGGGTGAGGTACTCGATCACCCTCGTCGCCGTGATGCCGCTGACCCAGCCGCTGATGGTGTTGGCAGAGAAGTCGGCGGCGAGCGAGACGTTGCCGTCCCAGGAAAAATTGCCTCCACCACCGGCAAAAGCCGCGAAGCCGGTGGCTTTGCCGAGATAGGTGGCGCTGCCGCTCGCCGGTCTGTCGCCCGCCGCCGTGGGAATGCCGCCGGCGAAAACTCCTTGGACATGGCGGGGGAAGATGAAGTCATAGTTGGCCCACACGCCGTAGGTGGAATAGTTCAACGATGTTTCAGCCCCGCCGGTGACGACCACGACAAAGTTCGCGCGACCCATGCCGAGACCAATGCACCGCACGCATACTGAAGTGGAATGCGAACCAGCGTTGCTGCGGGACAAATCGATCACCGCGTCGGACAAGCTGTACGGCGTCAGGTTGTCAAATTTATAACCCGACGGCGGCACCGGAGCGGCGTTGAGGCTTCCTTCGCCTTGAAAGGACATTCCCATCGACTCCAATCCCGCGTGCGGGGTGAAATCAATCACGTGACCCGAGGGCAACGTGCGCATGGTCAGCTGCGCCGGTGGCTGCGGCGGCGCTGGCGGATCGGGTGTGTTGGGAGTCGTCGGGACGGACGGCGTTGTTGGCGTTGCGGGCGTCACCGGATTGAGCCCGCTCGCGGACGGGATCGCGCTTGAGGACGAACAGCCGGCCAGCAACAGCGCCAGAATCGACGCCGCGCCAAAGTTTGGAAATGTCTTGGATTGGATCATGGGTTCCTGCAACCAGGCCCCATGCCCCGCCTCGTGTGTTCGGGCGGAAACTAGATTTTTTGCGCCGGCAAATCAATCAACTCAAAATTTCGTTGTCGCGCCCTTTCCCGCCACCACGTCGCGGACACGCGCCAGCACGCCCGCCCAATCGCCGGGCTTTTCCTGGCGTATGAGCGAAACGCTCGGATACCAGGGGCTGTCGCTGCGTTCCAAAAGCCAACGCCAGCAGGGATCGAAGCACAGAAGCACCGTCGTCGGTTTGCCCAAGGCGCCGGCGAGATGTGCGGTGCTGGTGCAAACCGTGATCACTTCGTCGGTCAGTTCACAGAGTGCGGCGCTGTCGCTGAAGTCTTTGAGTTCATCGCCGAAATGGCGGATGTCGGGGCGTGCGCGCAACGCTTCGAGATCCGCTGGGCGCACGTCCTTTTGCAGGCTGATGTAGTCGAACCCCGGCGGCAGCGCGGCGGCGAAGTCCTTGAGGACGATCGAACGGTTGGCATCGTTGGCTTGGCCGGCGTTGCCGCTCCAGGTCAAACCAATGCGGCGGCGCGCCTTGGCCCCCAGCCGCGCCGCCCAGGCCGCGACCTTGGCAGGATCGGCTTTAAGGTAATGTGGGGAAGCCGGGATATTCTTGAGCGTGGTCTTGAAGGCGAAGGGCAGGCTGATAAGCGGCGCGTGGACGTCAAGCCGCGGCAATTCGTCACCTCGTGCGATGGTGGCGCTCACGCCGGGCAATTGTTTCAGCAGAGGAACCAGCGCCTTCTCGACTTCCAGGATGACGGTGGCGCCGCGCGCGGCCACCAGCGGCGCATAGCGCGCGAACTGAAGGGCGTCGCCATAACCTTGTTCGTTGTGCAGCAGGATGGTTTTGCCTTTGATGTCTTCACCGCTCCACTGCGGCGGGGCAAACCCGCGCTGCGGCAGGTTCAGCCAGCCGCTCTCCCAGCGCGCCTCGTAGTTGGCAAAACCCTCCGCGTAGTTGCCGCGCTGCAATTGCAGGATGCCCAAGCTCACGCGCACATCGTGATCGATGGGCGCCAAGTGCAAAGCTGCGGTCAGGGCATCGTGCGCGATATCCATCCGGCCGGTTTTCAAGGCAACGGCCGCGTCGTTCTTCAGGCTTTTGGCCCAGTTGATGATCGCGGCATCACGGTTGCTATGGGCGCGCGCCATCTGCGGATTGAGCGCGATGGCGGCATCCGCCGCGCGAATGGCTTTGGCGAAGGCGCCGCTGGCCGTCAGTGCGGCGGCGAGGTTGCTCTGCACCAGGGCGTCGTTAGGATTGAGATCCACGGCTTGGCCGATCAGCCCCGCGCCGCGCTTGGCGTCGCCCGCCTGATAGAGGATCAGCCCCAGCAGATGCAGCGCACCGACATTAAACGGCTCGCGCCGAACAATCTCTTCGCACAGGGCTTGCGCCTCGGGCGCGCGACCCTGCTGGTAAAGACTTGCGGCTTCTTGGAAGGTGCTCATGCGGATGTGAGAACGCGAGGCCGAGACTCAAGCAGCATGGGCTTCCCGCAGCGGCTCGCGGATCGGCAGGTTGAACAGGGCCGCGGCGGCCGCCAGGGCGGCGTCTGCATACCACATCCAATCGTAGGAACCGAAATTGGTGATGGCGAGGCCTCCCAGATAGGCGCCGAAGAAACCGCCGATTTGATGCGACACCAATGTCAGACCAAAGAGTGTGGAAAGGTAACGCGCGCCAAACAGCTTGTTCACCACCGTCGCGGTCGCCGGCACGGTCGCGAGCCAGGTGACGCCGAGGCCGGCGGCAAAAATATAGAAAGTCGTGGCGGTCTTGGGAGCCGCGAGATAGGCCAAGATCAACAGCGCGCGGGCCGCGTACATCCCGAACAGCAAATTCTTCGACTGGAAGCGCGTGACACCCCAGCCGGTGGCAAGGCTGCCGACGATATTGGCCAGCCCGATGATCGCCAGCGACCAGCTCGCCACACCGGCGGGCAAGCCGCACAAGGCAATCTCGCCCGGCAGGTGGGTGACCAGGAAAGCGATGTGAAAACCGCAGGTGAGGAAGCCTGCGTGCAGCAGCAAATAACTCGGGTCGGCCATGGCGGTTTTGATCGCGCCGCCGAGGCCGCCGACGGGTGCTGTGGTGGGTGCGGCTTCCGCCGGGCGGCGCAAGACAAAAGCCAGCGGCACGACGGCAACGGCGGCGGCGGCGGTGAACCAGATGGCGCTCGTCCAGCCGAAGCCGGTGATCAGGCGCTGCAGGATAGGCGCGAAGACGAACTGGCCGAAGGAGCCGCCGGCATTGATCACACCGCCGGCAAATCCGCGTTTTTCCGGCGGCAGGAGTTTTGCGGCGGCCCCGATCAGGACCGAGAAACTCGCTGCCCCCGATCCGGCGGCCGCGATGATGCCGAGCGTGATGGCAAGCCCGGTGCCGGTCTGCACAAAAGGTGTCAGGCCGTTGCCAAGGGCCAGGATCAGCACGCCGGCGATCAGCACCTTGCTGGGGCCATAGCGGTCTGCGATCGCCCCGGCGACGGGCTGTACCGCGCCCCAGGTGAACTGGGCGATGGCGTAGGCCAAACTTATGGTGGCGACGGTCACACCGGTATCGACACTGATCGGGGCGATGAACAGGCCCATGGACTGGCGCACGCCCATGGTCACCAGCAGCGTGCCGGTGGCGGCAAGGACGATCCACTCCCAGTGAATGTGTTTTGTCATCGCAGTTTCGGGTTCAAGGCATCGCGCAGCCAATCCCCGAGAAGATTGACCGCCAGCGCAAGAAGCACAAGGGCAGCGGAGGGAAATAACGTGATCCACCACTCGCCGGAGAACAAAAAGTTGTTGCCGATGCGGATCAAGGTGCCCAGCGAAGGGGCCGTGGGCGGCATGCCGACACCCAAGAAACTCAGCGTCGCCTCGGAGATGATCGCCAGCGCCAAACCTAAGGTCGCCAGCACTATCACCGAGGTCAAGACGTTAGGCAGGATATGGCGCCAGACGATCACCGGCGCACTCACCCCCATGACACGCGCGGCGGCGACGTAGCCCAAGGTCTTCTGCACGGCGGTGGCGGCGCGCACCACGCGGGCATACTGCGGCCAATCCGCGATGCCGATGGAAAAGATCAAAACATAGATCGCCACCGCGTCGTGGCTCGCGGGCGGCAGCAGCGCCCGCGCCAGACCATCGACCATCAGGGCAATCAAAAGGGCGGGAATGGTCAGCTGCACATCGGCGGCGCGCATCGCCAGGGTGTCGATCCAGCCGCCGGTATAGCCTGCCACCAATCCCACCGCCACACCGAGCACGGCGGCGAAGGCCACCGCGGCCAAGCCGACAAAGAGCGAGATGCGGCTGCCGTACAAGAGGGCCGAAAGCATGTCGCGGCCTTGATCGTCGGTGCCGAGTGTAAACCGCGCATCGCCCGCGTCGGTCCACGCCGGCGGCAGAAGACTGTTGGCGAGATCGAGCGACGCCGGGTCGAAGGGATTCTGTGTCGCCAACAGCGGTGCGAAGGTCGCTGCGAGCACGATCAGCGCGGTGACGGCGGCAGCGAAGATCGCCAGCGGCGCCTTGCGGAAGCGCCGCCAGAGCAGCGGTTGAGATGCGCTGACGTCGCTCATGCGGCGCTGGTCCGCAGCCGCGGGTCGAGCACGAGGTAGAGCAAATCGACCGCGAGATTGATGGCAACGAAAACAAAAGCCACCAGGAACAGATAGGCCGCCATGATCGGCACGTCGGCGAAGGACACCGCCTGGATGAACAACAGGCCCATGCCCGGCCATTGGAAAACGCTTTCGGTGACGATGGAGAAAGCGATCAACTCGCCCAATTTCAAACCGATGATGGTGATGACCGGCAGCGAAGCGTTCCGGAGGGCATAGCGGGTGTTGATGGTGCGCTCACGCAGGCCCATGGCGCGCGCGGTGCGGATGAAATCGGCCCCCAGGACTTCAAGCATCTCGGCGCGCACCAGCCGCAAAATAAAGGTCATCTGGAATAGGCCAAGTGTTATGGCCGGCAGGATCACGGCTTTCAGTCCAGAGGCGGTCAGATAGCCCGTCGACCACCATCCCAGTTGCACGACGTCGCCACGCCCGAAGGACGGAAGCCAGCCCAGCGTGACGGCAAAGAGGTAAATCAGTCCGATGCCAATGACGAAGGTCGGCAACGACACGCCTACGAGCGAGACCGCCAGTATCCAGCGGCTAACCCATGAGTCGCGGCGGATGGCGGTGAAGATGCCGAGCCCGACGCCG